>DATKLR010000274.1:0-9570 GCA_035542295.1 Gemmatimonadales bacterium | reverse complement strand
GACGTACGACAGCCGGGGATCCGGGTACTCGTACGGAAGGCCGCGGCTGTGGCGGTAGGCGTAGGCCGCCAGCGTCGGCATCTTCCCGAGCAGCCGGTAGATCTGGTGCTGGCGCGAGGTGGCGTCGAAGATGTTCTTCGAGTCCTCGTAGTAGGTGGACAGAGCGCCCACCGTGCTCACCAGCATCCCCATCGGATGCGCGTTGTAGTGGAAGCCGTCGACGAACTTCTTGATGTTCTCGTGGACGATGTAGTGGTCGGCGATCTGGGCCTGCCAGTCGTCGAGTTGCGGCTTGGTCGGCAGCTCGCCGTTGACCACGAGATAAGCGGTTTCGAGATAGGAGGAGTGCGCGGCCAGCTCCTCGATCGGATAGCCGCGATAGCGGAGGATCCCCTTGTCCCCGTCGATGAACGTGACCGCGCTCCGGCAGGAGGCGGTGTTCATGAATGCCGGGTCGTAGGCCATCAGTCCGAAATCGTCCGGCCCCGTCTTGATCTGCCGGAGGTCCATCGCCTTGATGGTGCCTTCGCTGACCGGAACCTCGTAGGTTTTGCCGGTCCGGTTGTCGGTGATGGTCAACGTGTCTTTCGCCATCGCACTCCTCTCGATCCCGCTGATTGCGCCGCAGGGCGCAGGGTCCGTGCCAGAAGCGCCTTAAGTATGACCGGGGCCCGCCATCTTGACGAGCCCCGCCCCCTGGTCGTACACCCTGTCATGCACGCGGCTCGGGAGGTGCTCGCGGGCCACCCGCCTCGGTACCCGGCGGGCGCCTGATGGGTCGCATCCGGGGTGCATTCGACGGATTTCTCGGCGCGGCCTTGAACATCCGGCCCGGCGAGGGACGCCGGACCGCGCTGCTGTTCCTCCACCTGTTCCTCGCGTCGGCGATCTTCTTCCTCGGCCGCACGGTCCGGGACACGCTGTTCCTGAGCCGTTACTCGCTGGCGGCCCTGCCGTGGATGTTCGTCGTCTACGGCGTCGCCTCCGCGATCACCGCGGTGCTGTACTCCAGGATCGCGGATCGCATGGCGCGCGACCGGCTGATCGTGCTGTCCGCGTCGGTGGGGATCGCCACCTACCTCGTCACCTGGGGTGTGGTCCGCTCGCGCGCGCCCTGGATCTACCCGGTGTTCTACGTCTGGACCGAGATCGTCTCCAACCTGTTCATCGTGCAGTTCTGGACGGAGGCGAACGACCTCCACGACGCGCGCTCCGCCAAGCGCCTGTTCGGCACGATCGGCTCGGCACGGCTCCTGGCGTCGGTCGCCGTGGGGTTGACGACCGGCGCGATCGTGCGGGCGATCGGCACGGATCAGCTGATCTTCGTGCTGGCGGCGCTGATGCTCGGGTTCGGGGCGCTGGCGATCCCGGTGAGCCGGCAGCCGCGGGCGGAGCGAGCCGCGCGCGCCGGGGCTCAGCCGCGGCGCGTCGGGCCGCCGCCCAACGTGCTCGCGGACCCCTACGTCCGCAGCCTGGCGATCATCCTGCTGCTGGCCTTCACCGCGCTCAACATCGGCGACTACCAGTTCAAGGCGATTGCCCGCGCGACGTATCACGAGGACCAGCTGGCGCAGTTCTTCAGCCTCTTCTACGCGGGCGCCGGCGCGCTGGGGTTCCTCTTCCAGATCGTCGCGACGCCGCGAATCCTGGCCCGGCTCGGGGTGGGCTGGGGCATGGCGACGATGCCGACGGTCTTCGGGGCGGCGAGCGCGGCGCTGCTCGCGATCCCGAAGCTCGCCGTCGCGACGGTGATGAAGTTCGCGGACAACGGGTTCCAGTACACGATCCAGGAGACGACGTTCCAGGCGCTGTACGTGCCCTTCCCCCCGCAGGTGAAGGTGCGCGCGCGCGCCTTCCTGGAAGCGGTGGTCAAGCCGATGGGGTACGGCCTGGCCGGCCTCGCGGTGATCGTATTCGTCCCCCTCCTCCGGCACGCATGGCTGATGTCGTACGTCTCGCTGCCGCTCGTCGTCGGGTGGCTCGCCATGATCCCCGTCGTCCGGCGTCGCTACCTCCGGCAGCTCGAGGCGACGCTCAGCGCGCGGGGGGCGCTCGCGCTGGACCACGAGTACCTGCTCGACCCCTCCGGGCGGCAGGCGCTGTTCCGCGTCCTGGAGGCAGGCGATGCCCGCCAGGTGCTGCTGGCGCTCGAGCAGCTCGAGGGAGAGCGGTCCGCCGATTTCGTCGCCGCGCTCGCCCGGCTGGCCCGGCATCCCGACGCCATGGTGCGCACGGCGGCTCTGACGCAGCTGGGAAACCTCGGCACCGGGGACGCCGCTCCCGCTCTCGCGGCGCTGGGCGACGCCGTGCCGGCCGTGCGGGCCGCTGCCGCCACGGCCTACGCGGCGCTCGCCCGGGACGAGGCCGTGGATGCGCTCGCCCCGTTGCTCGACGACGGCTCGGACGACGTCCGGGTCGCCGCACTGGCCGGGCTGCTCGCGCATGGTGGCGTGGAGGGCGGCATCGTGGGCGGCGCACAGCTCGCCAAGCTGCTCGCCTCCCAGCAGCGGGAGGACCGTGTCGAGGCGGCGCGCGCCCTCCGGGACCTCGGCTCGGGCGCATACCGGCCCCTGAAGAAGCTGATGGAGGACGCCGATCCCGCGGTCCGCCGGGCGGCGCTGCGTTCGGCGCCGGGAGTCGCCGATCCGCGGCTCGTGCCGCTGCTGATCGCGGCGCTCAACGACCCGCCCACCCGCAGCCGCGCGGGTCAGGCCCTGATCGCCGTCGGGGAGCCGGCCGTGCGGCCGCTGTGCGACCTGATGGCCGACCCGGCAGAGAGCCGCAACGTGAAGCTGCAGATCCCCCGTCTGCTGCGGCGCATCCCCCTCCCCGAGACGTACGACCGGCTGCGCAGTCAGGCCCGGGTGGACGACAGCCACCTGCGGCTGCGCATCCTCGCGGCCCTGTCGCACATCCGCCAGTCGCTGCACCGCGAAGCCGAGCCCGTGGAAGCGATCCAGGTGCTGGTCACCGCCGAGATCGCCGAGAGCTACGGGAACGTCCTCGGCTGGGAGCAGGCGCGGCCCCTCTATGCGACGCCGCTCCTGGACGAGGTGTTCGAATTCCGGCATCAGCGGGCGGTGCGGCGCGTGCTGCGCATCCTCGAGCTGCGCTACGATCCCGAGGCCATCGGGCTGGTGCGCGAGCGCATCGGGGACCCGGCGCGCCGCGCCAACGCGATCGAGGTGCTCGACACGCTGCTGGACGGCGCGCTGCGGCCGCTGGTGATTCCGTATCTCGACGATGCGCCGCTGCACGAGAAGATGAAGGCTGCCGCGGCGCTGGTGCCTCGACCCCCCGCCCCGGCCGAGTTCATGCGGCGGCATTGCCGGCACCCCAACCCCTACGTGGTGCTGTTGGCACTGGACGCGCTCGCCCGCCGCCAGGACCCGGTTGGCGCCGAGGAGGGAGCCCGGCTGCTCTCGCACCGCGACCCGCTGGTGCGCGAGGGCGCCCTGCGCGCGGTGGCGGCCGCCAACCCATCGGGCGCCGCCGCCCTGATCCGCCCCCTGCTCGCCGATCCCGACCGCACCGTGGCGCGCCACGCCGCCCGGTCGCTGGCGCGCCTCGAAGGGCGCCCCATTCCGGAGGACCCCTTGTACGCCACCATCGAGAAGATCCTGTTCCTGAAGAGCGCCCCCGTCTTCGAGCGTGCCAGCGGCGAGGACCTCGCCGCGATCGCGCGCATCGCCGAGATCGAGACGTATGCGCCGGGCCAGACCATTTTCCACGAAGGCGAGATGGGCGACGCGTTGTACGTGATGGTGCGCGGGAAAGTGGCGATCGCAAGCGGCGGCGAGTCCCTCGCCGAGCTCAGGCCCGGCGACGCCTTCGGCGAAATGGCCGTCCTCGACGAGGTTCCGCGCAGCGGGACGGCCACCGCCGAAGACGAAACGGAAGTCCTGCGGATCGGGAGCGACGAATTCTACGAGATCCTGCACGAGCAGGTGGAGATCGCCGAGGGCGTCATCCGCACGCTCACACGCCGGCTCCGGGAAGCCGACGCGATCATCCAGAAACTGCACGCCTCAGCGGCGAGCTAGCGCGGCCTCCCGCTCCATCAGCTCCCGTGCCAGCGCCAGCCCGCGGTCGAGGGCCTGGCAGTTCAGCTCGAACAGCTTCGGGTGCTTCGCCACGTGCCTGAGCCCCTCGACCAGCGCCGCGCGGTCCAGCACGTCGCCCTTCTTCGCCGTCCAGACTCCGAGCGTCACGACGTTCATGAGCCGGCTGTTGCCGAGCTTCTGCGCCTCCGCGCTGGCGTGCACACCCAGCGCCGTCACGTCGTCGCGCCCGACCGGCCGCGTCACCACGTCGGCGTTGGAGACGATGAGCCCGCCGGGCACGACGCCCGGCTCGAACTTCTCGAGCGACATGTCGTTGAACACGATCAGGCTCTCGAACGTGGTGTTCACCGGCGAGCCGATGGGCCCGTCCGCGACGATCACCTCCGTCCGCGACGTGCCGCCGCGGATCTCCGGCCCGTACGACGGCAGGCCGGTGGTGTGGTACCCCTTCGACATCGCGGCCCAGGACAGGACCTTGCCGAGGAAGACGGCGCCGTCGCCGCCGCTGCCCGAAATCATGATGCGATCGATCATCGCGGCATCCCCCCCGGCGGCTCCTTGATCACGCCCGGCTTGTAGACGGAGAGCATCTCCTTCACCAGGTACTTGTGGGCGTCGATCGGCTCGAGCTTCCAGCCCGACGGGCAGCTCGAGACGATCTCCAGCACCGACAGGCTCCGGTTCTTCTCCTGGTTCAGGAACGCCTGGCGGATGTACTTCTTCGTCTTCCGGATCGCCGGCGCATCGTGCACCGTCGCGCGCACCGCGAACGAGCACCCCTGCTGCATCGCCAGCGCCTCGGTCATCGTGATCGGGTACCCGTGCACCTGGCGGTTGCGCCCCTCCGGCGACGTCGCCGTCACCTGGCCCATCATCGTCGTCGGCGCCAGCTGGCCGCCGGTCATTCCGTAGATGGCGTTGTTGAGGAAGACCACGACCGTCGGATCGCCGCGGGCCGCGGCGTGGAACGTCTCGCCGATCCCGATGCCCGCGAGGTCCCCATCCCCCTGAAGGGTGAAGACGCGCAGCTCCGGATGCTGGCACTCGATCCCCCACGCGACGCTGGTGGCACGCCCGTGCGCCGCCTGCTGCCAGTCGATGTCGATGTACCGGTAGGCGAACACCGTGCACCCGACCGAGGCCACCCCCACCGTCACGTCCCGGATCCCCAGCTCGTCGATCACTTCGGCCAGCAGCTCGTGCACCGTGCCTTCGTCACAGCCCGGGCAGTAGTGCATCTCGCCGCAGCGGAGCCGGTTCTTCCCGTAGCGCAGGTGCTTCCGGAGATTCTCCACCGTCACCGCGCCGTCGGGGCAGACCACCGCGCAGTTCCCGCACGCCGTGCACTTGGCGAGCGTGTCCTCCATCAGCTTGGCCGGGCGCACCCCGCGGTGGTTGAACATGTCGGCGAATTCGACGATGTGCTCGGGACAGGCCTCGATGCACAGCCCGCACCCCTTGCACTCGACCGCGTCGAACTCGACCCGGGGCAGGATCACGCCTTCCGTCGCCGTCGCGGTCACCGGGCACCTCCCTGCGCGAACTCGCGCACGACCACGTCGGCGATCTCCTCCGGCGTCGGGATCACGCCGCCCTGCCGCCCGTAGAAGCTCACCGGGTCGAGGCAGCCGAGATCGAACAGCGTGTGCTTCACGTCCTCGACCATCTGCCCCGCGTTCATCTCGACCACCAGATACCGGCGCAGCCGCTTGGCCAGCGGCCGGAACCCCTCGACCGGGAACGGGAACAGCGAGATCGGCCGCAGCAGCCCCACCTTCCGCCCCTTGTTCCGCAGTGCCTCCAGGGCCGTGCGTGCGATCCGCCCGGCGAGGCCGAACGCCACGATCACCAGATCCGCGTCATCGGTCGCGACCGATTCCCAGCGCTGCTCCCGCTCGACGATCCGCGCGTACTTCGCGTGCAGCGAGCGGTTGTGCGCCTCCAGCTCCGGCGGCTCGATGATGATGCTGTTCACCAGGTTCGGCTTCCGGATGCCCCGCGTGCCGGTCGTCGCCCAGTCCTTCGGCGGCAGGCCGCTGTCGTCCCGGGGCTTGAACTGCAGGTTCTCCCACATCTGGCCGAGCGTGCCGTCGAGGCACAGCAGCGTGGGCGTGCGGTACAGGTCGGCCAGCCGGAAGCACAGCATCGTCAGGTCCGCGCACTCCTGGACCGTCGCCGGCGCCAGCACCGGCATCCGGTAGCCGCCGTGCCCACCGCCCTTCACCGACTGCCAGTAGTCCTCCTGCGAGCCGTACACCGTGCCGAGGCCCGGGCCGCCGCGCATCACGTTCACGACCACGCACGGCAGCTCCGCCCCCGCGATGTACGAGATCCCCTCCTGCTTGAGGCTGATCCCCGGGCTCGAGGACGACGTCATCACCCGAAGCCCGGCCCCCGCCGCGCCGTAGACCATGTTGATCGCGGAGATCTCGGAGTTGGCCTGCGTGAAGGTCTTGCCGAGCGGCGGCATGTGCTCGGCGAGGTACTCCGGTATGTCGGTCTGCGGGGTGATCGGGTAGGCGAAATACGCGTCCATGCCGCTGCGGATCGCCGCCTCGGCGATCGCCTCGCAGCCCTTCAGGAGCACCGGCCCTTCCTCGGCCGGCGCCTCCGCGTGTTGCGCCGCCTCGAGCACCCCGACCCCGGCATCTGCAGTCATGTGGAGCTCCTAGCGATGGCTTCCCTGAGATCGCGAACCCACTGGGTCGCGCGGCCGCATAGCTCGCAACTCACGCCCACCACGGGACACGGTACCCCGTCCGCCTGGTACTCCGCGCACCGCGGCTCGGCGATGAGTCCGAGCAGATCGTCCAGCTGCCGAAAGAAGATCGTCCGGGCCTCCACCGGGAGCGCCTCGGTGAGGTCGCGCACCAGCCGCGCCTCGCGCTGAAAGGCGTCCGACAGCATCGCCCGGCCGTCCGTGCCCCGCTCCAGCTGCACCTGTGCTCCTCTGCGCGTGGCATTATGGAAGAAGCGGCAAAAAGCGGACCAAACCCATCGCTGTTCGCGCTCCAGGGAATGGGGATATTATCAGTCGTCCATGCGGGCGCGGGATGTGCCTGCGGACCGGCGCGGCGTGCACGTACTCGCCGCCGCCTGCCGGGGCAGCCCCTGCCGAATGCGGGTTGGAGACGGATGAGGTATGATCTGATCGCTGCCGAATCCGTCACGACCGATCCGACTCATGGAGCTCAACCCGATCCCGGTGGATCAGATGACCAGACCGATCTTCATCGCCTGTCTTGCGCTCGCGGTGCACGCCGCCGCGGCGCCGGCCCAGCAACCGCTCGCGGCGACCCGCCCCGGAGTGCCGGACACGTCGGCGTTCCGGCCGCTGGCGCTGCCCACGCCGAACGCGTACCGCACCGGCTCCGGACGGCCGGGCCCGCTCTACTGGCAGCAGCGCGCGGACTACACGATCCAGGCGTCGCTGGACACGACCACGTTGAGCGTCAGCGGCCAGGAGACGATTCGCTACACGAACAACTCGCCCGACACGCTCAGCTACGTCTGGATGCAGCTCGACCAGAACCTCTATTCGGCCGACAGCCGTACCGCGGCCCTCACGCCGGGCGCCGGGGGCGGGGAGCCCAACTTCGTGGGCGGCTTCGTGCTGGAGCGGGTCGGCGTGCTGCGCGCCGCGCGGGCAGGCGCGAAGCCGGTGTCGGCGCCGCTCGCCTATAGGGTGAACGCGACGATGATGCGAGTGGAACTCGACCGGCCGCTTCCCCCGAAGGGCGTGATCGCGCTTGACGTCGCCTGGCACAACATGGTGCCGCGGCAGGGCCGGACGGGCCGCGAGCGCTTCCCCGAGGGATGGCTGTACGAGATCGCGCAATGGTACCCACGGATGGCGGTGTACGACGACGTGATCGGCTGGAACACGGCGCAGTTTCTCGGCAACGGCGAGTTCTACCTGGAATACGGCGACTTCGACTTCAGCATCACGGCGCCCGCCGGCTACACCGTGACCGGCACGGGCGTGCTGCAGAACGCGGCGCAGGTGCTCACGGCGGAGCAGCGACGCCGCCTGGCGCTCGCCGTGACGTCCGATACCACGATTCACATCATCACGCGCGAGGAAGTCGGGACGCCGGCGCTGCTGCCGCCGGGCACCGGCGCGACGCGCACCTGGCGGTTCAAGGCACAGAACGTCCGGGACGTGGCGTGGGCGGCGGCGCCCAACTTCATGTGGGACGCGTCGGGATGGGAGGGTGTGCTGATCCAGGCCCTCTACCCGCCGGCGGCGCTCCCCCTCTGGTCGCAGGCGGCCGACATGGGCCGCCACACGATCATGCACCACTCCCGCTGGCTCCGGTACCCGTACCCGACGGCGATCAACGTCAACGGCCCCGTCGGCGGGATGGAATACCCCATGATCGTCTTCTGCTCGGAGCGGCATGACGAGCACGGTCTTTACTTCGTGACCACGCACGAGCTCGGCCACGAGTGGTTCCCGATGACCGTGGGCAGCAACGAGCGGCTCTACGGGTGGCAGGACGAGGGGTTCAACACCTTCATCGACTACTTCTCGTTCCACGACCGCTACCCGGACGACACCGCGACGAGCAACGGCCCGGAGATGGGCCACGGCGTGGCATGGTGGGTCGCGCTGCTCACCCACTACTCGGGCCGCGAGGCACCGATCATGGAGCCCCAGGACCGCAACCCGCCGTTCCTGAGCAGCATGCTCCACTATCCCAAGACCGCGGCCGGGCTGCACTTCCTGCGCGAGCAGGTGGTGGACTCGACGGCCTTCGACCAGGCGTTCCGCGAGTACGCCCGCCGCTGGGCGTTCAAGCACCCGACGCCGGCCGACTTCTTCCGGACGATGAACGACGCGCTGGGGGAAGATCTCTCCTGGTACTGGAGGAGCTGGTTCTATCGCACCGACCACCTCGACCAGTCGGTGGACTCGGTGGCGCAGCGCGACACGGCGGGCGTGACCATCGCGCGGATCTTCTTCTCGAACAAGGCGGAGATGGTCGCGCCGCTGGACCTCGAGATCGCGCTCGCCGATGGCACGACCGAACACGTCAAGCTCCCGGTCGAGGCGTGGTACCGGGGCGCGCCGTTCATCTTCACGCGCCGCTGGCGGGCGCACGTGGTGCGGGTGACGATTGACCCGCGGGGCGTGTATCCGGACGTGAATCGCGCCAACAACGTGTGGACGGCGGCACCCCAGTAGAGACGTGAGAAGGGAGCCGTGAGGGGTGAGACGGCCGGGTGAGACGTGAGAGGCCTTGTCACGCCTCACTTCTCGCGTGGCAGGTCCGGTCGCGTTCCCGTTCGCGCACGAAACGGCTAGCTTGTCCGGCCAACCCGAACGACTTCAGAGACGACCTATGCGACGTTCTACGCGCACTCTCCTCTGCTGGCTGGCCGCGGCCGCCGGCGCCCATGCGGCAAGAGCCCAGACGCCGTCTCCGGCGGATCTGATCGTCACCGCGCAGCACATCTACACCGTGGACCCCGACCGCCCGGTCGTGCGCGCGTTCGCCGTGCG
>DATKLR010000273.1:0-3340 GCA_035542295.1 Gemmatimonadales bacterium | reverse complement strand
CATGTGGGGGCTGGAGAACGTCTCGGCTACCACGCCGCGGGGGCGCTTCGTCGTCCTCTGCCTGGTCATGGCGTTCACGACGCTCCTCACCCTGCTGGAGGTCGTGCTGTTTCTCAACTGGGCCCCGCTCCTGGCCGCGCTGTTCGGGTGGGCGTTCGTGCTGGTGTACGGGGTGCTCGAGGCGGGGATCCTGCACCGGGGGGCGGGGGCCGTGGCGTCGCTCACTCTCCCCAGCGGCAGCTCGACGCCGTCGGTCAACCAGCACTCGAACATCCAGGCGCTGGTGGCGAAGGGCCAGTACGCGCAGGCGGCGGAGGCATACCGGCAGGTGATCGGCGCGCAGCCGGAGGACCTGGTCGCGTGTGAACAGCTGACGCAGCTGGCCCTGCGCGAGCTCAAGGACTACGACTTGGCGCTGTTTGCGCTGCGCCAGGCGGAGCAGCGCTCGCCGGAAGCCCGGCGCCGCGCCGGATATGCGCTGCTGGCGGCGAGCGTGTATCGTGACAATCTGAAGGACTACGGGAAGGCGATCGTGGAACTGCGCCGCATTCTCGCCCGCTATCCAGACGTTCCGAACGCCGGCGCGCTGCGCGCCGAGATCGAGGAGCTGAAGGTGATGCATTTCGAGGCCCGATGACGCGGCAGCAGCGGCTGGACCCCGCGATCTTCCACCTGCCGGTGGAGAAGATGCGGGCGGGCTACTACTCCGACAAGTACTTCGTGCGCACCCGCGACATCCTGCTCGCCAACGGCGCGCGGCCGCACGTGACGATGCAGGTCTTCGGCAAGACGCACGCCTTTCTCGGCGGGATCGACGAGGCGATCGCTATCCTCAAGCAGTGCGCCGTCGAATGGAAGGACCTCAGGGTGCATGCGCTGTACGACGGTGACAGGATCGAGCCATGGGAGACCGTGATGCTCGTCGAGGGGCCCTACGACGCGTTCGCGCACCTCGAGACGCTCTACCTGGGCGTGCTGGCACGGCGCACGAAGGTGGGCACGAACACGCGGCGCGTGGTGGACGCGGCGCGGCCCAAGGAAGTGATGTTCTTCCCCGCCCGGCACGACCACTGGCTGGTGCAGACCGGTGACGGCTATGCCGCGCACGTGGCCGGCGCCATCGGCGTCTCGACCGACGCGCAGGCCTCGTGGTGGGGGAGCGAGGGCGTGGGGACGGTCCCTCACGCGCTGATCGCGGCCTTCGGGGGCGACACGGTTCTGGCGACCCGCAAATTCGCCGAGCACATCCCGGAATCGGTGCGGGTCATCACCCTGGTGGACTTCGAGAACGACTGCGTGGGCACGAGCCTGGCCTGCGCGCGCGCACTCGGCACGCGCCTCTACGGCGTGCGCCTCGACACCTCCGAGACGATGGTGGACAAGTCGATCGTCCCGGAGATGGGCACGTTCAAGCCCACCGGCGTGAATCCCCAGCTCGTCTGGAACGTCCGCCGCGCGCTCGACCGCGAAGGCTTCCGGCAGGTCAGGATCGTGGTCTCGGGTGGCTTCACGGCCGAGAAGATCCGGCAGTTCGAGGAGCTGGGGGTCCCGGTGGACGCGTACGGCGTCGGCTCCTCGCTCTACCAGGGGCGGTTCGACTTCACCGCGGACGTCGTGCTGGTGGACGGGAAGCCCGTCGCCAAGGTGGGCCGCAAGTACAATCCCAACCCCCGTCTCGAGCGGGTGGAGTAGGCGGGAAGCGGATTGCAGTTGAGTTGCGAGACGGAGAGTTGCGAGCGGTTGCGAGGGGTGAGTGAGGAGGGAGCAGAGGGGGTCCGGGGCGGTGCCCGGCCCCCTCTTGCATATTCCCCCGGGCCGTTGCATATATATGCAGCCGTGTGAATAGGTATTCACCACCCTCCTGCTGGGAGCATACGTGAAGGTCACGAAGAAGCCGCTGCCGAAGACGCCGCCGCCCGAGGCCTTCGGGATCTAGCGCCGGCCTGGCAGACGGCCGCGGGGCCCGCTCAACCGAGCGGGCCCCGCGCTTTTGGGGTATGTTGGCGGACCCCATGGCCGTGCCCTCCGCCGCCGCGATCGCGCCGTCCGACGACCACCGGGCGGCAGTCCTCGCCGGGTTCCTTGGCTGGACGCTCGACGCCTTCGACTTCTTCCTCGTCGTCATGACGCTGACGGCGATCGCGAAGGAGTTCCACCAGTCCGACGCGGCGGTCGCGATCTCGCTGACGCTCACCCTGGCCTTCCGCCCCGTCGGCGCGTTCGTCTTCGGTCTGCTGGCGGACCGCTACGGCCGCCGCCTCCCCCTGATGCTCGACCTGGTGTTCTACTCGGCGGTAGAGGTGCTGACCGGCCTCGCGCCGACGTTCGGAACGTTTCTGGTGCTGCGCGCCCTGTTCGGGATCGGGATGGGCGGGGAATGGGGCGTCGGCGCGTCGCTCGTCATGGAGAAGGTGCCGCTGCGCCTGCGGGGCGTGCTGTCGGGGGTGCTCCAGCAGGGGTACGCGGTGGGGTACATGCTGGCCGCGCTCTGCTTCTTCGTCGTCTTCCCCCGCTGGGGGTGGCGCCCCCTCTTCTTCATCGGAGGCCTGCCGGCCCTCCTCGCCCTGTTCGTGCGCTACCGGGTGAAGGAGTCGGAGGTGTGGCAGCGCTCGCGCGCGGAGAGCTGGAGCTCTCTGGGACGCGCCATTGTCCGGCACTGGCGGCTGTTCCTCTACCTGGTGGTGCTGATGGCGATGATGAACTTCGTCTCCCACGGCACCCAGGACATGTATCCCACCTTCCTGCAGCGCGACTGGGGGTTCACCCCGGAGCGCCGCGCGGCCTTTACCGCCTTCTCGATGGTGGGCGCCCTGACGGGCGGCATCCTGGTGGGCCTGGTGTCGGACCGGCTGGGCCGGCGGCGGTCCATCGCCGTCTCCCTCGTGGGCGCGCTCGCCGTGATCCCGCTGTGGGCATTCGCGCCGTCCTTGGCGCTCCTGATCACGGGCGGGTTCCTCATGCAGTTCTTCGTACAGGGAGCGTGGGGCGTGATCCCGGCCCACATCACGGAGCTCTCGCCCGATGCGGTGCGCGGGTTCCTGCCGGGCTTCGCCTACCAGTGCGGCGTGCTGCTGGCCAGCTCGATCGCGTACGTCGAGGCGCTGACCGCATCGCACGCCACCTACGCGTGGGCGATGGCGATCACCGCGGCGCTGGTGTTCGCGGTCGCCTCGGTCGTCACGGGGCTGGGGCCCGAGCGGCGGGGGATCGTCTACGGAGCGGCCGGCCGCGGCGCGTGAGCGCGCGGAGGAGCGGCCCAATCCCGCGCCCGATGTGCCGCTGTTAGCTTCCAAGCCGTTCCACCACGAAAGGTCCCTGATGCGCCGGCTCACGCTCGCCG
>DATKLR010000272.1:0-5155 GCA_035542295.1 Gemmatimonadales bacterium | reverse complement strand
GTGTCCCGCGCGAGCACGACGCCGGCGTCGCGCACGGGGTCGAAGGCCTTGTCCAGCTCCTCGAGCGCCTCGTCCAGCGTGCGCTGATCGAGCGCCTGCCGCTCGGTGTTCTGGCGCTCGAGCTGCGCCGCGAGCGCGTAGGCCTCGGTGGTGTCGTCGCTCAGCAGGAGCCGCAGGCCGTCGCCCGCGTCGCCGACGCGGCCGGCCGCATTGAGCCGGGGACCGAGGGCGTACCCGAGGTGGACCGCGCGGATCGGCTTGGTGCCGAGGCCCGCCGTGGTCACGAGCGCGGCGAGTCCCGTCGAGCGGCTCGCGCCGATCAGCTTGAGGCCGAGTCGCACCAGGATCCGGTTCTCCCCGACCAGCGGCACCAGGTCCGCGACGGTCGCCAGGGCGACCAGGTCCACGAAGTGCCAGGGGGCGCCGCCCGGGACGCCGATCCGGGGAGCGAGCTCCAGCGCGAGCTTGAAAGCGAGGCCCGTCGCGCACAGGTCCGGGAAGGGGTACGCGCTCTCCGGCCGCCGCGGATTGACCAGGGCCGCGGCCTCGGGCCGCACCGGGCCCGGAAGGTGGTGGTCCACCACGATCACGTCGATCCCGGCGCCGCGCGCCGCGGCCACCGCGTCGACCGCCGTGGTGCCGCAGTCCAGAGCCAGGATCAGCTTCGCGCCCGCATCGCGCGCGGCCGCCACGCCGGCCGCCGAGAGATCGTAGCCGTCCCGCAAACGGTGGGGGATGAACGGCACCGCGCGTGCGCCGCCCAACCGCAGCACGCGGGTGGCCAGCGCGGCTGCGCACTGCCCGTCCGCATCGTAGTCGCCGTGAACGAGGATGGTCTCGCCGCGGTGCACCGCGGCGGCGAGCCGCTCCACCGCGACCGCCATGTCGGGAAGCAGCGCGGGAGCGTGGAGGTCGTCCCGCGAGGGACGCAGAAAATGCCGGGCGGCGTCCGCGTCCGTGACACCGCGCTGGACCAGCAATCCGGCGAACGGCAGCGGTGCGCCAAGCTCCCGGGCCAGCGCCGCTACGCGCGCCGGATCGGGGGCCGGCTCACACTGCCACAGGCGCCTGAGCCGTTCATTCCTCCGCATACAGGAGCACGCCGCACACCTCGCAGCCCTCGATGGACTGCCCCTGCTGGATGAGGACGCGCCGCTGCATCGGGACCGCGGTGAAGCAGTGGCCGCAGGCGTCCTGCCGCAGCGGGTACAGCGCCGCGGGGGCACGGCCCTTCCGGATCCGCTCGTAGCGCGCCAGCAGCTGCGGCTTCACCGCCTTGGTCGCCGCCGTCCGCTCCGCCTCCGCGGTTTCGAGCTGGGTGATCAGCTCGGCCCGCTTCGCGGCCAGCGCGTCGCGCGCCTCGGCCTGCTTCGCCACTACCGCCTGGTGCGCCTTCTGCGCGTCCTTGACCTTCTTCTGCGCCTCGACGATGAGGTCGCCGCTGCGCATGTACTCGGTCTCCTCCTTCACCAGCACGCCGCGCGCCAGGTCCAGCTCGGCCATCAGCGCCGAGGCTTCCTTCGCACCGCGCACGTAGTCGAGCTGCTGGCGCCGTTGCTCCTGCATCCGCTTGTAGCCGGCGATGCGCTGCTCCAGCTCCACCTTGCGCGCCTCGGCCCCGGACGCCGCACGCTCCGCGTCGTCCAGCGCCTTGGTGTGCGCCCCCAGCTCCGCGTCGAGCGCCTCTTCCTCGGGGCGCAACGCGTCCATCGCCTTCTTCACCGCGCTGACTGCCTTGTCGCGCTCCTGGAGCGCCAGCAGGGGTTCGAGATCGGGGTGCAACTCAGACTCCTTTGATTGACGTGGAACGTTGATGCTCGTCGGGGGCGGCCGAACCGCCCTCCCCTCGCAACTCACAACTCTCGCAACTCGCAACCCGCAACTGTTCTCTCAGTGTCGTGGTTCCCTCTCAGCCTTGAGCGCCTTGCGCCGGAACCGCATCGCTCCGCCGGCGATCAGCGCCCGCTTCTCGTTCAGCAGCCTGTCCTTCTCCGCCGCGCTCGCCAGGCCGATGAGCCGGTCGATCTCTTCCAGGCGCTCCCGCTTCGGGCGGTCCAGCACCCACATGACCGCCTGCACCAGGTCGACTTCGGGCTCCGGCCGCTCGTACGGCGTGGATGCGAGGCGCTCCCACGTCTCGCGCTCCGGGCCTTCGCCCGGCGGCCCCGCTCCCGCGTAAAGCAGCTCCGCCAGAGCGCGGTACACCGGATGCCGGAACTCCGTCGCCGGCAGCTCCGCTTTGACCCTCGCGATGTTGTCGGGCGCAGCGAGCATCAGGTGGATGAGGGTGCGCTCGGTGGGAATCTCGGCAATCGGCGCGCCGGTCCGCTCGGGCTCGCCCTGGCGCCCTGTGGCGCCTTGCCCTACACCCAACGCCCTACCCCCTACACCCTTCGCTTCCTGTCTCCCCACCTCCTGCTCCAGCACCTCCTTGGCCACGCCGCTCCATTGCGCCGCGCGCGATACGTACAGCTCCCTGGTGATCGGGTCCTGCGCGGCGCGGATGGTCGGGAGCAGGCGGTCGAGCGCGTCGCGCCGGCCCTCGAGCGTGCCGGCCAGCCCCTTGCGGTCGAGCAGCTGGATCTTGCGCTCGAAGACGTCCACCGCCGCGTCGAGCAGCGCTTGGAACGCCGCCGCACCACCGCGCCGCACCAGCGTGTCGGGGTCCTCACCGGGCGGCAGTGTCACGACGCTCACGCTCGCGCCCTGGCGCAGCAGCTCGTCGGCGTTGCGGAATGAGGACTTCTGCCCCGGCGCGTCCGCGTCGTAGGCCAGGGCCACCTGTTTGGTGTAGCGCCGGAGGAGCCGCGCCTGCTCCGCCGTCAGCGACGTGCCGAGCGGGGCCACGGCGTTGGCGATGCCGGCGCTCTGCAGCCGGATGGCGTCCACATACCCCTCGACCAGCACCGCCAGATTCTCGGTACGGATGGCGCTCCTGGCGCGGTCCAGCGCGTACAGCAGCGTTCCTTTGTGGAAGACCGGCGTTTCGGGCGAGTTGAGGTACTTGGGCTCCCCCTCCCCGAGGATCCGGCCGCCGAACCCGACCACGCGGCCGCGTACGTCGGCGATAGGGAAGATGAGCCGGCCACGGAACCGCGGGACGACGGTCTTGTCGTCCCGCTCCGACACCAGGCCGGCCTTCTTCACCACCTCGTCCTCGACGCCCAGACCCTTCAGCCCCTCGAGCAGCTCCTCGCCGCGGGGCGGCGCGAAGCCCAGCTGGTACTGGTCGCGCACGTCGTCGCCCAGCTCGCGGCTGTCGAGGTAGTCGCGCGCCCCCTTCGCATCGTCGGCCTCGCGGAGCCGCCGCGCGAACCAGTCGGCGGCCGTGCTCAGCGCGGAGTAGAGCGGCTCGTTCGGATCGGGGCCCGCGGTGCGGACGTCGGGGACCGCGATCCCCACCTTCGCCGCGATCTCCCGCACCGCCGTCGGATAGTCCAGCCCGAACCGCTTCATCAGGTAGGTGAACACGTCGCCCGATTCGTGGCAGACGAAGCAGTGGTACATCTGCTTCCGCGGCACGACCGAGAAGTTCCGATGCGTGCCGCCGTGGAACGGGCACGGCCCGCGCCAGTCGGAGCCGGTCCGCTTCAGCTCGACCGATTCGCCGATGATGGCGACGATGTCGGCGGCGTCGCGGATCTGCTCGATCAGCTCGGGAGCGATCAACTCCGCGTCACCTCAGTGAACCGGAGAGAGGGTTGCCGCCGGGACTATCACGCGGCGCCCGCGCACGAGCACGGTCGCTTCATTGCCCTGCACCATCTCGAGCTGCCCCTCGATGCCGAGCGTGGCGATGCGGACCCGGTCGCCGGGCGAGACCGGGCCGGCCGGCAGCTCGGGGAGCGGGAGCGGCGACTCCTCGCGCGCCGCCGTGGCCGCGATCGCCTCCTCCACCAGCCGCCGCGCCTCGCGCTCCCGCTGGACCTCGCGCGCCAGCGCGATCGCCTTCTCGACCTCGGCGCGCGCCTCGAGCAGGTAGGCCCGCTGCGCCCGCTTCGCCGTGCGCTCCAGCTCCTTCTCGCGCCGCCGCACGTCCTCGTCCAGCGCCGCCAGCCGGGCGCCGGTGCGCTCCAGATCGCCGGCCCGCTCGTCCAGCGCGGCCGCGCGCGCGGCCAGATCCGCGTCCCGCCGGTCCGCGTCCTGGATGCGCTTCTCGAGCTGTTCCAGCGTCGTCTCGAGCGCGCGCAGGTCCTCGGGCAGGGTGCGCTCCGCCTCCGCCAGCACCTCGGGGTCCACTCCCAGCCGCCGCGCGATCGCCAGGCCGTAGGAGCGGCCGGGGATTCCCTTGGTGAAGCGGAAGGTCGGCCTCAAGCTCGCCGCGTCGAACTGCAGCGAGCCGTTCACGATCCCGGGCTCGCGCTCGGCCAGCTCCTTGAGCGAGCCCAAGTGCGTGGTGGCGATCGTGACGGCGCCGCGCGCCGTGAGCGCGCGCAGCACGCTCCCGGCCAGCGCCGCGCCCTCCGCCGGATCGGTGCCCGTCCCCAGCTCGTCCAGCAGCACCAGCGAGCGCGCGTCCGCGCCCTCGAGCACGTCCTTGATCGCCGCCACGTGGGCGCTGAAGGTCGAAAGGCTCTCCTGGATGCTCTGTCGGTCGCCGATGTCCGCGAACAGGGCGGCGAAAACGGGAAGCCGCGTGGCCGGGCCCACGGGTGGGATCACGCCGCTCTGGGCGAGGGCGACTATGAGTCCCACGGCCTTGAGGAGCACCGTCTTCCCGCCGGTGTTGGGGCCGGAGACCAGCACGGTCCGCTCCTCCGGCTCCAGGGCCAGGTGGAACGGCACCGCGGGCATTTCGCCCTGGAGCAGGAGGGGGTGCGCGCCCCGCACGATGGCGAGGTTTGCGCCCTCGGCGACCTGCGGCCGGGAGGCCCCGGCCGCAAGCGCGAACCGTGCGCGCGCCGAGCAGCAGTCGGCGGCGATCAGCATCTCGAAGACGCCGTCGAGCGCGTCGACGTGCGGACGCAGCCGATCCGTGAGGGCACGCAGGACGCGCATCACCTCACGCGCCTCCGCGGCCTCCGCTTCGCGGAGCTGGTTGCCCAGCTCGATGGCCTCCGCCGGCTCGACGAACAGCGTGGCGTGCGTCGCCGACTCGTCGTGGACGATTCCGCCCAGGCGCGAGCGCGCCTCGCGGCGCACCGGGATGACGTAC
>DATKLR010000271.1:0-3681 GCA_035542295.1 Gemmatimonadales bacterium | reverse complement strand
TCGGTGCGGGCCGCGACGCTGGCCGGCTGCACCCAGATCGAGCACGGCATCTTCGTGAAGCAGGCGTCGCTCGACCTGATGGCGGCGCGCGGGAGCTGGTTCGACCCGCAGTGCGGCCTGGTCCTGCGCAACTACCTCGAGAACCGGCCGAAGTACGAGGGGATCGGCAACTACAACGCCGAGGGATTCGCCGCGATGGAGCGCGCGCTGCCGCTCACCACGGCGGCCACCCGGGCGGCCCTCGCGACGCCGGGCCTCAAGGTGCTCTACGGCACCGACGCGGTAGCCGGCGCCGAGGGGCGAAACGCCGAGGACCTCGTCTGCCGGGTACAGGAGGCGGGCGAAACGCCGCTGCACGCGATCGTGGCCGCGACCTCGCTGAACGCCGCCGCGCTGGGGCTCGGCGACCGGATCGGCGCCGTCGCCGAGGGCTACGAGGCCGACCTGATCGCGACGGACGGCGACCCGAGCCGGGACATCACCGCGGTGCGGCGCGTCAGCTTCGTCATGAAGGGCGGGACGATCGTCCGGAGCGACGGCACGCCGTGACGGAGCCGCGGACGCGGCTCCGCGTCCTGTCCGGGGCCGCGTTCCTGATGGCGACGTCGGCCATCGGTCCCGGGTTCCTCACCCAGAGTGCCGTCTTCACGGCGCAGCTCGGCGCCAGCTTCGGCTTCGCCGTCCTGGTTTCGGTGCTGTTCAGCCTCGCCGCGCAGCTCAACATCTGGCGCGTCCTCGTCGCCGCGCGCGCTCCGGCCCAGACCGTGGCCAACCAGGTTCTGCCCGGCCTCGGCCACGCCGTCGCCATCCTCGTCGCTTTGGGCGGGCTCGCCTTCAACATCGGCAACGTCGCGGGCGCGGGCCTCGGCCTCGACGCGCTGCTGGGCCTCCCGGTCGCCGTCGGCGGCGCCCTGAGCGCGGCCATCGCCGTCTGGCTGTTCCTCTCCAAGGAAGCGGGGCGGGCGATGGATCGCTTCACGCAGGTGCTGGGCGCGGCCATGATCCTGCTCGCCTGCTACGTCGCCGTCGCGTCGCATCCGCCCGTCGCGCAGGCGGCGCTGAGGACCGTGCTCCCCGACCGGCTCGACGTGCTGGCGATCGTCACCATCGTGGGAGGGACGGTGGGGGGGTACATCACGTTCGCCGGCGCCCACCGGCTCCTCGATGCCGGGGTCGCCGGGCCGGAAGCGGTCGGCGCGGCGACCCGCTCCGGCATCCTCGGGATCGGCGTCGCGACCGTGATGCGCGTGCTGCTCTTCCTCTGCGCGCTCGGCGTCGTGAGTCGGGGACTGTCGCTCGATCCGGCCAACCCTCCGGCCGACGTCTTCCGCCTGGCCGCCGGCCAGCTCGGCTATCGCCTGTTCGGCGCGGTGATGTGGAGCGCCGCGATCACGTCGGTCGTCGGTTCCGCGTACACGTCGGTCAGCTTCATCCGGACCCTCCGCGCCGGGTGGGAGCGGCACACGTCCGCGCTGATCGTCGCCTTCATCGTGGTCTCGACGGCGATCTTCCTCACCATCGGGCGGCCGGTCACCGTGCTCATCGTGGTCGGCGCGCTCAACGGCCTGATCCTCCCCGTGAGCCTGGGCGCGATGCTGGTCGCCTCCCGCCGGTCCGAGCTGCTGGGCGGCTACCGCAACCCGCCGCTCCTGGGGATGGCCGGTCTGGTGGTGGTGCTGGCGATGGCGGCGCTGGGCGCCTACACCCTGGTCACCGAGGTCCCGCCGCTGTTGCGGTGAGCCCGGAGGCGGGTTGCGGCGGGGCCTGCGGCGCCGCATCCTCTTCCGCGCCATGAAACTCTTCGTGCCGGGCCGCATCTGTCTGTTCGGCGAGCACTCCGATTGGGCCGGCGGCTACCGCCGCATCAATGCCGACATCGAGAAAGGCCTCACGCTGATCTGCGGCACCAACCAGGGCCTTCACGCCGAGGTCGAGCCGCACCCGACGGCGCTGGTGCTGACCTCGACGACGCCGGACGGCGAGGTCGTGGGGCCGCGCGAAATCCCGTTCGAGCCGCGGGCGCTGCTGGCGGAGGCGGAACAGGGCGGCTTCTTCAGCTACGCCGCGGGCGTGGCCTACCAGGTGCTCACGCACTACCGGGTGCGCGGGCTCGCCATCCGAAACACCCGGACGGACCTGCCGATCAAGAAGGGGCTCTCCTCGAGTGCGGCGATCAGCGTGCTGACCGCACGCGCCTTCAACCGCATCTACGATCTGCACCTGACTGTTCGTGGCGAGATGGAGCTGGCGTATCAGGGCGAGATCACGACGCCTTCCCGCTGCGGGCGTATGGACCAGGGGTGCGCGTTCGGCGACCGTGCGGTCGCCATGGAGTTCGACGGCGACCGCATCGAGACGTGGGAGCTGCGGCCGGCCCGCGAGCTGCACTTCGTCATTGTGGACCTGCACGCGAAGAAGGACACGCTCGCCATCCTGAAGCACCTGAACCGCTGCTTCCCGTTCGCCGAGAGCGCGCTCGAGCGCGGGGTCCAGGAGCTGTTGGGCCCGATCAACCGGCGCATCGTCGGTCGGGCCGTCGAGGCCCTCAAGGCCGGCGACGGGGAGCGTATCGGGGCGCTGATGACGGAGGCACAGGCCGCGTTCGACCGCTATGCGGCGCCCGCGTCCCCGGATGAGCTGCGCGCGCCCGTGCTTCACAAGGTGCTCGGCCACGCGCCGCTCGCGCCCCACATCTGGGGCGGGAAGGGCGTCGGCTCCCAGGGGGACGGGACGGCCCAGCTCGTGGCGCGCAGCGCCTCCGACCAGGAAGCCGCGATCCGGATCCTCGAGCGCGACCTCGGCCTCACCGCGCTCACACTGACCCTGGCGACCGGGCCCAGGGTCCGCAGGGCGCTCATCCCGGCGGCGGGCTTCGGCACGCGGCTCTTCCCGGCCAGCAAGGCGACCAAGAAGGAGCTGTTCCCGGTCGTCGATCGGGACGGCATCGCGAAGCCGGCAATCCTGTTGATCGTCGAGGAGGCGCTGCAGGCTGGCATCGAGGAAGTGGTGATCGTCGTGCAGGAGCATGACCTCGAGGCGTTCCAGTCCTTCTTCAACCTCCAGATCTCGATCGAGAACTTCAACAAGCTCTCGCGCGAGTTCCAGGAGTATTCGCGCCGCATCCTCGAGATTGGGCACCGCGTCAGGTTCGTGACCCAGACGGCCCAGGAGGGGTTCGGCCACGCGGTGTACTGCGCCCGCCGGGCGCTGGAGGACGAGCCGTTCCTGCTGATGTTGGGAGACCACATCTACCGCTCGGACGGCCCCGCGTCCTGCGCCCGCCAACTGGTGGAGGCCTATCAGCGGTCGGGCACGAGCACGGTGGGCCTGCGCCGCACGCCGGAGAGCCAGATCGCCAACTTCGGAACCGCGACCGGAACCTGGATCGAACCGGACCGCCTCCTCAACGTCACGGAATTCGCCGAGAAGCCGAACCTGGACTACGCGCGCAGCAACCTGCGCGCGCCGGGCCTGCCGGAGGGCGAGTATCTGACGTTCTTCGGCGAGTATGTCATCGGGCCGCAGATCTTCTCGTATCTCGACGAGAACATCCGCAACAACCTCCGCGAGCGGGGCGAGTTCCAGCTCACGTCGGCGCTCGACCGGCTGCGCCAGGAGGAGGGCTTCCACGGCCTGATCATCGACGGGCGCCGCTTTGACATCGGCATCCCCGAGTCCTAT
>DATKLR010000270.1:0-8714 GCA_035542295.1 Gemmatimonadales bacterium | reverse complement strand
ACGGGCCTTTCGCTCGAAGTCGTGCAGTCCTTGGCCGCCCTGAACAGCGGTGAGGTGCGGCTCGACGCGCCGTTGGACCCCGATGGCGACCGCTCGCTGATCGAGCGGTTCGTCTCCGACGAGGGGCCGAGCACCGAGGACCGCGCGATGGACCGGTTCCTGGCCCAGGAGATCGAGAGCGCGCTGGCCACGCTCCCGCCCCGCGACGCCAAGGTGCTGCGGCTCTACTTCGGCCTCGACGGCGGGCGCGAGCACACTCTCGAGGAGATCGGCGGGATGCTGGGCGTGACCCGCGAGCGCATCCGCCAGCTCCGGGACCGCGCCCTGAAGCGGTTGCGGGAGGGCCAGGTCGGGAAGGCTCTGGCGAGCTTCGCGGCGTAACGGCCCCGGTCAGGCGAGACTGAGGCGGCAGGGGCTAAGCTCCTGCCGCTTCGTCGCTTAGGTCCGCCGGACCAGAGTGCGGCGCATCACATTCTTTACCTGTGCCGCGCGGCGCTCTATCTTGAGCCCCCTATGCTCGCAGAGGTGGGCTCGCGCGCCGTCGGTCTCATCGAGGGGTTCGGGGACGTCGGCTATTTCCTGGCCGACTCCGTCCGGGCCCTGGCGGACGTGCGCACGTGGGGCACCCGGACGTTGCAGCAGATGCGGCGGCTCGGCGTGGACTCGCTCCCCATCGCGCTGTTCATCGCGGCGTTCACCGGGATCACGCTGGCGCTGCTGGCCTCCTACATCTTCACCGCCACGGTGCCGCCGTACCTCGTCGGCACCCTGGTCGGCAAGGCGATCATGATGGAGCTGGCGCCGGTGCTGACGGGCCTGGCACTGGCCGGCAGGGTGGGCGCGAACATCGCCGCCGAGCTGGGCACGATGAAGGTGACCGAGCAGGTGGACGCGCTCGAGACGCTGGCCTACAACCCCTACGCGTACCTCGTGGTCCCGCGGGTGCTGGCCGGGATCGTGATGTTCCCGGTGGTGGTCTCGTTCGCGACGGCGATGGGCGTGTTCACGGGGTGGCTTGCCGCGATCACGCTGCTGCCGGTCACGAACGCGCAGTTCGTGCGCGGGCTGCAGCTCTTCTTCCACCCGTTCGACTTGCAGTACGGGCTGATCAAGTCGATGTCGTTCGGGCTCGTGATCGCGCTGATCGGCTGCTACCTGGGGATGAGCACGCGCGGGGGCGCCGAGGGCGTGGGCGCCGCGACGACGCGCACCGTGGTCTACAGCGCCGAGATGATCCTGGTGCTCGACGCCTTCTGGGCCGTCGTCCTGCTGAGGAACTCGTGATCGCGTTCGTGGACCTGCACAAGGCGTTCGAGGCCAACCAGGTGCTGGACGGCTTCACGCTCGAGGTGCGCGACGGCGAGACGATGGTGATCATCGGCTACTCGGGCACGGGGAAGAGCGTCGCGATCAAGCACGTGGTGGGCCTGCTGGAGCCCGACGCGGGGCACGTGGCGGTGGACGGGAAGATCGTCTCGGAGCTGCGGCGGCCCGAGCTGACCGAGCTGCGCGCGACGATCGGCTTCGTGTTCCAGTTCGCGGCGCTGTTCGACTCGCTGACCGTCTTCGAGAACGTGGCGCTGGGCCTCAGGCGCCACCGCGATCTGACGGAGGCGCACATCACCGAGCGGGTGCGGGAGGCGCTCCGGATGGTGGACCTGCCGCGCACCGAGCAGCACATGCCCTCCGAGCTGTCGGGCGGGATGCGCAAGCGGGTGGGCCTGGCGCGCGCGATCGCGCTGCGGCCGAAGTACATCCTGTACGACGAGCCGACGACCGGTCTGGATCCGGTCACGTCGGCGGTGATCGATCAGCTGATCCTGCGGACGCGCGAGGCGCTGGGCGTGACGAGCATCGTCATCACGCACGACATGCGCTCGGCGTACACCGTGGGGGACCGGATCGCGATGCTCTACCAGGGGAAGGTGCAGCAGGTGGGCACGGTCGAGGAGATCAGAGGAACGGCGGACCCGGTGGTCCGGCAGTTCATCGAGGGGCGCCCGGACAGCGGGGCGGTGGTGCGCGCGAGCCTGGGCGAGGCGGGGCGTGCCGCCGCGCTGGAGGGAGGGGAGACATGAAGCGCGCCAACGAAGCCGTGGTGGGGGCGTCGGTGCTGGTGGCCATCGCCCTCGTGGTGGCGGGATCGGTGTGGCTCAGCGGCGCGCGCTTCGGGCGCAACGACATCCTCAAGGACGTGCGCGTCAGGACGAGCGGCGGCATGAGCGTGGGTGATCCGGTGCTGCTCCGGGGCGTGCGGATCGGCCGGGTGGAGAGCATCCGGCTCGCGCCCCACGATTGGGTCGACGTCCAGTTGCGGCTCCAGGGGGGGACCCAGATGCCATCGCGGCCCGTGGCGCTGTTCGCGTCCACCACACTGTTCGGTGACTGGAGCATCCAGCTGATCTCGCGCGACAACCTCCCCGACGACCCGTCGGTGCGGAAGGCGATCGCGGCGGCGGAGGCGGCCGGGAGCGACAAGCTCCCCGGCGCGGCGCTGCCCGACGTCGGCCAGTTGACCGCGCAGGCGGGCCGCATCGCCGGCGACATCGCGACGATCTCGAGCCGCGTCCAGGACGCATTCGACTCCACGAGCGCGGCGCGCCTGAAGAGCGCGTTCAGCGACCTGTCCCGGCTCTCTTCCGTGCTGAAGACCATCGCGCAGGGGCAGGAGTCCACGCTCACGCGCATCGGCGGCAACATCGACACCGGGACGAGCCTGCTGGCCCAATCCGCGCGGAACCTCGCGCGCGCGGCGTCGCGGGTGGATTCGGCCACCTCGCGCGACCAGCTGCAGCGGATCCTCGGCCACACGGACACCGTGACGGCCGATCTCACCGCGGTGGCGGCGAACGTGCGCGCGCTCGCGGCGTCGGCCGCGAGCCAGCAGCAGGCCTTCGAGCGGATCGTGGCCCGTACCGACTCGATGCTGGCGCGTATCCAGGCGGGGGAGGGGACGCTGGGCCGGCTGTCCCGCGACACGACGCTCTACGCCGAATCGGTCGCGACGATCAAGGCCCTGCGCGCCCTCCTGCAGGACATCCAGAAGAACCCCCGACGCTACTTCTCCTTCTCGGTGTTCTGATGGCGCGTGCGGGGACGCCGCTGGAGGAGACGTCGGCCGGGGGAGTCGTGTTCCGCCGTACGCCGGGAAACGGCCCGCTGTTCCTGCTGATCCGGGATTCCTACCGCAACTGGGGGTTCCCGAAGGGGCACGTGGAGCCGGGCGAGGAGCGCGCCGACGCCGCGCGGCGCGAGGTCGCCGAGGAGACGGGACTGGCCGACCTGGTCATCCACGCCCCGGTGCAGGACATCGACTGGTACTTCCGGTTCCGCGGGCGCCTGATCCACAAGACCTGCGCCTTCTACCTGATGGAGAGCGCTGCGGGCGAGGTCTGCCCGCAGAAGGACGAGGGAATCACCGCCTGCCGGTGGCTCCCGCTCGACGAGGCGCTCGCCACGGTCTCGTACGCCAACGCGCGGGAGGTGCTGCGCGCGGCGGGCCAGCTGGCCACCGCGCTCGCGGTCCCGTGAGCCAGCCCGTCATAGCCACCGCGTGCTCGGTGTTGAGCCCCGCTGGACGGCCCGCCGCCGCCCCCACCGTCCCGTGAGCCAGCCCGTCATAGCCACCCTCCTGCGGAACGCCGGCGCACGGGCCGCATTCCGGCGCGCGATGCCGCGCTCCAAGGCCCGCATCGTGTCGTGCCGCTCGCCGGCCGCGCTGACGCGGGTGTTCGCCACGGTGCTGGCCGATGCGGTCGTGGTGGACCCCCGGATCCCCGGCGGCGCCGAGCTGCTCGTCTGGTGCCGCGCCGCGTATCCCGCCATCCCGCGCTTCGCATATTCCGCCTTCCGCCCGGATGAGGCCGAGCTGCTGGAGACCTGCGTCCGGCAGGCACGGGCGCACCCGATCGTCGAGGGGGTCGAGGACGCCGTGCTCGCCGACCTCATCCTGCCGCGCACGGCGAGCGCGGTCCGGCTGCAGGAGCTGGACGGGGCGCCGCGGCTCCTGCGGCTGATGGAGCCGCTCCAGGAACGGGCGTGGCGGGAGGTGATGCGGCACGTCGGCCGACTCCGCACCACCGACGTGGCCGCAGCGCTGGGGGTCTCGCGGGAGCACCTGTCCCGTCAGTTCGGGGCCGGCGGCGCCCCCAACCTGAAGCGGGTGATCGACCTCGCACGCACCGTGACGGCCGCGGACCTGCTGGCCAACCCGGGCTACACGGTCCGCGGCGTGGCGCGGATCCTCGGCTTCGCCTCCGCCAGCCACCTGTCCGGGGCGGCGCGACGCGTGGCGGGCGTGACCGCGCGCGGCCTCGCGAAGCTGGGGCCGACGGGGGTCCTCCAGGCCTTCCTCAAGGGCCGGATGCGCAGCCGGAGCTGGGCCGCGGCGCGCTGACGCGGGGCGCGCCGTGTTGCTGGACGGTGTGCTCCTCGGCTATTTTTGCGGACTGCGATTGAGCCGGCTCACCCTTCAAACCAATCCTCATGGCCAACGAATCGGTACTGCGTCCCGGTGAACTGAAAGACGTCCTCATCAGGGAGATCGAGGCGGCGGACCTGGCCGTCACCGATCTCGAGGAGGTCGGCACCGTCCTCGAGGTCAAGGACGGCGTCGCGCGCATCTACGGGCTCATGGCCGCGCTGGCCGGGGAGATGCTGGAGTTCCGCGCTTCGGCGACGGGCGAGAGCATCAGCGGGCTCGCATTGAACCTCGAGGAGGACAACATCGGCGCCGTCATCCTCGGCAACTACCTCGATCTGAAGGAGGGCGACGAGGTGCGCCGCACCGGGCGCGTCTTCGAGGTGCCGGTGGGCGCCGGGATGGTCGGCCGGGTGGTGGACCCGCTGGGGCGGCCGCTGGACGGGAAGGGTCCGATCGCCGCCGAGGGCGCGCGCCACGTGGAGTTCCTGGCTCCCGGCATCGTGGTGCGGCAGCCGGTGAAGGAGCCGCTGCAGACCGGGATCAAGGCCATCGACTCCATGATCCCGATCGGGCGCGGCCAGCGCGAGCTGATCATCGGCGATCGCGGCACCGGCAAGACGGCGATCGTCGTGGACACGATCATCAACCAGCAGGGTGGCGACGTGATCTGCGTGTACGTCGCCATCGGCCAGAAGCAGTCCACGGTTGCTTCGGTGGTCGAGCGGCTCAAGAAGACCGGGGCGATGGACTATACGATCATCGTGATGGCGGCGGCCTCCGATCCCGCGCCAATGCAGTTCCTGGCGCCATACGCGGGGTGCGCCATGGCCGAGCACTTCACCTATCAGGGGCGCCATACGCTCTGCGTGTACGACGACCTGTCGAAGCACGCCGCGGCGTATCGCCAGATTTCCCTGGTGCTGCGCCGCCCCCCCGGCCGCGAAGCCTACCCGGGCGACGTCTTCTACCTGCACTCGCGGCTCCTGGAGCGCGCGGCCAAGATCGCCGAGGACCCGGAGCTGGTCAAAGCCGATCCGCGGATCCGGAAGCCGGGCGGCTCGCTCACGGCCCTGCCGATCATCGAGACGCTGGCGGGCGACGTCTCGGCCTACATCCCGACCAACGTCATCTCGATCACCGACGGGCAGATCTTCCTGGAGACGGACCTGTTCTACTCGAACGTGCGCCCGGCGATCAACGTGGGCATCTCGGTGAGCCGGGTCGGCGGCAACGCGCAGATCAAGGCGATGAAGCAGGTCGCCGGCCGGCTGCGGCTCGACCTCGCGCAGTACCGCGAGCTGGAGGCGTTCTCGCAGTTCGGCTCCGACCTCGACCAGGCGACGCTGCGCCAACTGGCGCGCGGCCAACGGCTCGTCGAGATCCTCAAGCAGCCGCAGGCCGCTCCGATGGACGTCGCCGAGCAGGTGGAGATCATCTTCGCCGCGACCAACGGGTTCCTCGACGACGTCGACGTGCCCGGCATCAAGGCGTGGGAGACCGCGTTCCACCAGTACATGGCCGCGACCCATCCGGATATCGCAGAGGAGATCCGCGCCAGGAAGGTCCTGTCGGACGATCTGACGGCGCGGCTCAAGCAGGCGATCGAGACCTACAAGGCGCTGAAGAAGTAATGGCCAAGACGCGCGCCTTGAGGCGCCGCATCCGCTCCGTCGAGAGCATCAGCCAGGTGACGCGGACGATGGAGATGGTGTCCACGTCGAAGCTGAAGCGCGCCCAGGAACGGGTGGTCGGTGCGCGGCCCTACGCGCAGGCGCTGGCGGAGACGATCGGGGACCTGCTCAGTCCGGAGCTGGCCGAGCGCTTTCCGCTGCTTCGGCAGCCCGCCCCGCCGGCCAAGGGCGGCCCCGCGCGAGCCGCCGTCCTGCTGATCACCTCGAACCGCGGGCTGGCTGGCGCCTTCAACGCCAACCTGATCCGCGCCGCGATCCAGCGGGAGCGCGAGCTCGTGGCACGGGGGCTCGAAGTCGACCTGCTGGCGGTCGGCAAGAAGGGAATCAGCTACTTCAAGTTCATCCGGCGCCCGCTGGCGCTCGCGCGGCTGGACATCGGTGATCGCCCGCAGGCGCAGCACGCCGCGGAGCTGGCCCAGCCGCTGATCGACCGGTTCGAGGCCGGCGCCCTCGCCTCGTTCGACGTCATCTACGCGCGTTTCAAGTCGGCGCTGAGCACGCCGCCGGTCGTGGAGCGGATTCTGCCGATCCAGGCGGGACGCACGGACGCACTGTCGCACGGACGCACGGGGAGCGCCGCCAACTTCATCATCAAGCCGGGAGCCGACGAGCTGGTCGGGGCCCTGCTCCCGCTGTACGTGCGGAACATGGTCTTCCGGGCGCTGGTGGAGACGGCGGCCTCGGAGCAGGGGGCGCGCCGCACGGCCATGAAGAACGCGACGGACAACGCGGGAGAGATGCTGGATCTGCTGCGCCGGACGTACAACCGGGCGCGCCAGGGACAGATCACGCAGGAGCTGGCGGAGATCGTGGGCGGAGCGGAAGCACTGAAAGGCTAGGAGCCCGGGATCCGGGGCCCGGGATCCGGGGAAAGCGTGTCCCGGACCCCGGATCCCGGAATCCGGACCCCGCAACGAGGATTCCATGGCAGAGAAGAACATCGGTAAGGTCGTCCAGGTCATCGGCCCGGTCATCGACGTGGAGTTCGAGGCCGAGCACCTGCCGGAGCTGTATGCCGCGCTCCGGGTGGATGCCCCGGCGCCGGCTGGTGGCGAGCCGGTCCGCCTGGTCGCGGAGGTCCAGCAGCACATCGGCCGCAACCAGGTCCGCGCGGTGGCGATGTCGTCCACCGACGGTCTGGTGCGCGGAATGGAGGCCGTGGACACCGGTGGCCCCATCTCCGTGCCGGTCGGCCAGTACGCGCTGGGCCGGATCCTCAACGTGCTGGGGGAGCCGGTGGACGGCGGCGATCCGATCCCCGCCGACGCGGAGCGGTGGCCGATCCACCGCGAGGCGCCGAAGTTCACGGATCTCGAGCCCAAGACCGAGGTGTTCGAGACCGGCATCAAGGTGATCGACCTGATCGCCCCGTTCGTCAAGGGCGGCAAGATCGGGTTGTTCGGCGGCGCCGGCGTCGGCAAGACCGTCATCATCCAGGAGCTGATCCACAACGTGGCGATGGGCCACGGCGGCCGCTCGGTCTTCTGCGGCGTGGGCGAGCGGACCCGCGAAGGGAACGATCTCTATCTCGAGATGAAAGGGTCCGGCGTCCTTCCGTCCTGCGCGCTCATCTACGGCCAGATGAACGAGCCGCCGGGTGCGCGGCTCCGGGTCGGCCTGTCGGGCCTCACGGTGGCGGAGTACTTCCGCGACGTCGAGGGTCAGGACGTCCTGGTCTTCATCGACAACATCTTCCGCTTCACCCAGGCGGGCTCCGAAGTCTCGGCGCTCCTGGGCCGGATGCCGTCGGCGGTCGGGTATCAGCCCACCCTCGCGACCGAGATGGGCGACCTCCAGGAGCGGATCACCTCGACGAAGCGCGGCTCGATCACGTCGGTGCAGGCCATCTACGTGCCGGCCGACGACCTGACCGATCCGGCGCCGGCCACGGCATTCGCCCACCTCGACGCCACGGTGGTGCTGTCGCGCTCGATCTTCGAGCTGGGGATCTACCCGGCGGTGGATCCGCTCGATTCGGCCAGCCGCATCCTCGACGCGCAGTACCTGGGCGACCGCCACTACAAGGTGGCCACGCAGGTCCAGCAGATCCTCCAGCGCTACAAGGACCTCCAGGACATCATCGCGATCCTCGGCATGGACGAGCTGTCGGAGGACGACAAGCAGATCGTGTCGCGGGCGCGACGCGTGCAGCGCTTCCTCTCGCAGCCGTTCCACGTCGCGGAGGTGTTCACCGGCCTTCCCGGCCGCTACGTCAAGCTCGAGGAAACGATCGAATCGTTCGAGCGCGTGGTCGCCGGGGAGTTCGACCACCTGCCGGAGCAGGCGTTCTACATGGTGGCCGGGATCGAGGACGTCATCGAGCGCGCCAAGAAGCTCGAGGCCGCCTGATGAACGTGAGCGTCGTCTCGCCCGAGCAGGCGCTGTTCGACGGCGACGCCACGGCGATCGTCGCCCCGGCGTTCGACGGCGAGGTCGGGATTCTCCCGCGGCACGCCCCGTTCCTCACGCTGCTCGGCACCGGCGACCTCGTGATCCGGAGCGCTTCCGGCTCGCGGCGCTTCAGCATCGCGGGAGGCTTCCTGCAGGTGCTCGGCGACCGAGTCCGGATCGTCGCCGAACAGGCGCAATCCCGCTGAAAC
>DATKLR010000269.1:0-3626 GCA_035542295.1 Gemmatimonadales bacterium | reverse complement strand
CGCCCTGATGGCGGAGCGTGAGATCGGCGCCGAAGCCGCCGGCCTCCGCAGGCCGCCCACCGGGCGCCAGCACCGCGGCCGGGAGGTCCTCGCGACGCACCGTGCGCCCATGCGCCAGGACCAGGGCCCGCTCCAGCGCGTTCGACAGCTCCCGCACGTTGCCGGGCCAGGCATGGTCGAGGAGCGCGCGCGCCGCACCGGGCTCGATCTCCGGGACGCTGATGCCGAGGCGCGCGCAATGCCGCGCCAGCAGCACGCGCACCAGGGCCGGGATGTCCTCGGGCCGTTGCGCCAGCGGCGGCAGCCGGACGGCGATGACGTTCAGCCGGTAGAAGAGGTCTTCCCGGAACGTGCCCGCCGCGACCCCGGCCTCGAGGTCGCGCGCCGTGGCCGCGACCACCCGGACGTCCACGCGGTGCGCGGCGCGGTCGCCGACGCGGCGGACCTCGCCGTCCTGGAGCACGCGCAGCAGCTTGGCCTGGAGCGACGTCGGCAATTCACCCACCTCGTCCAGGAACAGCGTGCCACCCGCGGCCTCTTCGAACAGCCCCTTGTGATCCCCCACGGCGCCGGTGAAGGCGCCGCGCACGTGGCCGAACAGCTCCGATTCGAGGAGGGCCTCCGGGATCGCCGCGCAGTTCACGGCCACGAACGGATGGCCGGCGCGCGGCGAGAGGCGGTGCAGCTCGCGGGCGAGCACTTCCTTGCCGGTCCCGCTGGGGCCGGTGATGAGGACGGTGGTGGTGTGGGGCGCGACCTTGGCAATCACGTCCAGAGCCGAGCGCATGGCCGCCGACTCGGCGACGATGTCGGGCGACGCGGCACTGCTCCCGAGGGCCGAGCGCAGTGATTCGACTTCGCGGCGGAGCCCCTCGCGCTCCTCGGCCTTGCGCAGGACCAGGATCACTTCGTCGGCGCGGAAGGGCTTGGGGATGTAGTCGTAGGCTCCTTCCTTCATCGCCGCGATGGCCGCGTCCTCCGATCCGTAGGCGCTCATCATGATCACCAGCGCCGTGCCGCCGGCGGCGCGGTAACGCCGCAGGAACTCAAGGCCGTCCACGGACGGCATGCGGACGTCGCACAGCACCACGTCGAACGGCTCCGCTAAAGCGCGCGCCAGACCCTTGTTTCCGTCCTCGGCTTCGGCGACCTCGAACCCCTCTTCGCTGAGGAGCAGCCGCAGCGACCGCCGCAGCCCGGGCTCGTCGTCAATCACGAGCAGTCTCACGAGGCGAGTCCCGGAAGTGTCACCGCGAACGCCGCCCCACCCTCGCGCGCCGCGAAAACATCGACGCGTCCGCCGTGGTCCTGAACGATCCGCTGCACGATGGCCAGGCCGAGGCCGGTGCCCTTCCCGGGCGGCTTGGTGGTGAAGAACGGATCGAAGATGCGGTCCCGGAGCTCCTCCGGCACGCCGCCGCCGCTGTCGGCGACGACCACCTGAACCGCGAGGCTGCCGTCGGCGGTGCCTTCCAGATGCCGCCTGGAGCGGCGGCTAAGTCGCGGGACCGTGGGGACACCTTCAGGCTGATCCGAGCTGCGGCGTTCGGCCTCAGGCTCACCGAGACGCGCCACCGCGGCGACGACCGCGATTCGGCCGCCCTCTCCGGCCGCATCTACGGCATTCAGGAGCAGGTTCACGAAGACCTGCTCGAGTGCCGCCGCATCGCCGAGCACGGGTGGCAGTCCGGTGGCAGGCGCCACCTCCACGCTCACCGGCCGCAACACTCCCTGCGAACGTAGCAGGTCCACGGCGCGCGATGCGACGGAGGCGAGATCCACCCGCTCCCGTCTGGCATCCCGGGGGCGCGCATAGTCGAGGAGGCTGCGCACGATGATGTCTATCCGGCCGGCTTCCCGCTCGATCGCCGCCACGATCTCGGGCTCCACGCCGCGCCGCCGCAGCAACTCGACGTAGTTGGCGACCGCGGCGAGCGGATTGCCGACCTCGTGCGCGACCCCGGCGGCAAGCCGCCCAACCGACGCCAACTTTTCGGCCCGCACGAGCGCCCCCTGGGCATCGAGCAGGCGCTCCGTCATCTGGTTGACGCTCTCGGCGAGGTGGTCGAACTCGCGGGTGCCGCCGGGCGGCGCGCGGCGCGACAGCTCGCCGGACGCGACGGCCTGTGTGGCCTCCACCAGGGCCTCCATCGGCGCGGTCACCAGACGCGAGATCAGAAAGCGCCCGAACCCCAGGAAGATGGCCACGTCGGCGGCAATGAGCACCGTGAGCAACGCGAAGCCGAGGAAACCGCGTCCAAGCAACGGGGAGAGGACGGCCGAGAGGACCGCGAGCACGAGCGCCCCGGCCGCGAGCACGGCCAGGTTCAGCAGGAGCTCCGTCCGGAGCGACGGGTTGGGACGCGACGCGCGTTCGCCGGGGCCTGGCACCATGCGTTTCAGTTACAGCGGCGCCGCCGAAAACGCAAAGGGCGGCACCGCAGCGCCGCCCGTTGGGGTCTCGAGGAGGGACGACCTAGTTGCACACGGGCTGGCCCTCGTACTGCCCGGCCATCGGCGGCGTCGCGTTGCCGATGAAGATCCCGCAGGTGTGCGCCGTGCCGCTGTTGGTGGCCGTGGCGGACCAACCGGTTCCGGTCGCGGTGATCGAAATGAGGTTGATCGTGTTCCCCGTCGAAACGTTGTAGTTGAGGTTGCTCATCGTGCCCGTGTAGGTGACGTATTCCGCGAAATACGCTTCCTCCGCCGTCACCAGGTTCCTCAGGTCCGCCTTCATCCCGGCGACGTAAGCCTTCTCCTTGGTGTTCCCGAACTTCGGGATCGCGATGGACGCCAGGATCCCGATGATCACAACCACGAGAACCAGCTCGATGAGCGTGAAACCCCTGGCGTTCCGCACGGGCATCGCCTCCACGTGGACGACGCAGGCCGAGTGTGGCCGGCGCGTACCCCGATAACCGCCGGGGGCGGCGGAATGCGCCGCCCCCGTCCGACCGATCGGCGTGCTGCCCCTACTGGCAGGTCGGTGCGCCTTCCGGCTCACCCGTGACCGGCGCCGTCACCGCGCCCACGTAGATCCCGCAGGTCTTCGTGGTCGCGTTGTTCGACGACGTCGCGTTCCAGCCCGTCCCGGTCGCCGTCCCGATCGTGACGGTGTTTCCCGCGGACACGCTGTAGTTGAGGTTCGTCGTCGTGCTCGCGTAGGTCACCTGGTCGGCGAAGTACGCTTCCTGCGCCGTAATCAGGTTGCGCAGATCCGACTTCATCGACGCCACGTACGCCTTCTCCTTCGTGTTCGCGAACTTCGGGATCGCGATGGCGGCCAGAATGCCGATGATGACCACGACGATCAGAAGCTCGATCAGGGTGAAGCCCTTGGCGCTACGCACAGACACCCCCGTTGAAGGTTGGTCGCATCAAGCACCCGGGGGGCGGCCCCGCAGGGCCACCCCGCCGGTTCCATCACGTTATGTCTACTGGCAGGTCGGTGCGCCTTCCGGCTCACCCGTGACCGGCGCCGTCACCGCGCCCACGTAGATCCCGCAGGTCTTCGTGGTCGCGTTGTTCTTCGACGTCGCGTTCCAGCCCGTCCCGGTCGCCGTCCCGATCGCGACGGTGTTCCCCGCGGACACGCTGTAGTTGAGGTTCGTCGTCGTGCTCGCGTA
>DATKLR010000268.1:0-7013 GCA_035542295.1 Gemmatimonadales bacterium | reverse complement strand
GTCCACCTCCACGGTCGGTGAGCTCCGGTGCTGGCCCGGAGGTCCTGAATGGCGACCATAACACTCGGCTTCATGGGGCAAAAGCCTATGGGATCCCATAGGGTTCCCAGAAGAGGCATAACGCCCATTGCTGCAATTGGTTACGGCGACGTGGCTGCCTGATCGACGGGCGAGTCTAGCGAATGGTACTCCGATTCCGGCGTGCGGCGAGCTGCTCGAAGCTGAGGTTCAGGACGGGGTAGCGCCGCCAGTCTTTGTAGTCGAAGTGCCACCACTCCTCGGGAATCACCTTGAATCCCTCGCGCTCCATCGCGCGCCGGAGCAGGGCGCGGTACCAGCGCTGGAGGCTGGTGCCGCCGGGGTAGTCGGCGTACGAGCGGGGCGAGAACTCGTCATAGCCTCCCACCATCCGGACCGGCTCGCCCGTCCTGAGATCGTAGAGCGAGAGGTCGACCGCGCAGCCCCGGTTGTGCTTGGAACCCGAGTCCGGGTTCGCGACGAACTGGTGGAGCGAGTCGGGCGTCGCGTCCCAGAACATCCGGGTCACGTACCAGGGCCGGTACGCGTCGTGGATCAGCAGGCCGTAGCCCTGTGGCGTGAGCCAGCGGAGCGCTCTCAGCAGCGCCTCCGCGGCTGGGCGCTGGAGGAAGGCCCGCGCCGACGTGTACATCGCGCTGCCGAGGAAGTCGTTGGTCGTCGCGTAGCGGATATCGAGCTTGATCCGGGAATCGAGCGACGTGACGTCCACGAGGTCCGGCTGGCGCAGACCGGCCGGCTGGGCCGGTGGATGCATCGCGAGCGCGGCCCCACGCAGCGAGTCCACCGGATGCAGGGGTGCGATGTGAAACGTCACGCCCGCCTCGGTGCCCACGGCGCGGCGCGGATAGGCGATGCCGCCGAGCTGGAGCCGCTCCACCTTCCCGCCGGCGCCGCGGAGGAAGCGCGCCGCAGCGCCGGCGTACGGACCCGAGTCCACGCGGAAGGCGCCGGCCGTGGCGGTGAGCGTCCAGGCGCGGCGGTCGATCAGCGCCTCGAGCCGGCCACCCGACTCGAGCACGATGACCCGGTCGGGACCGGCGCCGTACTCGCCGATCAGCGGCAGCCAGGCCAAAGGCGGGGGGTAGGGTTTAGGGGTTAGGGGTTGGGGGAAGGCCGCACGAACTCCGGCGGCGAGCGCCAGAGCCGGAAAGATGGCTGCCAACCGCCGCGCGAGTCGCATGCTCGGGCCGCGCGCCCCGGCTACTGGCGGCAGGCCGCGTTCGGATCGGGCTTCGGGTGATCCACGACCACGCGGTGGTCCAGGTCGGCCACGTGCACGGCGATGTCCTCGATGAGGCTCGCGACGCGGGCCATGTGCACGTAGTCGATGTACTCCGGCTCGTCCGTGACCTGATGGTAGTCGGAGTGGATCCCCGTGGTGAAGAACACCACCGGGATGCCGTACCGCGCGTACGAGTAGTGGTCGCTGCGGCAGTAGATGTTCGCCGGATGGCCGTCGGCGTCGATCGAGTAGTCGAACGCCAGGCCGTGACGGTTCTCCCGGTTCACCGTCTCGACGAGGTCGCCCAGCTCCGTCGAGAGGCGGCGCGAGCCGACCAGCTGGAGGTAGTCGGGTCCGCCGTGGATCGCGGCGCCCGCCTTGGTGCGCCCGACCACGTCGTCGGCGTCGCCGCGGCCGATCATGTCGATGTTGAGCTGGGCCACGATAGAGTCGCGCGGCACGGTCGGATGGTCGGTGAACCACCGCGAGCCGAGGAGGCCCAGCTCTTCGCCGGTGTGCCAGACGAAGAGGATCGAGCGCTTCGGCCTGGTGTGGAGCGAGGCGATCTTCTGCGCGATCTCGAGGACCGAGACGGTGCCGGAGCCGTCGTCATCGGCGCCGTTGTCGATCGAGTCCTTGCGCGAGGTGCCGGGGTGCGCGGCGCGCCAGACGGCGAGGAGGCTGTCCGCCAGCGCCTGCTGCGCGGGCGTGGCCTGCTTCCCGCCATCGTCCGCGCCCTCCGGCCGCACGATGTGGTTCCAGATCCGCAGCGAGTCGTGGTCCACCGGATTGGTGGTGAACCCAATGTGGTCGTTGTGCGCGCCGACGGCGACGTACTCACCGCGGAGTGCCGGGTCGCGGCCCGGCACAAGCGCGACCACGTTGCGCGCCGGCGCGCTCTCGCGGCGGAACGCCACGTGCGCCTGGACCATCCGGCCGGTGGCGCCAAGCCTGGCACTGTCGAGCGACGTGCCGAGCAGCCGCTCCGCGGCCGCGGTGGTGATCTGGAGGAACAGCGGGCCGCTGTCGGATCCCGCCGGTCCGCCCATCGTCAGCGACGGCTGGCGGAGCGCGCTCCGGAACTGCGGCGCGAGGCGCTCGAGGCCGGGGAAGGCGAGGCCGGCAGCGGCGCCGAAGCGGGTGAGCAGGGCGCCGAGCTGCGCGCGCGTGTTGGGCCCGGCGGTGCGCGCGGGCGCCATCACCACGAGCGCGCCACGCACGACATCGGGCTGCAGCGCTTCCGTGCCGTCGATCGTGCCGCCGAAGACCACGGGCGCGCCGTCCAGCGAGCGGGCCGGGCCCGCGCGCAGTCGCCGCGGGAGGAAGTCGTCGAAGACTCTGAGCGTCGAGCCCGCCACGACGAGCGTCGAGGTCGTGTCGATCGTCTCGCGCACCAGCGGGACGGTTTGGAAGTAGGTACCGCTGTCGCCCGCCGGGACCAGCCCCATCGCGCGCGCCTCGGCTGCGATGTAGTCCGTCGCCTTCAGGTTGTAGATCGTCCCCCCCCGGCGGCCCATCATCGAATCGTCCGCGTAGATGTAGAGCCGGGTCATCAGGTCGGCCGGCGTGATCTCGGCCGTGGTCGGCTCCAGTGCGTGCTTCAGGGGCAGCGGCGCGGTCTGCGCAGAGAGGCCGGCGGGCGCGAGCAGCACCAGCAGCAGGGCGCGGTGCAGCGAGGGCATCGAGGCTCCGTGGTGTGTGGTGGCCGGAAGCGGCGTGCGAAGTCTAATGCGGACTCCTACGCGCAGGCCAGGGAACTCGTTCGGGCTCGAGGGGGGCGGCCGCCTCAGTCCGCGGCGGCGGTGGATCCCGTGTCAGGCGTTGCGCGCGGCGCGCAGGACGCTCCCGTGCTCGGGGCGGCCCCCACCGGCGCGGGCTCCGGCTCGGGGGCCGGGACCTCGTGGGAGAACTGGATCCAGAGGACCGCGCCCAGGATCAGGACCATCGCCACGACGGTGCGCGCGCCGATCGGCTCGCCGAGGAAGATCCGCCCGAGGAGGACCGCGATCGGCGGGTTGACATACGCGTACGTGCCGACCGCGGTCGCGGATGCGTGACGGAGGGCGTAGGCGTACGCCGTGTAGCCGATGATCGAGCCGAAGACCACCAGGTAGCCGAGGGCCTCGAGCCCCGGCGCCGTCAGGCGCACCGTACGCGCCTCGCCGGCCGCCAGGCCGAGCAGGGTCACGACCAGGCCCGCCGCGACCATCTGGATGGCGGCGCCGACGTACGGGCTGACGTCGGGATGCCGGCGCTTGTAGTAGACCGAGCCGATCGCCCACGACGCGCTGGCGAGCGTCAGGGCGATCGGGCCGCGGAGGTCGGCCCGGAAGAGGTCGCGCGGGCCGGTCCCCACGAGCAGCATCGAGCCCACGATGCCCAGGAGGAGCCCGGCGACGACACGCGGGGAGAGCCTGCCCGAGCCGCCGGGGACGACCGCGTCGAAGAACGCCATCCACAGAGCGATTGTCGTCACGAAGATGCTGGCGACCCCCGACGGCGTGAACTGCTCGGCCCACACGAGGGACGAGTTGCCGCCCGCCAGGAGGAACAGCCCCACCACGGCCAGGATGCCCCAGTCGCGCGCCCGGCGCGGGAGGTGCGCGCCGAGGGCCAGCGCGCCGCCCAGGAGGATCAGACCGGCCACGAGGAACCTGATGCCCGCGAACAGCAGCGGTGGCAGCGCCCCGACGCCGACTCGGATCGCCAGGTACGTGGATCCCCAGAGAACGCAGACCAGCAGGTAGGCGATGAGGGCCTTGCCGCGTAGAGCCGCCATGATGCGACTATAACACCGGGAGACGCTGCAGTGTGAAAGCGAGGCGATGTGCTACGCGCCGATCTGCATCCCCCAGGCGGGTGCCGCGTAGTCGTAAGCGTCGGTGCTGAGCTGCGCCCGCAGCCAGCTCCACGCCTCCATCTCGTCGCGGAAGGCTGCGGTGCGGCAGCCATCCAGCTCACCGAGAGTGCAGAGCATGCGGGCTCCGCCATACTGCGCGCCCGGATTCGCGAGGATGGCGACGGGGGGCACCCGGCGCGCGCAGAGCACGCGCAGCGCCGAAACCAGAGCGTTGGCCTCGCGAGCGCTCGGCGTGAAGCCCTGCGCCCGGAAGTCCAGCAGCAGCGCGTCGGCGGCTCCCTGCTTCGCCCGGAGCGTGGCGAGATCGAGCTCGGCGAGCCACTCGCGCAACCCGGCCAGCCGCGTGCCGCCGAGCACGACCACGCGCTTGCCGAAGTTGGTGTGGAATTCGAGGTTCATCGCAGGGAGCAACATGCGAAGGGCGCGGCGAAGCCAAAAGACTATGAGATCCCCTAGTCCCCTTCCGCGGAGCCGGACTATGGGATCTTATAGTCTTTTGCGAGGGGATCCCCTAGAGGATACTGCGGGGTCCCCATATCAAGGAGCTTGCCGTGGCACTGCCGCCCCGCAATCACCGCATCGTGCTCAAGGACGCCGCCGAGTACACCAGGCGCCACCGGGAACACGACCCCAAAGGCGTGAAGTCGTACGCCTTCCACAAGGACCAGGTCCTGGAGATGCTGGGCCATCCCGGGTGCGTCGGCCTGCGCATCCACCACGCCCGCGCCGCCGACGGCAAGCCGACCGTGCTGCTCACGGGCATCGACGCGGCCGACAACGACCTGACGGGGGCCACGATGCTCCAGAACCCGTTCCCGTGTCCGCCGATCTGCGGCGGAGGGAACGCCCTCAACAACGGCTGACGCGGCGGTGCGCGCCCCGCTGCTGCTCTATCTGGGGTCGGCCGCCGAGGCGCTGCCGCTGGTGGCGGCGGCCATCGTGCGGGGGCCGCAGCGGGGTGCGCGGTTGTGGATCCTGGCGTGGTGCGGCGTGATGGTGTGCTGCGACATCCTCTCCTTCTGGACCGCGTACCACGGCATGCGCAACATATGGATCGGCTACCTGGCGACGGTGGCGGGAGCGCTGGTCCTGTGGGGTTTTTCCAACTGGCAGCAGAGCGCCACGGAGCGGCTCACGCTGCAGGTGGCCGCGTTCCTGTTCCTCGCGGTGTGGGTGATCCTGACCGCCGTGTTCGACAACCTCTCCCTCCCGAGCCGTGCCTCAACTCCGATGGCCAACACGGTCTGCCTGCTGGCGGCGGCGTACACGCTGCTGGCGCGGAGCCTGCGCTCCCGTGAAGACCTCATGCACCAGGACTGGTTCTGGGTGAGTGCGGGGGTGGCCTTCTACTTCGGCATCTGGAGCGCGATGGATCTGATGCGGGCGTTGCTGCTCGGCCGGAACCTCGCGCTGTGGCTGGCGCTGAACCAGATCGGGTTCGCGGTCAATATCCTGCCCTGGCTCGCCATTGCCCGCGGGGTGACATGCCGAGCCGAGACCTGACGGTCATCGGGCTGTTCCTCGGGGCGCTGCTGAGCGTGGCGATCCTGTTGACCGCGTTCGTCGCCGCGCTGGTGATTTCGCAGCGGCGCCGCATCGCGCTCGAGCGGGCCCACGCCCGGCGCCTGCTCGCGGCGCAGGAAGAGGAGCGCTCGCGCGTGGCCCGCGAGCTGCACGACGACGCGCTCCAGCGGATCGCGATCATCCGCAACAACGTGGACGAGGTGGCGCGACTCAGACCCGAGGTGCAGCACCGGCTGGGCGGCGTGTCAGCGGAGCTGGAGGATCTGAGCGCGGTGCTGCGCACGGCGGCGCGCCATCTGCATCCGTCGGTGGTGGAGAAGGCGGGGCTGGTGCGGGCGCTGCAGGAGCTGGCGGAGGAGTTCGGGCGCACCGCCCGGCTCGACGTGCAGCTGGCGCTGCCGGAGGCGAGCCCGCCGCTGCGGCCCGAGCTGGGCGTCGCGGTGTACCGCATCGCGCAGGAAGCACTGCGCAACGTGGTGCGGCACGCCGGCGTGAGCCGGGCGGACCTGTCGCTCGAGGTGGCGGCGGACGCAGGAGCCCTGACGCTCCGGGTCGCCGACGCGGGGAAGGGGTTCGCCGCCGGCGCATCGCGGCCCGAGGATGGCCTCGGCCTCGTGGCGATGCGCCAGCGCGCCGAGGCCGTGGGCGGGCGCGTCACGCTGCGCTCCGCGCCGGGCGGCGGCACCACCGTCACGGCCGTCTTCCCCCCGGGGCCGGCCGCGTGAAGCGGGACCGCCCGCGGCTGCTGATCGCCGACGATCACCGGCTGCTGGTGCAGGGCCTGCAGGAGCTGCTCGGGCGGCATTTCGACGTCGCGGGGGTAGCGTACGACGGCGATGGGCTGCTCGAGCTGCTGCGCACCACGGCGGCGGACGCGCTGATCCTGGACCTTTCGCTTCCCGGCCGCAGCGGGATCGATCTGCTCCCCGACATTCGCCGCGCCAAGCCCGATCTCCGGATCCTGGTCCTGACGATGCACGCGGACCGCATCCTGGCGGAAGCGGTGCTCGCGGGCGGGGCGCTGGGCTTCGTCCCGAAGGACGCCGGGATGGAGGAGGTGGAGAAGGGGCTGGGCGAGGTGCTGGCGGGCCGGCGCTATGTGTCCCCGCGGGTCCCGAAGCACTCGGGCCGCGTCGCCCTGGACGCGATGCACGCGAGCCTCGCCAAGCTCACGCCGCGGCAGCAGAGGATCCTGAAGCTGGTCGGGGAAGGGAAGACGTCGGCCGAGATCGGCGAGCGCCTCGGCGTGAGCGAAGCCACGATCACCTTTCACCGGCACAACATCCGTAAGGCGCTCGGTCTGTCGTCGGAGTGGGCGCTGCTCCGGCACGCGCTGCTCGTGCACCTGGCGGCGAGTGCCGATGAGGA
>DATKLR010000267.1:0-3188 GCA_035542295.1 Gemmatimonadales bacterium | reverse complement strand
TGGCAGACCGCAAGTTGCCAGGGGGGCCCCGGAGACATCCGGGGCCTTCTTGCTGCTGCGAGCCCACGGTTCCGGCGCTATCTTTTCCCCGATGACCGAGCCGGGCGCCTCCCCCCAGCCGGCGCCGCGCAGCTCCACGGTGCTGCGCGCGGCCCTGCCGCGCGAGCTGTCGGACTTCCTGATCGAGTTCTCGATCGCCCTCCACAAGCACGCGATGTATCCGGGTGGCCACCCCACGCTCGCACCCGCCTCGAGCGGGGTCGCCCGCCGGCTCGAGTCGCTGCTCGTGGAGCGGGGCACGCTGTCGCTCGGCGTGGCGCGCGACCAGCTGGTCATCGAGGGAGTCGCCACCGATCCCAAGCACCCGGTCCTGAAGGACCTTGCCGAGCGCCTGCACGGGCATCACCTCGGCGCCATCGCATTCGCCCGCGGCGTGAGCGGCGAGGAGATCGACGAGTCGCTGAAGCTCCTGGCGGAGGACGCCTCGCGCGGCGGGGATCCCATCGGCCTCCGGCCGCTGGGGAAGATCGCGTCCTGGCCCCACATCCGGCTCTACCCGCTCACCTTCGACCGGCTGCAACTGCTCGACGCCCCCGAAGGCGAAGAGCAGGGAGGGGACCGGGCGCCGGCCCAGAGCGCGAAGGCGGCGCAGCTGTGGGTCGGCTTGGCGCAGGCGGCGCTCGCCTCGGAGGGCGCCGATCGGCCGGTCCCCACCGAGACGGAGAAGCCGGTGGAGCCATCCGCGCCGAGCCCGGAGCCGACGGCGCCGCTGTCCGACGCGGAGATCGACGCGGCCCTCGACGTGGTGGAGCCGGCGGCGCCGCTTGAGGCGGCGGCGGCCGAGCCGGCGGTGGTCGCGCAGGCGATCGAGGAGCACCAGCGCGGCACGGCGTACGACCAGGTGATCGTCGGCTACATGCTGCAGATCGCCGAGGAGCTGAAGGAGGCCGGCGGCAGCGGCGCCGTGGCGCTGCGGAAGCGGATGAGCAAGCTGATCTCGGCCCTCGACCAGGACACGCTCAGCCGGCTGCTCGACATGGGCGGCGACCTCGGGCAGCGGCGCCAGTTCATCCTCAATGCGTCGCAGGGGATGGCGGTGGACGCGGTCGTGGACCTGGTCCGGGCCGCGTCCGGCGCCGGGGCGCCGATCTCGCGGTCCATGCTGCGGATGCTCACCAAGCTCGGCTACCACGCCGAGCGCGGCGGCACGGCGACCCGCGCAATCGCGGAGACCAACCTGCGGGACCAGATCGCCGAGCTGGTGCAGGGGTGGGCCCTGGTGGACCCGAACCCCGGCGGCTACTCCGCGGCGCTGGAGCGGATGGCGCAGGCTTCGCCGGCCCTGATGGCGCCCGGCGAAGCGCAGTACGTCCCCGAGCCGGTGCGCCTGCTCAGGATGGCGTGCGAGACCGGCGCCACCGGCGACACGGTGCTGCGCGCAGTGGACCAGCTGGTGCTGGAAGGGCGCCTCGTCGAGGCGCTCGATGTCGCGGATCGCGCGCCCCGGCCGTCCGAGGCCACCGAGGCGATCGCGGAGCGCGCCGCGACGCCGGAGTCGGTGCGGGTGCTGCTGGCGACCCCGCCGGTGGACCTCGCGCTCCTCGACCGCCTGCTCGCCCACACCGGGGACGCCGCTGCCGAGCCGATGCTGGACACGCTGGCGGTGGCGGAGTCCCGGCAGCTGCGGCGCGCGCTCATCGACCGGCTCATCCGGATCGGCCCGCCCTTGGGGCCGCACCTGATCCCGCGGCTCGGCGACGAGCGCTGGTACGTGGTTCGCAACCTGCTCTATCTGGCGGCCGAGTTGCCCACCGCGCCGGCCGGGCTCAACGCGGCGCAGTACACCCAGCACGAAGATCTGCGGGTGCGGCGCGAGGCGCTCCGGGTATTATTCAAAGACCCCTTGGTGCGGACGCGCGCGATCTGCACGGCGCTGACCGACGAGGATCCGCGCGTCAAACGGCTGGCGCTCGCGGCGGCGGCGGACGGCGGATGTCCGGAAGCCGCGGTGCCCCTGGTCGTGGCCCTGGCCACGGGGGACGAGGACTCGGAGCTTCGGGTGGCCGCCATCCGGACGCTGGCCGCCGAGGGCGGCCGGCTTGCCCTCGACGCGCTGCTCCGGGTGACGCGCATGCGGCGGAGCGTCCTCGGGATCGGGAGCGTGAAGCGGGTGAGCGGCGAGCCTGAGTTCCTCGCTGCGCTGGCCGCGCTCGGGCGATTCGCCGGCGACCGGCGCGCGCGGGAGCAGCTCGAGCAGGCGGCCGCGTCGAAGGACCCGGAGACCGCGAAAGTGGCTGCCGATGCCTTGAAGGGAGTGCGATGAGCGACGCCACGGCGTTCCTGACGAGCCTCGCGCAGGCCCTGTCCACGATGTCCCTCTATCCCGACGGCCACCCGAGCCGGGAGGGGATCGTCGACATCGCCTACGGGCACCTCCAGGCCCTCCAGAAGGCCGACCGGCGGGTGTCGTTCTCCTTCCTCGGGGACGACGTCATCTTCGGCGACCGGCCGATCCGGTCGCTCCGCGGCTGGGACTGGAGCAATCGGCTCGCCGGCGCGGGCATCCAGCGCATCGAGTTCGAGACCGAGGTCACGCGGGGGGAATTCGAGGGGTTCTTGTCGGAGGTACTGGCCAAGCTGACGCTGTACGCGGCGGCGCAGGCGGGGCAGGGAGGCCGGGGAGGCAGCCCCATCAAGTTCGGCCAGGTGGGCCTGCGCGAGATGGAGTCGTCGCCGCAGCTGGCCACCGCCACCATCGCGCTCTCCCTGCGCGAGGAAGCCGACACGGTGCAGTGGATGCACGAGGAGACGCAGGGCGGCCACGGCCTGCCGTTGGCCGAGGCGGAGGCGGTGGTGCGCTCCCTCGCGGCGGCGATGCACGGCGACCAGGCGATCGTCCTGCCGCTGCTCGAGATGCGGCGCTACGACGAGTACACGACCACGCACTCCCTCAACGTCTGCGTGCTCGCGATGGGTCTCGCCGAGTGGGTCGGGCTGGGAGCGCGCGACGTCCGCGCCTTCGGCGTCGCGGGGCTCCTGCACGACATCGGCAAGGTGAAGATCCCGACCGAGGTCCTGAACAAGCCGGGGCGGCTCACGCCGGAGGAGCGGGACATCATGAACCGCCACCCGGTGGAGGGCGCGAAGATCATCCTGACCTCGGAGGAGAATCTCGACCTCGCGGCGGT
>DATKLR010000266.1:0-2470 GCA_035542295.1 Gemmatimonadales bacterium | reverse complement strand
GGGCCGCCGGCGCCGCAACACGAAGACAGCGGCCGCGGCCAGCGCGTAGAACGGCCACAGCGCCAGGACGAAGGTGTCGGCCAGCTGCTCGAAGGTCCGCGCGAGCACGTAGGCGATCCCCATCCCCGCGGTGAGCACGATGGCGACCGACGGCGTCTTGAACCTCGGATGGACGCGTGCGACGAGCCGGAAAAAGAGCCCGTCATCGGCCATCGCGAAGAAGATCCGCGGCCCCGTCAGCATCGAGCCGGCCAGTGTCCCGAAAGTCGAGATCATCACCACGACGGCCACCATCCCGACGCCCACGCGGCCGACCAGGAGCTGCGCCGCGTCGGCCGCCACCAGAGGCGACCGCGCCACCTCGGCCAGCGGCATGAGGTAGAGGTACGCGGCGTTGACGAGGAGGTAGATGACCACGACCGCCCCCGTGCCCAGCACCAGGGCCCGGGGCAGGTTCTTCCGCGGGTTCCGGACCTCACCGCTCACGAACGACACGTCCGCCCACCCGTCGTACGCCCAGAGCACCGAGACGAGGGCGAGCCCGAACAGGCCCGCGTCGAGGGTCCCCGCCGGCGCCGTTCCGGCGAAATGGCCGAAGTCGCCGTGCCCGACCAGAAACGCCACGACGACCAGCAGCGCCAGGGCGCCGTACTTGGCCGTCGTCGTCAGGTTCAGCACGAGCGCGCTCCACCGGACGCCCACGTAGTTGAACGCCGCCGTGACGGCGATCGCCACGGCGGCCAGGTCGTGCACCGCCCGCGCGTTCCCGGGAAGCCCAGGGTTCAGGCCGAAGGACCGGAGCAGGTACTCGGCGAAGACGGTCGCGATCGCTCCCAGGGCGGAGGCCCGGATCACGAGCAGCTCGGTCCACCCCATCAGGAAGGCCGGGAGGCGGCCGAAGCCCTCGCGCACGTACACGTAGACGCCGCCCGAGCGCGGGTGCATCCCGGCCAGCTCGGCGTACGTCAGCGCGCCGCACAGTACGAGAGCGCCGCCGAGGATCCAGACCGCCAGCATGGGGACCGGCGCCGGCACTCTCCTCGCGATCAGCGCCGGCGTGCGGAAGATGCCGCTGCCGATCGTGGAGCCGACCAGCACCGCAACCGCGGAGAAGAGGCCCAGGCTCCTCGGGAGACGCTCCCCCCATTCGTCGCGCAGCTGCGCGCCGGGGGCGGGGGCGGAGGCCGGAGGGACAGAGGCGGGCATCGGGGTAGTGTACGCCGCAGCGGGACGCCGGGGAAGTGACAGGGCCGGAAGTTCGCTTGCAGACTCGGGTTCCGGGCCCAATGACAGGCGAAACGGTCGCAATTACCTTTCTCCCCGACTTCACACCCTCAGCGGCTCTTCCACACGTGTCCGGACCGACAGCCCGGGTACCGGGAGGCTGGGTCGCGGCGGAGACATCCTGCGATGCACTGGTGGTTTCCGAGCAACGCGTCCAGCGTCGGCGGCCAGGTCGATTCCCTCTTCTACGTGATCCTGTACATCACCGGGGCGGTGTTCGTGCTGGTGGAAGCCGCGCTGCTGGTCTTCCTGGTGCGATACCGGCGGCGGGACGGCCGCCGCGCGACCTACGTGGAGGGCAGCACGAAGGCGGAGATCATCTGGACCACGATCCCCGCCGTCATCCTCGTCTCGCTCGCCCTCTTCAGCCAGCCGCTCTGGTCGAAGATCAAGAACACCGACACCTACCCCGCGAACGCCGATCGGATCGGCGTCGAGGCGAAACAGTTCGAGTGGCGCTTCACGTATCCGGGCCCGGACGGGAAGCTGGGCACGGACGACGATTTCATGAAGAAGGACGAGCTGCACCTGGTGGTGAACCGCGACTACGTCTTCGAGCTGACCTCGCGCGACGTGGTGCACGACTTCTTCATCCCGGCCTTCCGCATCAAGCAGGACGCCGTGCCCGGGATGACGATCCGGGTCTGGGTGCGGCCCACGGTGCCCGGCACGTACGAGCTGGCGTGCGCCGAGCTGTGCGGGCTGGGGCACTATCGGATGCGCGCGCAGGTGATCGTCCAGACTGACTCGGCCTACGCCGCCTGGCTGCAGAGCCAGGGCGTGGCCGCCTCGAGCGCTCCCGCCCCCGCCGCCACGCCGACCGCCTCAGAGGGCACGCCATGACCGCGCACGCCACGGCCGCCTCGCACGCCGCGCACGACGACCGGCCGTTCATCCGGAAGTACGTCTTCTCGACGGATCACAAGACCATCGGGATCCAGTTCCTCTTCCTCAGCCTGTTCTTCCTGCTGGTCGGCGGCCTCCTCGCGATGGGGATCCGCTGGCAGCTGGGCTTCCCGGGGCAGCCGATGCCCCTGGGCGGGTGGCTGCCGCAGTCGGTCGCGCCGGGCGGGGTGGTGGCGCCGAAGACGTACAACAGCCTCGTCACGATGCACGGCACGTTCATGATCTTCTTCGCCGTGATGCCGCTGCTGGTGGGCGTGTTCGCGAACTACCTGATCCCGCT
>DATKLR010000265.1:0-5124 GCA_035542295.1 Gemmatimonadales bacterium | reverse complement strand
CGCGACCACCTCGTCGCGGATGGTGCGGTGCTGCGCCTTGAGATCCAGCAGCGGAACGTTCATTGCGCCACCAGCTCCCCGCCCCGCTCGACGTAGGCGGAGCCGCAGCGTGCGCAACGGCCCTTGCCCGCGGCGAGCCGGAGCCGCTCGCCGCACTGGCACATCCACCCCACCTGCTTGGCGGGGTTGCCCACCACCAGGGCGTGGTCCTTCACGTCGCGGGTCACGACCGCGCCGGCCCCCACGAAGGCGAACCGCCCCAGCGTCGTGCCGCACACCACCGTGGCGTTGGCGCCGATGGTCGCGCCCCGCTTGCACAGCGTGCGCTCGTACTCCCCCTTCCGGATCACGTGGCTGCGGGGGAAGGTCACGTTGGTGAACACCATCGAGGGGCCGCAGAAGACGTCGTCTTCCAGCTCGACGCCCTCGTAGATCGAGACGTTGTTCTGGATCTTCACGTTGGTGCCGATCCGGGTCCCCGGCATCACGACCACGTTCTGGCCGAGCACGCACCGCTCGCCGATCACCGCCCCCGGCATCACGTGGCAGAAGTGCCAGATCTTGGTCCCGCTCCCGATCACGGCGCCCGCGTCGATCACCGCCGTCGGATGCGCGAAGTACCCGGTGCCGCTCACTTGTTCTCCCCGAGCACCTTCACCTCGAGCTCCAGCTCCAGCCCGAATTCCTTGAAGACGGCCGTGCGCGCGATGTCGATCAGCTTCAGCACGTCGTCCGCCGAGGCGTTCCCGAGGTTCACGATGTAGTTGGCGTGCACCTTCGAGATCTCCGCTCCGCCGACCCGGCGGCCCTTGAGGCCGCACCGGTCGATGAGCCGGCCCGCCGTCATCTCCTCCGGGTTCTTGAAGACGCTGCCGCAGCACGGCTGATCGAACGGGGTGCCCTCGCGCCGCTTGCGGAGCAGCATGTTCTGCTCGGCCTTGAGCTTTTCCGGCTCCTCCGGCTCGAGCCGCAGCGCGCAGCCGAGCACGACGTAGCCGTCCAGGCCGCTGCGCCGGTAGCTGAACGGGATGTCCTTCTTCGACTTCTCGACCAGCTTCCCCTTCGGATCGAGGACGGTCGCCGAGATGAGCACCGAGGCGAAGTCCTGCCCGTGGGCTCCGGCGTTCATGAACACGCCGCCGCCGACCGAGCCCGGCACGCCGATGAGCCGGTGGATGCCGGCGAACCCCTCTTCGGCCGTCTTGCGGGCCAGCAGAGGGATCGGGAGGCCGGCGCCGACCTTCCAGGTGCCGGCGCGGTGCGAGACCGCGTCCAGCCCCTTGCCGATCTTGACCACCAGGCCCCGGAAGCCGCCGTCGCGGATCAGCACGTTCGAGCCGAGGCCCAGGATCAGCCACGGCACCTTGTGCTGCCTGGCCCAGGCGACCGCGCCGGCCGCCGCCTCCGCCGTCGCCGGCTGGAAGTGGATGGCGGCGGGGCCTCCGATGCGGAACGTCGTGTGCCGCCCGAGCGGCTCGCCGTACTTCACCACCCCGCTGAGCTGCTCCGCCGGGAACGCTGGGAATCCCTTCGGCGGGCCCTTCGCCGGCTCCGCCTTGGGCGTCTTGTTGGTCTGCTTGCGCGGGGCCATCAGGCCTCCTGCTCGCTCGAGACCAGCCGCTTCGCGTACCGCTCCTGCAAGGACATCACCTCGCCCCTCCCGTGCTTGAGCGCGATCACGGCGTCGCAGGCCGCGGACGCCGCCGACATCGTCGTGGTGTACGGCACGCGGTGCACCAGTGCCGCGCGCCGCAGTTCGTAGTCGTCCCGCTGGGAGTACTTCCCGAGCGGCGTGTTGATCAGCAGCTGCACGCGGCCCGACACGATCAGGTCCACGCCGTTCGGTCTTCCCTCCCACACCTTGTGCACCCGCTCGCACGGGATGCCCCGCCTCTGCAGGTAGCGGGCCGTGCCCTCGGTCGCCATCAGCCGGAACCCCATCTCGTGGAACCGCCGCACGATCGGGGTCACGGTCGGCTTGTCGCTGTCGTTCACCGTCACGAAGATCGCGCCCTCCAGCGGCAGCGCGCCGTCGGCCCCGATCTGCGCCTTGGCGAACGCCCACCCGAAGGACTCCGCGATCCCCATTACCTCGCCGGTCGAGCGCATCTCCGGCCCGAGCAGCGTGTCCACGTTCGGCAGCTTGATGAACGGGAACACCGCCTCCTTCACCGCGACGTACGGGATCTCGACCTCCTCGGCGTAGCCCAGCTCCGCGAGGGTCTTCCCCACCATCACGCCGGCCGCCAGCTTGGCGAGCGAGACGCCCGTCGCCTTGGAGACGAACGGGACCGTGCGGGAGCCGCGCGGGTTGACCTCGAGGCAGTAGACCACGCCGTCCTTGATCGCGTACTGGACGTTGATCAGCCCGACGACGCCCAGGGCCTCGGCCAGCGCCTTGGTGTGGCGGCGCATCTCCTCGATCTCGCGCTCGCCGATGAGGTACGGCGGCAGGACGCAGGCGGAATCACCCGAGTGGATGCCCGCGTCCTCGATGTGCTGCATGACGCCGCCGATCACGCAGGTCGTGCCGTCCGCGATCGCGTCGACGTCCGCCTCGAACGCGTCCTCCAGGAACCGGTCGATGAGCACCGGGTGCTCCGGGGCGACGCGCGCGGCCTTGTGGAAGTACTCGCGCAGCGTGCCCGCGTCGTACACGATCTCCATCGCCCGGCCGCCTAGGACGTAGGAGGGCCGGACCAGCACCGGGTACCCGACGCGCTCGGCGACGGCGACGGCCTCGTCGGTGCTGGTCGCCGTGCCGCTGGCCGGCTGCGTGATCTCGAGGCGCCGCGCGATCGCCTCGAAGCGGCGCCGGTCCTCCGCCACGTCGATCGCATCGGCGGACGTGCCGAGGATCCGCACCCCGGCCGCCTCGAGCCGCTTGGTGAGCTTCAGCGGCGTCTGCCCGCCGAGCTGCACCACGACGCCCAGCGGCTTCTCCAGCTCGACGATCTCCAGCACGTCCTCGAACGTCAGGGGCTCGAAGTAGAGCTTGTCCGAGATGTCGAAGTCCGTTGAGACCGTCTCGGGGTTGGAGTTGATCATGATGGTCCGGTGCCCCAGCTCGCGGAACGCGAGCGCGGCGCGCACGCAGCAGTAATCGAACTCGACGCCCTGGCCGATGCGGTTGGGACCGGAGCCCAGCACCACTACGGCGCTCTCCCCGAACGGCACGGACTCGTTCTCCTCGTCGTATGACGAGTAGAGGTACGGCGTGGCCGACGGGAATTCGCCGGCGCAGGTGTCCACGGTCTTGTAGGCGGGCCGCACGCCGAGCTCGTGGCGCTCGCGGCGGATCGCGTCCTCCCGGGTGAGCGCCAGCTCCGCCAGCTGGACATCCGAGAACCCCATCCGCTTCATCGTCCGGAGCCGCTCCCCACGCTCGGCGGCGGGCGCCGCGCTCCACCGCGCCGACCGGAACTCCTTCCATTCCCGCTCCGCCTCGAGCAGCTCGGCGAGCTGGCCGATGAACCAGGGATCGATCCCCGTCAGGTGTGCGATCTCGTCCGCGCCGAGGCCCTGCAGGAAGGCGCGCTTGATCTGGAAGACCCGCTCGGGCGTGGGCTGGCGCAGCGCCGCGCGGATGGACGTCGCGTCGTCGTGCTCGAGGCGGTCGTCGGACGGCAGCTCGCCGATCACCCAGCCGGCCCGGTCCGCCTCCAGCGCGCGGATCCCCTTCTGGAACGCCTCCTTGAAGGTGCGGCCAATCGCCATCGACTCGCCCACCGACTTCATCTGCGTGGTGAGCCGCCAGTCCGCCAGCGGGAACTTCTCGAACGGGAAGCGCGGGAACTTGACGACCACGTAGTCGAGGACCGGCTCGAAGGAGGCCGGCGTCGTCTTGGTGATGTCGTTGGGAAGCTCGTCGAGGGTGTAGCCCACGGCCAGCTTCGTCCCCATGCGGGCGATGGGGAATCCCGTCGCCTTGGAGGCGAGCGCCGACGAACGCGAGACGCGGGGGTTCATCTCGATCACGAGCATCTCGCCGTCCACCGGGCTCAGCGCGAACTGGATGTTGCAGCCGCCGGCCTCCACGCCGATCTCGCGGATGATCGCGATCGCGGCGTCGCGCATGACCTGGTACTCGCGGTCGGTGAGCGTCATCGCCGGCGCCACCGTGACGCTGTCGCCGGTGTGCACGCCCATCGGGTCCATGTTCTCGATCGAGCAGACGATCACGACGTTGTCGCGGCCGTCGCGCATCACCTCCAGCTCGAACTCCTTCCACCCCACTACGCTCTGCTCGATCAGCACCCGGTGCGTCGGCGAGGCGTCGAGCCCGCGCTGCACCAGCTCCTGGAGCTCGGACGGGTTGTACGCGATCCCGCCGCCGGTGCCGCCCAGCGTGAAACTGGGGCGGATGATCGCCGGGTACCCGGTGCGCGCGACGATCGCCCCCGCCTGCTCGGCCGACGTGGCGAAGCCGCCCGTGGGTACCTTGAGACCGATGCGCCGCATCGCGTCGGCGAACGCCTCGCGGTCCTCCGCCATTTCGATCGCGCGGGCGTTGGCGCCGATCAGCTCCACCCCGTAGCGCTCGAGGACGCCGCTCCGGTGCAGCGCCATCGCCACGTTGAGCGCGGTCTGCCCGCCCATGGTCGGCAGCAGCGCGTCCGGCCGCTCCCGCGCGATCACCAGCTCGACCCATTCCGGTGTGACCGGCTCGATGTAAGTGCGGTCGGCCAGCTCGGGATCGGTCATGATGGTGGCCGGGTTCGAGTTCACCAGCACCACCTCGTAGCCCTCTTCCTTGAGGGCCTTCACGGCCTGGGTGCCGGAATAGTCGAACTCGGCCGCCTGCCCGATCACGATCGGGCCCGAGCCGATGAGCAGGATGCGGTGGAGATCAGTCCGCTTGGGCATCGACCAGGTCGCGAAGGGTCTGATCGAGCGTCACGCGCGGTGACCATCCGGTGGCCGTCCGGAGCTTGGTGGCGTCGCCTACCAGGGCCGGGATGTCGGCGGGGCGCATGAACTCGGGATCGGGCTCGGCAATGGCGTTCACACCGATGATCGAGGCCAGACGGTCGAACAGCTCCTGCAGCGAGACGCCGGTTCCGGACGCGACGTTGTAGACCTCGCCGGGCTGCCCGTGCGCGATCAGGGACACGTACGCCGCCG
>DATKLR010000264.1:0-4409 GCA_035542295.1 Gemmatimonadales bacterium | reverse complement strand
CATTCCCTTCACCATGGCCTCCTCGTAGCCGGCAGGCAGCTTCCTGCGGACCACGGCGAGGACCTTGTCGATCTCTGCGCGTCGCCCGGCGGGCTGGGCGGCCAGGAAGTCGGATACGGTGGACGGGGCCTTGGCGGTCATACGGTGCTCCCCCGGGATTGCCGGCGGCGAGTGCTGGACCGTGACGTGGCGGTACGATAGGTTAGCCTGCATCGGCGCTGACCGGGAGGCCCATCGATGAGCACTCCGTTGCCGCTCGTCACCGCTGCGGCGTCCCGCCCTGGCGAGAACGTGTATCTGGCGCTCGCTCGCTGGGCGGGCCGCGCCGACCGGCGGCTCCTCGCCGCCTGGACGATCATGGGATGGCTCGACGCAGCAGGCCTCGCCGCATTCCTGCCCCGGCTGTGGCTGCTTGGGATGCCGTTCGTGTGCATCTCAGCCCTCGGGGTGTGGGGGCTGGCCACGCAGCGCCTGCGCGCGCTCGAGGCGGCCGGAGCTCCGGCCGCGGCGCGGAAACAGGCGCTCCTGGCCGTGCGCGCGGCGGCGGTCACGATCGGGACCGTGGCCGCGATCGCCGCGTTCTACGCCGCGCTGCTGCTCGGCATGGGCCAGCGCTGGGGCGTGCCGGGAGGGTGACCCGGGCGCCCGGCGCGGCTACGCCTGCCGGGCCGACTCGGAACGGCGTAGGAGATACACCAGGAAAGCCACCACGGCCAGGTTGATCAGCAACGCTGCGGAGCGCGTGAGCGTCACGTGGCGCGCGAGCTGGACGATCTCGAAGGGCACGAACAGCGTCGTCGCGACGACGGTCAGGTACTCCGCCCACCGCTTCCCCATCCAGAGCCCCACGCCTTCCGTGAGGAACAGCAGCGCGACCGCGAACGCGCCGATGGCGAGCGCCTGCAGCCGGCCCGGGCTCAGGCCGCTCACCAGGGCGATGAGCTGGCCCAGCAGCCGGCGGTCGTGGCGGAGCGCGAGCGCCGCCGCCCAGCGGTCGGCCCACGCCGCCACCGCGGGATCGAGGAGCCGCAGGGTGCCGAGCCCGATCGCCGTCATCAGCGCCGCCTTGCAGAACTTGTACACGGCGATGACGCGCAGCGTCCGGCCCGGCGCGGCGACCGGGGCGGCGCCTTCGCCCGCCCCGCCGGCCGGAGTCGGGGCGCTCATGCCGCGGCCAGGCGGTTGATATCCGCCGCCAGCACGATCCGGCTCCCATAGCCCTCGGCCGCCAGGCGGATCAGTGCCCGTCCCACGTTCACGGTCGTCGTGATCTGGCCCGGCGCCAGGCGCCGCAGGCCGGGAAGGAGGAATCCGAACGCCGTGTAGAACGCCTGATACAGGCGCGTGCGCGACCGCACGCCGCGCAGCGGCTGGATGAGGCCCGGGCGCAGCATGTACGCGGCCTTGAACGGCAGGCGGAGCAGCGCGTTCTCCGTCTGCCCCTTGACCCGGGCCCACATCGAGCGGCCGCGCTCCGTGCTGTCCGTGCCCTGCCCCGACACGTAGCAGAAGGTCATGTGCGGGTTGGCCGCGACCATCGCCTGGGCTGCAGCCAGCGTGAGATCGTAGGTGAGATGGTGATACTCGGCCTCGCTCATCCCCGCCGACGACACGCCCAGACAGAAGAAGCACGCGTCGCACTGCGCGAAGCGCGGGCGGAGCTCGTCGTACCGGAAGAAGTCCGCCTGCACGGCCTCGGTGAGCTTCGGGTGCGTGAGGCCCGTGGGCCGGCGGACAACGACGAGCACGGATGCCACCCGCGGGTCATCGAGGCACTCGAGCAGGGCGCCCGCCCCGACCATGCCGGTGGCGCCGAAGATGACGACTCTCACCGACGCGCTCCGCCTAGTAATACCTGATCAGGTAGTAGATGACGTAGATCCAGCCCAGGATCCCGTGGATGATCACCCACAGGATCGACTTGTTCGCCGTCCACGAGATCGTGATCGCCAGCGCCGTGCCGAAGCCGACGCCGACCTTGGCCGCGCTCTTCGACCGAGACATCACGTCCGCCATCAGACGCCTCCCGCGGCCGCTCCGCCGCGTGTGGGTTCGCTCGTCAGGGCCGCTCTACCCGCGCCTGCGCTGGGACGCCGGCGGCCAGAACCCGAATTCCTTCTCGAAGCAGGTCGCTTCCAGATCCACGACCCGATCCCGGAAGTACACCTGGGCGTCGCCGATCGCCCGGTTGTACACAGAGGGGCCGATCTCTTTCAGGAAGTAATCGAGGAGCAGGCCGGCCTTGAGGTCGCCGACGTCCTGGTCCCAGTTCTCGGCGAAGTAGCGGCGGATGGAGGCGACTGCCTGCTTCTTCACATCCGGCTCGAGGGTAATGGCCATGGGATGGTAAGATGGTCCCGGCGTCGCGCCCGCGGCAACCGGCGCGCATCAGTGCGAGGTGTCGTGCGAGCCCCCGCGCGTGCGGGCCGCCTCCTCCCGCCACAGCAGGACGGCCAGCGCGAGCGCCCCGACCGTGAGGGCCGAATCCGCCACGTTGAACGTCCAGAACCGGTGGCTCCCGATACCGACGTCGATGAAATCCACCACACCCTGGCTCCAGCGCAGGCGGTCCCAGAGATTGCCCGCCGCCCCCGCGGCGAGCAAGCCGAGCACCGCGGCACGCGCGCGGTCGGCGGCGGCCGTGCGCTTCAGCATGACGCCCAGCACGCCGAGCGCGAGGAGCGCGATCGCCCCGAATACCGCGCGCGACCACGGTCCCAGCGTCAAACCCATCGCCCCGTGACGGTTGTACACCAGCGTCAGCCGGAACCAGTCGTCGAGCACCGGATGCGGCACGAACGGCCGGAGGAGCCGCATGGCCAGCTCCTTCGTGACGACGTCCAGCGCGATCAGCGGGAGGCCGGTCGCCAGGAAGACGCGCACCTTGGGCGTCACGGGGCCCCTACCAGGTGAGGCCTCCCCGGGGCGGCGGCCAGCTGCCGAGCATGCGCCGGAGCTGAGCGACCTGCCCGGCGTGGTAGCTGTTGTGCGAGCCGATCGTCAGGAGCATCTCCAGCTGCGTCTTGCCGCCCCGTTTCGCGGTCAACTCCGCGCGCCCCGCACGCTTGGCCAGATCGCGGTGGCCCTTCCCCAGGCGCGCGACGGCCCGCCGCCATTCGGCGGCCGAACCCGGCGCCTGCTTCCCCGGCCAGCTCCCGGCCGCATGTCGCGGGACGGCCGGATCCTCCCCGTCGAGCCACGCGACGGCCCACTCCTGCCAGTAGGCGATATGGTTGAGCGTCTCGAATGCCGAGTGCGCGACGCCCGCCGGCCGCTCGCCGGCGAGCTTCCAGTCCAGCCCCGCGAACACCTCTCCCACTTCCACGTGGGCGCCCTCGCCCGAGAGCGCATGCCTGACGGCCCGCTCCATCGCTTCGCCCTTCATGTCGCCCCTCCCGCGCGCCGTGTCGGCGCAGCTCAGCCGAATTGGATGTGGTACTGCTGCGGGAACACCAGTCGCTCGACCACGAACACGCCGGCCGCCGCTCCGGCGACGAACATCGCGACCGGGATCAGGCACACCAGCACGCTCGTGAGGCGGCTGTACCGCAGGGAGCGCACGATGAGCACCCAGGCAACCACGAACGCGAGGGTGAGCACCGCGTACCAGAACAGCGGATTCAGCCCGAGCAGAGCCGCCATCTTGCTCTCGTCCATTCCGGGCGAGACGCGGTGCCACACGAGCAGCCCGCGCCACTGCGTGCCGTAGAGGACGATCCGGTCCAGGCTCGCGATCACCGCGACTGCGTACGTCTCCGGCACCCACTTCCTCCGGTAGACGAGCGCGATGGCGCCGAAACAGACCAGCGTCGTGAGGAATGGTCCTCCCGCCACCCCCAGAAACCGCTCCGGCTCGCCGTGTGGAACGATCTCGCGGGCATAGGACATCGTGGCCGCGACACCCAGCAGGCGGTAGCCGATCACGTGCCCGAGCTCGTGGAGCGGTATCGCCAGGAACCCGACCAGCAGGGAGAACAGGACGAAGCGTACCCAGTCCGCGGGGCGCGTCAGCTCAGTCTCGGCCACCACCGCCGCACCTCCCGGCAGTACGCCTCGTACTCCGCCCCGAAGAGGCGGCGCAGCGTCGGCTCCTCGTACCCGACGACGAAGAGATGGGTCACCAGCAGGAAGCCGGCCGTGAAGGCCAGGAGCGCGAACGACTGGTAGAAGAGCGCCGCGGCTCCGAGCGCCACGGCCGCGCCGATGTACATCGGGTTGCGCACGCGCCGATACGGCCCCCGCACGACGAGCCGGCGCGGCGGGTCGAACGGCGCCGGCGTGCCGCGTCCCACGAGGGCGAATGCGAAGACGCACCACAGCGCGATCGCCGCGCCGACGGCCCCGACGGCGAGCGCGATCGCCTGAGGCGCGCCGATGGTCGGCGGCCGGCCGACGCCGGCCCAGTGCAG
>DATKLR010000263.1:0-13678 GCA_035542295.1 Gemmatimonadales bacterium | reverse complement strand
TAGTGGATGCCCTTGAGGGCGGGCACGTTGACCAGCCCCGCCGAATCACCGGTCAGCAGCGCACCGCGCACGAAGAACTGCCGGGGCAAGGCGTGGAAGCCGCCCTCGGGGATGGTTTTCGCGCCCCACCCGGCGCGCGTGCCCCCCTCCAGGATTGGGCGGATCAGCGGATGCAGCTTGAGCTGTTGGAGCAGGTCGTGCACGGAGAGTGAGGCGTCGGCGTAGTCGAGGCCCACCACGAGGCCGATCGAGACCTGCGTGTCCCCCAGCGGATAGACGAAGCTCCCGCCGAACTCGCCCGCTGACCCGCGCCACCGCAGCGGCCAGCCCAGCGTGTGGATCACGCGGTCGAGCTTCTGCGGGACGTCCCAGATCTCCTTGACGCCGAGCGCGTAGATCTGCGGGTTCCGGCCCTGCAGCCCGAAGTGATGGGTGAGGGCGGCCGTCACGTGGCCATGGGAACCTTCCGCGAGCACCGTGGCGCGCGCGTGGATCTCCACGCCCGGCTCGTGGTTGGCGAGCGGCGTCCGGTCGCGGCCCAGCCCCTTCTCCCCCGTGAGCACGCCGCGCACCGCCCCGTCGAGGACCAGGGCCTTCACGGCCGACGTTTCGCACAGGATGGTGACGCCGAGCGCTTCGGCCTTCTCCGCCAGCCACCGGCCAATCTCGCTGATCGAGGCGACGAAGTTGCCGTCATTTCTCATCGTGGGCGGAAGCACGGGCGAGCGGATCGCGCCCGTCTCGGTCAGCAGGTAGAGCGCCTCGGCCGGCACTCGGCAGCGGAACGGCAGCTCGCCGTCGGGCAGGTCGGGGAAGAGCTTCCGAAACGCCACCGGGTTGACGACGGCACCGGAGACCAGGTGCGCACCCGGGTACTTCCCCTTCTCGACCACGGCGATGGGGACGTCGCCGAGACGCTCCTTCACTTCCGGCGCGCCGTCGAGCAGCTGGGCGAGCCGGATGGCGCCGGCGAGTCCCGCAGGGCCGGCGCCGACGAACAGCACGCCCACCTCAATCCGGTCGTCGGGACCGGCTTCGGGGACCTCGAGGAACTCGGTGTGGTCGATCCTGGGGCGATAGTCGCCGGGTCGTACGGTCACGCGTCCTCCGCAGCGTGCACGAAGGTAGCGCGACCGGCCGTCGGTCGGGAGCCTGCGGGCGGCTCCCCGGGAATTGGCTAGTCCGGCCCTCCCGGACGCCGGATGCCGCGGAAGTTCGGCGCGGCCTGGAAGTTCCTCAGGTCCGCGGGGACCTTGTCCCACTGGTCGTCGCGCAGAATGGAGTGCACCTCGACGACCGCGTGCGCCACGTTGTCCCGCGCCGACTGGAACAGCGGGCGGAGCTGCGGCATCAGGCCGATCAGCTTGGTGGGGTCGGGGCTGGTGCCCAGCCGGTCGAACACCCGCCGCAGCGAGTCCACGGCCACCTGCTTGCGCGCGTCCAGCGAGTCGGCCACGGGCGTGAGCAGCGCGATCTGCCCCGAGTCGAGCTTCAGCGAGTCACGCATCGCGAGGACGACGCGGGCCGGGTTCGGCAGCGCGGAGTCGATGCGGGCGATCAGGATTCGGGGCGTGATCTCCGGCCGGAACCCGCCCATCCCGAAGCCGGCGGCGCCGCCGCCCATGCCGCCTGCGTAGCCGCCGCCGGCGCGCATCGCGTCGAGGGCCTGGCGCACCCGGTCGGGCCCGATCGTGAGCCGCGCCTGGATGCCGATCTGGAACGGCGGCCGGTACGCGGTCGCGGACCCGTAGGTGGCGCCGAACCGCTCGTTCACCTGGTAGGCGTAGGTGCTGGTCGCGGGATTGAAGCCTGTCACGTAGAGCAGCGTGCCGTCCGGCCGCGTCTGCAGCCCCCAGCCCTCGGCGCCGTTCACGCCGTGCAGCAGCTCGTCGAGCCCGCGGAGGAAGTTGTAGGTCACCACCGAGATCTGCAGCCGGTGGTTGAGACCCCAGAACGCGGGCCGCCAGTTCACCTGGAAGTCGAGGGAACCCTGCCACGGCCCGGTGCACGAGTTGCGGCCGGCGATCGAGCCGATCTGGCTCTCGAGGCAGCTGCGCACGCTCGGCGATGCCGTCGCCAGGAGTCGCGCCATGCCCTGCGAGACGACGGTCGTGTCGGTCGGCGCGAAGATGAACGCGCGGTCGTTCCGCTGGCCATCGCCGTTCACGTCGCCCCCCACCATCGGTGTGAACGGCTGGCCCGAGGTCACGCGCCCGACTGCCGTCAGCTCCAGCGCGGTCGAGAAGGGGTAGGTGACCGTGAGCACGAACTGGTGCCGCCGCTCGTAGTCACTGCGCCCCCACTCGATGACGTCCGGATCGCCCGCGGTGGTGCCCCGCACGCCGGTCTGCTGATCGCGCGACCGCTGCCACGTGTACGACAGCTGGAAGACGACCGCGGGGCCGACGATGCCGCCCAGGCTGGCCGTGATCTGCTCGGACGTGGTCTTGAGCCCCGAGAACGCCTCGACGACGCTGCTGAACGCCGTGTCCATGCGCGACGCGATGAAGCTCGGCGCGCCGGTGCCCGGCGCGATGGCGTTCGCCGGCACGTAGACCGGGCGCCCGCCCTCGTTGGCCAGCGTGAACTTCGGCGTGGAGTTCAGGTTGAGATCGGTGTAGCCCGTCTGCTCGACGCCCGCCGCCACGCTCGCATCCACGTTGAACCGCAGCAGCTGGGTCAGCCGGCGCTCGACGCCGAGCGACCCGCGCCAGGCGCGCGGGGTCTGGAAGCCCGGGGCGATGACCGTCACGGTCGGCGCGCCGGTCAGTCCGCCCAGCTGCGGGCCGCCGCTCCCCGTGCACGCCGACGGGATGGAGTCGGCGCCGGAGTAGTACGCCCCCCAGTCGGGCAGCGGGACGGCGGAGCCGATGCAGGTGACTTGCGATTGGGACTGCCCCAGGCCGGTCGCGGCGCGCGCCTGTGCCACCAGCGACGTGGGCGGCTGGTTGCGGAACTCCCCCACGCCGCCGCGGATCACCCAGCCCGCGGGCTGGAAGAACCCGCCGCCGAAGCCGCCGGCGCCGCCCGGGCCGAAGTTCGAGCCGCCAATCGCCCAGGTGAAGCCGGCGCGCGGCGAGAAATGCCACTCGGCCGGCAGCTGATCCGTCCGGAGGCCGAAGGCCGAATAGACCGCCGGGTTGTATGCAGGGGCGTCGCCGAAGTCGGAGCCCTCGAGCCGCACCCCGTAGGTGAGCTGGAAGGCGCGCTGGATCACCCACACGTCGGCTGCGTAGAAGCCGAACTGCTGGTCGTTCGACCGCCGCTCGACGGCGTCGAGGGTGCGGCGGAACATCGCCGCCTGCCCCGAGTCGAGGGCGCCGAGCGAGTTGTAGGTGAACGTGCCGAGCGAGTTGCCGGCGAACAGGTTGTCGCTCCGCTCCGTGAGCCACGTCGCGCCGAACTTGATGCGGTGATGCCCGGCGCCGGGCAGCCACGACAGCTCGTCGGCCCCCTCGAAGCTCGACGAGGTCGAGTGGGTCGGCAGCCCCGCGTTGCCGCCGAAGACCAGCGTCGTGACGCTGAGCGTCGTGTCCGGCAGGCTGGACGCCACCTGCACGCGCCCCTGCGGCAGGTAGCTGAACGGGTCGCCGCTGTTCCTGGCGCTCTGCCAGAAGCCGTGGATCTCGTTCAGGACGGTCGCCCCGAAATGCGAGGTGACCGTGGCCATGAAGCCGCCGCTGGAGTTGGTCAGATCGCCGCCGGTCTGCGGGAGCGCGAGCGTGCCCACGCGCGCCGGATCCTGGCTGGTCCCGTTCCAGTTGCCGCGCAGGGTCAGCGTGTGCGCATTGCTGAGGAGCCAGTCGAACCGCGCCAGCCCCGAATAGTTGTTGCTTGCGCGCGTGGCGCCGCCCGACACGCTGTTGTACGGCACACCCAGGGAATCCACGATCTGCAGGAACCGGCTCACCGAGTCCGCAGCCACGCCGAGATGGGTGAAGTCGGTGGGGCTCCCCGACAGCAGCGTCTGCTGTGGGTCGGACCGCAGGCGCGCCATCCCCGAGAGGAAGATGAACGCCTTGTCCTTGATGATCGGCCCCCCGATGCCGCCGCTGAACTGGCTCATCGTGAAGCCCTGCGTGTAGGGCGAGTCGCCGGCGTCCACCGCCAGGTTCGGGTTCCGGTACTGGAACATCGCGGAGCCCTGGATCACGTTGCTGCCGCTGCGCGTCGTCGAGGAAACGAGCCCGCCGGCGAATTGCCCGCGCGAGACGTCGTAGGTGCTCGTGACCACGCGCGTCTGCCGGAGCCCCTCCTGGGGAACCGTGGTGTTGCCGAACAGCAGGCCGTCCAGCGTCACGGCGTTCGCGTCCGGCCCGAGGCCGGCCACGGAGAATGACGAGGCGCTGGAGTCGGTGCCCGACAGGGGGAGCACCCCCGCTACCAGTCCGACCAGCGACGCGAGGTCGGTCGGGTCCACGGGCAGCTGCGCCAGCTGGTCGGGATTGAAGGCGCGCTCGGCCGAGCCGGGCGTCGGGGCCTCGCCCCCCTGCAGATTCCGCTGAGCCGTGACGTCGATGCCCGCGAGCTGAACGGGGCTGCCGCGCAGCCGGACGTTCCAGGTGAGGCGATCCTCGTCGGCGTCCCGCTGGACGAGCTGGACGCGCGGGGTCATCCCCAGCACCCGCACGCTCATCCGGTACTGCCCGCCGCCGTCCGTGAAGAGGATGGTGAAGCGGCCGCGCGCATCGGTGTGGGCGCGCCGCGTCACCTGCGTTTCCAGCGAGTACGCCTCGACCGTGGCATCCGGGATGGGGGTGCCGTCCTCGTCGGTGATGACGCCGGTGATGATGTCGGTGCCCATCCCGACCTGGGCGGCGGCGCGCGCCGGCGCCAGGGCCCACAGGGCCCCGAGGAACACGAGAATCGGCAGCCAGGCACGACGCGTCATGTGCAGCGCCAAGGTGTAGGAGCGCTCGTGAGTCATCCCTAAGTACGGCACAGAGGTAGACTCTGCTGAGCAGGCGGCGTTAACCGCCCCTCGCACGCCCGGCGCCGCGCCCCGGCGGCCTCAACGGAACGCCCGCCGGCGCGTATATGTCTTCTGGTCAGTTGCGCCTCTCCGCAGTCCCGAAGGCCGTCCACTCTCCTCGCGAGATCTCCATGCGCCGCACCGCATCTGCCCCGGTTCACCTGCTCGCCGCCTGCCTCGCGCTGTTCGCCGGACGGCTGAGCGCCCAGGAGCCGTACCGTCTTCCGCCGAGGGTCGTGGTGGACATCCTCGACGCACCGCCGCCTCCGGCGACCTTCGTCAGCCCGGACCGGACCTGGCTGCTGCTGGCCGACCGCGCCTCGATGCCGACCATCGTCGACCTGTCGCAGCCGATGCTCCGGCTCGCCGGCAGCCGCATCAACCCGGCGACCGACGGCCCGTTCCGCGCCGTCAACTACACGGGGCTGAGCCTCATGCGGATCGCAGACGCGCAGCGGCACGCGGTCTCGGGCGCCGAGGGCGAGAAGATCGGCTGGCCCACCTGGTCACCCGACAGCCGGCACGTCGCATTCATGGTCACCGGCGCGGCGGGCATCGGCATACGGGTCGCTGCGGTGGACAGCGGCGCAGCGCGGCCTCTCATGGCGCCGGCGCTGAACGGCACCCTCGGCGCTCCGTGCTCCTGGATGCCGGATGGCGCCGCGCTGCTCTGCCGGTTCGTCCCCGACAGCCGCGGCCCCGCGCCGCTGGCCTTGCGGGTGCCGTCGGGGCCGCACGTGCAGGTGGCTGCGGGCCGCGCCTCTCCGGCGCCGACGTACGAGGATCTGCTTCAGAATCCCGACGACGAACGGCTGTTCGACTACTACTTCACCTCGAGACTGGGGCTGGTGAACGTCGCGACGGGGCAGATCGCCTGGCTGGGTGATCCGGGGATCTACGACGCAGCCGAGCCGTCACCCGATGGACGCTTCATCCTGGTCCAGCGGATTCATCCGCCGTACTCCTATTCCGTTCCGGCGGAGCGTTTCCCGGTGGCCATCGAGGTCTGGGATCGCGATGGGCATCTGGTCCGCCGGATCGCCGATTTGCCCCTCGCGGATCACATCCCGATTCGCGGTGTGCGGACGGGTCCGCGCGCAGTGCAATGGCGGCCTGACAGGCCGGCGACCCTGGTCTGGGTCGAGGCGCTGGACGGCGGCGACCTGCGGCGCCAGGTGCCGCAGCGCGATCGCGTCGTGGCCGTGACGATGCCGGAGGGGGACAGCGCCGAGATCGCGCGCACCGAGTACCGGTTCGCCGGCCTCGCCTGGGGCTCGCGCGGCGCTCTGGCGCTGCTGTCGGAGATCGACCGGAGCGCGCGGCGGATCCGAGAGTGGCTCATCACGGCCGACCAGCCGCCCGCCGCGCCGCGCAAGGTGTTCGACCGCAGCTCGGAGGACGCGTACGGCGATCCGGGTCGGCCGGTGATGGCGCCCACGGGCGCCGGCGGCATGGCGATGCTCGAAGGGCCGGATGGGCATTCGATCTATCTCGCCGGCGCGGGCTCGTCACCGCAGGGCGACCACCCCTTCCTCGACCGGCTGGACCTTCGGACCCTCAAGACGCAGCGCCTGTTCGCCTCGGCGGATCCGTACTACGAGACGGTGCTCGCCGTCCTGGATCCCGCCGGCACGCGCATCCTCACCAGCCGGGAGTCACAGATCGAGCCGCCCAACGTCTTCGTGCGCGAGCTCGGCCGCCGGCCGCTCATGCGGCAGCTCACCGACGTGAGCGATCCCGCGCCGCAACTCAAGGGCGTCGAAAAGCGGCTCGTGACCGCGCAGCGCTCGGACGGCGTCGGCCTCTCCGGCACGCTGTACCTGCCCGCCGGCTATCAGGCCGGCACCAAGCTGCCCGTCATCTTCTGGGTCTACCCGGCCGAGTTCGGATCCGCCGACGCGGCCAGCCAGGTGCGCGGCTCGCCCAACCGGTTCACCCGCTTGTCCGGCGGGTCCGAGTTGTACCTCCTGACGCAGGGGTACGCGGTGCTCGACAACCCCAGCCTGCCCGTGGTCGGGGGCGACACGGCCAACAACCACTACGTGAGCCAGGTGGTGGAAGGGGCGCGGGCGTGGATCGCGAGGCTGGTGGACCTCGGCGTGTCGGACGGCTGGCGTGTCGGCGTGGGCGGCCACAGCTACGGGGCCTTCACGACGGCCAACCTGCTGGCGCACTCCGACCTCTTCCGCACGGGCATCGCGGAGAGCGGCGCCTACAATCGCACGTTGACGCCCTTCGGCTTCCAGAACGAGGAGCGCACCTACTGGCAGGCGCCGGAGGTGTACACGCGGATGTCGCCGTTCACCTACGCCGACAGCATCAACGAGCCCATCCTGCTGATGCACGGCGAGGCCGACGACAACACCGGCACCTTCCCGATCCAGTCGGACCGGCTGTTCGCCGCCCTGAAGGGGCTCGGCGCGCGGGCGACGCTGGTGACGTATCCGTACGAGGCGCACGGGTACGCCGCGCGCGAGACGCTCCTGGACCGCGTGGCGCGGATGATCGAGTGGTACGACCGGTACGTGAAGAACGCAGCGGCGAGGCCGTAGCGCGCCTCGGTATATTGAACGGATGACGACCAACTCCTTCGGCGCCCGCTCGACGCTTCGGGTTGGGGACCGCACGTACACCATCTGGCGCCTCGACGCGCTCGCCAAAGCGGGCTTCGAGGTCACCCGCCTCCCGTATTCGTTCAAGATCCTGCTGGAGAACCTGCTCCGGCTCGAGGACGGCGTGTCGGTCAAGCGCGACGACATCGAGGCCCTCGCCCGCTGGGAGCCGAAGGCCGAGCCGTCGCACGAGATCGCATTCATGCCGGCCCGCGTGCTGCTGCAGGACTTCACGGGCGTGCCCGCGGTCGTGGACCTGGCCGCGATGCGCGACGCGATGCAGCGGCTCGGCGGCGACCCGAAGAAGATCAACCCGCTCCTTCCGGCCGAGCTGGTCATCGACCACTCGGTGCAGGTGGACGCGTTCGGCGTGCCGACTGCCTTCCAGGTCAACGCCGACCTGGAATTCGAGCGCAACCGCGAGCGCTACGCCTTCCTGCGCTGGGGCCAGCGCGCGTTCCGCAACTTCCGCGTGGTGCCGCCCGACACCGGGATCGTGCATCAGGTGAACCTGGAGTATCTGGCGCGTGTCGTGTTCTCCACGGAGGACCAGCAGCCGCTGGCATACCCCGACACGCTGGTCGGCACGGACTCGCACACGACAATGGTGAACGGCCTCGGGGTCCTGGGCTGGGGCGTGGGCGGCATCGAGGCCGAGGCCGCGATGCTGGGGCAGCCGACGACGATGCTGATCCCGCAGGTCGTCGGCTTCAGGCTGACCGGCCGCCTCGCGGAAGGTGCGACCGCGACCGATCTCGTGCTCACCGTGACCGAGATGCTGCGGAGGGTGGGCGTGGTCGGGAAGTTCGTGGAGTTCTTCGGGCCCGGCGTTTCGACCCTCCCCATCGCCGACCGCGCGACGATCGGCAACATGGCGCCCGAGTACGGTGCGACCTGCGGCATCTTCCCGGTCGACGCGGAGGCGCTGCGCTATCTGCGCTTCACCGGGCGGCCGGAGTGGCGGATCGCGCTGGTCGAGGCGTACGCCCGGGAGCAGGGGCTGTTCCATCACGGGGCCTCGCCCGAGCCGGCCTTCAGCGACACGCTCGAGCTGGACCTCGGCAGCGTCGAGCCCAGCATCGCAGGGCCCAGGCGGCCGCAGGACCGGGTCGGACTCAAGAATGCGAAGCCGGCCTTCGCAGCCGCGCTCGCCGGTCTCGTGCCGCCGACGTCGCCGAACCAGCCCGTGCCGCTGCAGCTGGACGGCACGGAGCACCGGCTGCAGCACGGCTCCATCGTCATCGCCGCCATCACCAGCTGCACTAACACATCCAACCCGTCAGTCATGGTCGCGGCCGGTCTGCTGGCGAAGAAGGCGGTGGAGAGCGGCCTCCAGACCCGGCCGTGGGTGAAGACGAGCCTGGCGCCGGGCTCGAAGGTCGTGACCGACTACCTCGTCGAGGCGGGGCTGATGCCGTACCTGGAGCGCCTGCGCTTCCACCTCGTCGGCTACGGCTGCACGACCTGCATCGGGAACAGCGGGCCGCTGCCGGAGCCGATCTCGGCCGCGGTCAAGGAAGGCCAGCTGGCGGTGATCTCCGTGCTGTCGGGGAACCGCAACTTCGAGGGGCGCATCCAAGGCGAAGTGCGCGGCAACTACCTGATGAGCCCGCCGCTGGTGGTTGCATACGCCCTGGCGGGGCGGATGGACATCGATCTCCTGACCGAGCCGCTCGGGAGCGATCCGGGCGGGAAGCCCGTGTTCCTGCGGGACATCTGGCCCACGGCGAAGGAAGTCGCGGAGACGGTCGAGCGGGCGCTCAAGGCCGACATGTTCGGCAAGGAGTACGCGGAAGTCTTCGAGGGCGACGCGCGCTGGAAGGCCCTGCCGGTGCCCGAAGGCGAGCTGTACCGCTGGGACGAGGCGTCCGCCTACATCCGCCGGGCGCCGTACTTCGACGGAATGGCGAAGAAGCCCGGCAAGGCCGGCGACATCGCCGGGGCGCGGGTGCTGGCGTTCCTCGGCGACAGCATCACGACCGATCACATCTCGCCCGCCGGCTCGATCCGCAAGGACGGTCCGGCGGGGCGCTACCTCGTCGAGCGGGGGATCCAGCCCAAGGACTTCAACTCGTACGGGTCGCGCCGCGGCAACCACCAGGTGATGGTGCGCGGCACCTTCGCGAACGTGCGGATCAGGAACAAGCTGGTCCCCGGCACCGAAGGCGGCCTGACGCGCCACCTGCCGGACGGCGAGCGGATGTCCATCTACGATGCGTCGGTCAAGTACCAGGCCGCCGGCGTGCCGCTGATCGTGCTGGCCGGCAAGGAGTACGGCGCGGGGTCATCCCGCGACTGGGCGGCGAAGGGGCCGCGCCTCCTCGGGGTGCGGGCGGTGATCGCCGAAGGGTACGAGCGGATTCACCGCAGCAACCTCGTCGGCATGGGGATCCTGCCGCTGCAGTTCAAGGCGGGCCAGACGGCGGAGTCGCTCGGGCTGACCGGCGAGGAGGTGTTCGACATCGTCGGGGTCCCCACGGCCTTGGGCGGCACGGGCGCGAAGGAAGTCACGGTCAGGGCCCAGCCGGTCGGCGGCGCCGCGAAGGAGTTCCGCGCGGTCGTCCGGATCGACACGCCGATGGAAGTCGAATACTACCGGCACGGCGGGATTCTGGAGTACGTGCTGCGGCAGCTGCTCTAGCCGGCGCCTGATCAGCGGAGCCTGGCCAGCTCCACCTCGGCGGCGATGAAGCCGAATGCCGGCCATCCACCGCTCGCGACGGCCCGCTTGAAGTAGGTCCTGGCGCGCGCCGTGTCGCCGGCGACGAGATACCAGTTGCCGATGCCGTAGGCCAGGGTGGCCACCTGGATGTCGGCGGTATCGGCGGGGCCGATTATGTCCTCGGGCTTGAGGCGGCCCTGGTAGAGGCGGAGACGCTGGACGTAGGCGTAACCGGCCGGCACGTGCAGCGAGTCCCGCAGCGTCGCCAGCGTTGCCGCAGCCTCGCTCCGCCGGCCGGCACGCGAGAGCGACATCCACAGCCAATCGGTCGACCCTGCAAGCTCCTCGTCGTCGGGCGCCATCGGCCGCGCCCGCGTGAAGTCCTCGGCGGCGGCGGCGAACGCTCCCCGCAGGTAGTGCACGACGCCCAGGTGATACCAGATGCCGTAGTTGGTGGTGTCGAGCCGCAGGCCGTGCTCCAGGTCGGCCAGCGCGCGGGGGAACTCGCGCACCGAGATGAAGCGATGGCCGCGGTAACGGTAGAGCATGGCGTTGTTGGGGGCGATGGCGAGGCCGCGCGTGTAGGTCTCGATTGCCTCGCGGTACTGCCGCACGGCGGACTGCGCGAGGCCCAGCTGGATGATGCGACTCACGTCGCGGGGCGCGAGCGCCAGGGCGCTCTCGGCGCGCGCGATCGCGCCGGTGTCCGCTTGGGCGAAGTAGCTCACACCGGCTGGCGAGACGTATTCGGGGCGCTGTGCAGCGGCAGGCGCGGCGACGACAGCGGCGAGGAGGAGCGCGAGCGCGGTGGAAATCCCGCAGCGGCTCACGCTCGCGGACGCGCCGAGCCGCACTACTCGTCCCCCGGCGGCAGGAGGCGGGCGCGCTGCGCGGCCTTGACGCCCACGCCGACGCCCACGCCGAGGCCCACGGCCGTCAGCCCGGTAATGAGCGGCAGCAGGGTGAACGGCGTCGCGACGAGCGCCGCCGCGGCGCCGGCGATCCAGGGCGCCGGCCGCGTGTAGACGGCATCGACGAAGCGCAGGCGCCGGCGGACGAACCCCTTGGCCCAGGCGTAGCCCCCACCCAGAGCCGCAGCACTGATGATCAGCGTCGGTAGGATCATGCTTCCCTTACGATAGCCACGGGCCGGAGGATTCGCAGCCGGGCGCGCCTAGTCGAACCACAGGGCTTTCCCAGCCGGGTCGCTGCGCTTCTTCGCCTCCTGCGGCGTCGCCGGGTAGCCGAGGGACACGACGGCGACGATGCGGTAGCCGGCGGGAAGCTGCACCAGCGCCTTCAAGCCGGCGTCCTCCATGATGCCGCCCGTCCGCAGGTAGCTGCCCAGCCCGTCGGCGGTGGCGGCGATCATCAGGTTCTGCGCGGCCATCATCACCGAGGCGTAGTCCTCCTCGCGCCGCACCGCATCGTCCGAGACGGCACACATCAGGACGACGAAGGCCGGTGTGCCGAGCGCCTCCCGATGGGTCTTGTCGATCGCCTTGGCAGCTTCGGGGGCAGCGGGGTCGGCGAACCGTGTCGCCCGGTGGGCGCGCTTGAGCTCGGCGAAGCGCGCCGCGCTCTTCCCGGTGAGCACGGCGAAGCGCCACGGCTCCGTGAGCTTGTGGTTGGGAGCGCGCACGGCGGCCGCGAGCAGCCGCTCGAGCACGGCGCGGGGCACCGGTTGGTCCGCGAAGGCGCGGGTCGACGTGCGGGCGGCGATCGCATCGTGGGCGTCCATACGGCAATTCTAGCCGTCCGCCCTTGTCCGCGGCAGGCACGCGCCATAGCGTTCCGCGGTCCTCGCTTCGCCCGGAAGGGCTCCGCCATGCCGCGCACCGAGTTCATCAGCACCGGCCACTACGTCCCCGAGCGGGTCGTCAAGAACGACGAGTTCACCCAGTGGATGGACACCTCGGACGAGTGGATCCGTACCCGCACAGGGATCACGGAACGACGCTGGGTCGCGGAGGGGCAGAGCGGCGCAGATATGGCGTACGAGGCCTCGATGCAGGCCCTGGGGCGCGCCGGCCTGAAGCCCTCCGACCTCGACTGCATCATCTACTGCACCCTGTCCCCGGACTACTTCTTCCCGGGCACCGGCGTGTTCCTCCAGCGGAAGCTCGGGGTGGCCGAGATTCCGTGTCTCGACGTGCGCAACCAGTGCACCGGGTTCCTGTACGGTCTCTCCATCGCCGACGCCTGGATCCGGACCGGCCAGTACCGGCGCGTCCTGCTGGTCGGTTCCGAGGTGCACTCGACCGGGATGGACCTGACCACGCGAGGCCGCGATCTCGCGGTCCTGTTCGGCGACGGGGCCGGGGTCGCGATTCTCGGCCCGACGGGGGACGACGGGCGCGGCGTGCTGTCCACCCACATCTACGCCGACGGACGCTACGCGGAGCTGCTCTTCTGTGAGGCCCCCGCCTCGGCCAACAACCCGCGGATCTCGCGCGCTGACCTCGACGCGGGCAAGCACCACGCCCGGATGCAGGGCAAGGAGGTCTTCAAGCACGCCTCCACCCGGATGCCGGAGTGCGTGCAGCTGGCGCTGCAGACCAACGGGCTCACGCCGCAGGACATCAAGCTCCTGATCCCGCACCAGGCCAACCTGCGCATCTCGGAGATGGTCCAGAAGCTGATGGGGCTGCGGGACGACCAGATCTACAACAACATCCAGCGCTACGGGAACACCACGGCGGGGTCGATTCCGATTGCGCTGGACGAGTGCGTGCAGGCGGGCCGGCTGGCGCAGGGAGATCTGCTGGTGCTGGCGGCGTTCGGGAGCGGGTTCACATGGGGGAGTGCGGCCATTCGATGGTGATGGGTCATGAGTGATCGGTGAGACGTGAGGAGTGATGCGACAAAGTGATGGGTGACGTGTGAGGGGTGATGGGTCCGCGCGACCCATCACTCAGCGCGACGCACTCATCACTCTCGCTCATCACCCCTCACGTATCACCCATCACCCACTACTCATCACGCTTCAACGTTATCACCGAATGCCTCGGCGGCGGCATCGGCGTGGTCCTGACCGACGACCAGATCTCTCGGTTGAGCACATTCTCGTCCGCAAAGTCGGGCCGCAGGAACACCCGGGGATTTAGGGCGGAGCGGCGGCCCACGGGATTCCGCTCGTCCAGCGGCCACAGCGCTGGCAGCGCGGCGAACGCCGTCGTGTCCGGCCGCATGCTGAAGGCGTCGTACAACGGCATGGCGGCCGCATCGTACAAGCTCATCGGCTTGATCCCGAGGATCAGCTCGATCGTGCGCAGCACCGACGCCGTCGTATAGAAGCTGCTGTCCACCATGCCGCGGCGGACGTAGGGGCTCATCACCAGGAGCGGCGAGCGGTGGGCGTCGACGTGGTCGGGGCCGTTCTGGGCGTCGTCCTCCAGCACGAAGACCGCCGTCTCCTTCCAGAATCGCGAC
>DATKLR010000262.1:0-51308 GCA_035542295.1 Gemmatimonadales bacterium | reverse complement strand
TGTTCGCGGACCAGTTCCGCGCGCGGGCGGATCAGCTGAAGACGGAGCTGGCCGACCAGCCGGTCGAGGTGCGGCTGCAGCGGCTGGTGCGGATTCTCACCGAGGAAGGGTACATGGCGGAGTGGGACAGCCGGGACGGCGCGATCCGGCTGGCGGAGCACAACTGCGCGATTCGCGCGGTGGCTGAGCGGTATCCGGAGGTGTGTGCGGCGGAGCGGCGGTTCCTCACTGAGGTGCTGGCGTCGCAGGTGGAGCGCCGGACGCACATCACTGAGGGCTCGAACGCGTGCGAGTACGCCATCACGCCCGGCCCATCGGGTGACGACGCAGCGCCGGCGCTACCGGAGCAGGCATGACGTCCATCGAATCGCAGGTTCTGCAGCCGTACAAGTACGGCTTCGTCACCGATATCGAGTCGGACGACGTCCCCGCCGGTCTGAACGAGGATGTCATTCGCGTGATCTCGGCGAAGAAGGGCGAGCCCGAGTTCATGCTGGAGTGGCGGCTCAAGGCGTTCCGGCACTGGGTGACGATGCGGGAGCCGACCTGGGCGAACGTGAAGCATCCGCCGATCGACTACCAGTCCATCGTCTATTACGCTGCCCCCAGGCAGGCGAAGTCCTTGGACAGCCTGGAGCAGGTGGATCCGAAGCTGCTCGAGACGTTCGAGAAGCTGGGGATTCCGCTCGCCGAGCAGAAGCGGCTGGCCGGCGTCGCGGTGGACGCGGTGTTCGACAGCGTATCGGTGGCGACCACGTTCAAGGAGACGCTGGCGCAGCACGGCATCATCTTCTGTCCGTTCTCCGAGGCGGTGCGCGAGCACCCGGAGCTGGTCCGGCGCTACCTCGGCTCCGTGGTGCCGACCAACGACAACTTCTTCGCGGCCCTGAACTCGGCGGTCTTCAGCGACGGGTCGTTCGCGTACATCCCCAAGGGCGTGCGTTGTCCGCTGGAGCTGTCCACCTACTTCCGAATCAACGCGGCGGCGTCGGGCCAGTTCGAGCGGACGCTGATCGTGGCGGACGAGGGCAGCTACGTCAGCTACCTCGAGGGCTGCTCGGCGCCGATGCGGGACGCGAACCAGCTCCACGCGGCGGTGGTCGAGCTGGTGGCGCTCGACGACGCCCAGATCAAGTACTCGACGGTGCAGAACTGGTATCCCGGGGACGAGCAGGGGCGCGGCGGCATCTACAACTTCGTGACGAAGCGCGGGAAGTGCGCGGGGAAGAACTCGAAGATTTCATGGACCCAGGTGGAGACCGGCTCGGCGATCACCTGGAAGTACCCCGGCTGCATTCTTCAGGGCGACAATTCGATCGGGGAGTTCTACTCGGTCGCGGTGACCGCCAACCGCCAGCAGGCGGACACCGGGACCAAGATGATCCACATCGGAAAGAACACGCGCAGCACGATCGTGTCCAAGGGCATCTCGGCGGGGCATGGGCAGAACACGTACCGCGGGCTGGTGAAGATCCTGAAGGGGGCAACGGGGGCGCGGAACTACTCGCAATGCGACTCGATGCTGATCGGCGATCAGTGCGGGGCGCACACGTTCCCCTACATCGACGTGCGCAACAGCACGGCGATCATGGAGCACGAGGCGTCCACCTCGAAGATCGGGGAGGACCAGATCTTCTACTGCCGCCAGCGGGGACTGTCGGCGGAGGACGCGACGTCCATGATCGTGAACGGATTCTGCAAGGAGGTCTTCCGCGAGCTGCCGATGGAGTTCGCCGTCGAGGCCCAGCGCCTTCTCGGCATCAGCCTCGAAGGCAGCGTCGGATAACGCGTATGCTCGAGATCACGAACCTGCATGCCTCGGTCGAGGGCAAGGAGATTCTGCGCGGCGTCGACCTCGTGGTGCACGCCGGTGAGGTGCACGCGATCATGGGCCCGAACGGCTCCGGCAAGAGCACGCTGGCGCAGGTGCTGGCCGGCCATCCCGCCTACACGGTCACAGAGGGTACGGTTCGATACATGGGCCGGGACCTGCTCGATATGGATCCGGAGGAGCGGGCCCGGGAGGGCGTGTTCCTCGCCTTCCAGTACCCCGTGGCGATCCGCGGCATCACCAACGCGTACTTCCTGCGTGCGGCGCTCAACGCGGCGCGCAAGCACCGGGGGCAGCCGGAGCTGGATCCGCTCGAGTTCATGGACCTCCTGGCGGAGAAGCTCAAGGTCGTGGAGTCGGACGACAGCCTGATGAACCGGCCGGTGAACGACGGGCTTTCGGGGGGCGAGAAGAAGCGCAACGAGATCCTCCAGATGGCCGTGCTGGAGCCGCGCCTCGCGATCCTGGACGAGACGGATTCGGGGCTGGATATCGACGCGTTGCGGACGGTGGCCGGGGCGGTGGACCGGCTGCGGCGGCCGGACAACGCGACGGTGATCGTGACCCACTACCAGCGCATCCTCAATTACATCACGCCGGATCACGTGCACGTGCTGAGCGAGGGGAAGATCGTCCTCTCGGGCGGCAAGGAGCTGGCCCTGGAGCTGGAGTCCAAGGGCTACGACTGGGTGCGCGCGGAGGCCGCGGTCTGAGGCCATGGCAGCGAGCCGGATGAAGCGGCCCGTCGGCGCGGCCGAGCGGTATGTCGCGCAGTACGACGCGTTCGCGGCCAACGGGGCCGGCGGCGCGCCGCCGTGGCTCAAGGAGATCCGGGCGGCAGCCCTGGCGCGGTTCGCCGAGCTCGGGTTCCCGACGACACACCAGGAAGAGTGGCGGTTCACCAGCGTCGCGTCGATTGCCGGGACGCCGTTCGCGCTCCCCGCGCGGCGGGCCGGTCCGGCGGCCAAGCGCGTGGCGCCGCTGTTCCTTCCGGTGGAGAGCGCCTGCCGTCTCGTGTTCGTGAACGGGCGGTACTCGGAGGCGCTCTCGTCGGCGGACGGTCTGCCGCGGGGCGTGTGTGCCGGCAGTCTCGCGGTGGCGCTCGAACGCGAGCCGGAGCTGCTCGAGCGGCACCTGGCGCGCCACGCGGCATACGCCGCCAACCCGTTCGGGGCGCTCAACACCGCGTTCCTCCGCGACGGCGCGTTCGTGCATGTGGCGGAAGGCGTGACCTTCGACGCACCGCTGCAGTTGCTGTTCCTCTCCGCGCCGGGCGCCAAGCCCACGGTCGCGCATCCGCGCAGCCTGGTCGTGGTGGAGCGCGGCGCCCGCGCCTCGGTCATCGAGAGCTACGCCGCGCTCCACGACGGGACCTACTGGACGAATGCCGTGACGGAAGTGGTCGTCGCGGACGGGGGCCACCTCGAGCTGGTGCGCCCGCAGCGCGAGGCGCGAAGTGCGTTCCACGTCGCGACGACGCACACGCTGCAGGGGCGGAACAGCGTGCTGCGCGTTCATCCGATCGTCCTCGGCGCCGCTCTGGCGCGCCACGACATCGTCTCGGTGCTGGACGGTCCCGGCGCGGAGCTGGTCCTGAACGGGCTCTATCTCCTGGACGGGACGCGGCACGCCGACCATCACACGGTGATCGACCACGCCAAGCCCGACTGCCAGAGTCACGAGTACTTCAACGGCGTCCTCGCCGACGCCGGGCGCGGAGTGTTCAACGGGCGCATCATCGTCCGGCCCGGCGCGCAGCGCACCGACTCGAAGCAGACCAACCACAACCTGGTGCTCTCCGAGCAGGCGCGGGCCGACAGCCAGCCGCAGCTCGAGATCTACGCCGACGACGTGAAGTGCACCCACGGCGCGACGCTGGGTCCCCTCGACGAGAAAGAGGTGTTCTATCTCAGGAGCCGCGGCCTCTCTCCGGAACAGGCGCGCTCGCTGATGACCTACGGCTTCGGCGCCGAGATCCTGGGCCGCCTGCGGCACCCGCTGGTACGTGACGCGCTCGACCGCCTGGTGCACGGCGCGCTGGAGCCCCCGATCGATCGAGGAGCAACTTTGTGATGCCCTCCCGCGGCCGTGCCGCCGCGCCGACGCCCCGCCTGCGGGACGTGCGCGACGACTTCCCGATCCTGCGGCAGCCGTCGAACGGCCACCGCCTCGTCTACCTCGATTCCGCGGCGACGTCACAGAAGCCGCAGGCGGTCATCGACGCGATCACGGCGTACTACGGCGGCCTGAACGCGAACGTGCACCGCGGCGGATACGACCTCGCGATCCGCGCCACCGACGCGTACGAAGAGGCCCGCGCGAGCCTGGCGTCGTTCACCGGCGCCCCGGATCCGAGCGGCGTGATCTTCGTCCGCGGGACGACCGAGGGAATCAACCTCATCGCCTCGTCGCTGGGCGCGCTGCGCGTGAGGCCGGGCGACACGATCGTCGTCACGGCGATGGAGCACCACTCGAACCTCATTCCGTGGCAGCTGGTGGCACAGGCCAGGGGCGCGGAGATCGTGATGGTGGAACTGACCGCGGACGGCCGTATCGATCTCGCGGACTTCCGCCGGGCGCTGGAACGGGAGCCGAGCGTCGTCGCGTTCACGCACGTCTCGAACACCCTCGGCACGATCAATCCGGTGGCCGAACTGGTCAGGTTGGCGCACGGCGCGGGTGCGGTGGTCGTGGTGGACGGAGCGCAAAGCGCGCCACACGTGCCGGTGGACGTGAAGGCGCTGGACTGCGACTTCTACGTCCTCTCCGGCCACAAGATGCTCGCCCCGATGGGCATCGGCGCGGTGATCGGCAAGCCGGAGCTGCTGGACGCGATGCCGCCCTATCACGGCGGCGGCGAGATGATCAACGTCGTCAGGGACACGACGGCGACCTACGCGCCGCTGCCGCAGAAGTTCGAGGCGGGCACGCCGAACGTGGAAGGCGCGATCGGTTTGGGCGCCGCGATCGGTTATCTGCGCGGGCTCGGCATGGAGGCGATCGCCGCCCACGAGCGCGAGCTGGCGGCGTACGCGCTCCGGAAACTCGCGGCGATCGAGGGGATGACGATCTACGGCCCGATGGACGAGCGCGCAGGTGTGATCTCGTTCACCCTCGCAGACATCCATCCCCACGATCTCGCGACGATCCTGGACCACGAGGGGGTGGCGATCCGCGCGGGGCACCACTGCACGCAGCCGCTCATGCGCCGGCTCAACGTCAGCGCGACGGCGCGGGCATCGTTCTACGTGTACAACACGGAGGAGGACGTGGACGCGCTGGTGGCCGCACTCCAGAAGGCGCTCACGCTGTTCGGGCTCGCCCGTGCCTGACCAACCCGACCGCGCGCTCGAGGACCTGTTCCAGGAGTTGATCCTGGACCACTACCGGCGCCCGCGGAACAAGGGGACACTGGAGCCGCACACCCATCGCATCGGGCTGACCAACCCGTCGTGCGGCGACGAGCTGGAGCTCGACCTGGTGGTCTCTGGCGACACCATTGCCGACGTGCGCTTCTCCGGTCGCGGCTGCTCGATCAGCCAGGCGTCGGCGTCCATGATGACGCAGCTCATCAAGGGTAAGACGGTCCGCGAGGCCCGCGCGCTGGCCGACCGGTTCAACGAGATGATGCACGGCTCGGCCGAGGCCGCCCGCGACAAGGCGCTCGGCGAGGCGCGCGCTCTGGTGGGCGTTGCCAAGTTCCCGGTGCGCGTCAAGTGCGCGCTGCTGGGCTGGAACGCGCTCGAGGAAGGCACCAAGAACAGCCGCTGACCCGCGCGCCATCGCTCGCCCGCCGGCGCGCGCACGGTTATTCTCCGTCTCCGGTTCCGGAGGCGTTCCACGTCGAAGCTTCTGTTCGTCGTTGCTCCCGAGCGCTTCCGCGACGAGGAGCTGCTTGAGCCGAAGCGCGCGCTTGAGCAAGGCGGCGTCGCGGTGAGCGTGGCGTCGACGCGGCGGGGCACGGCCCGGGGGATGCTCGGGGCCACGGTCGCGATCGACTGCACCGTGCGGCAGGCGGACGCCGCGCAGTATGACGCCCTGGCCATTGCTGGAGGAGCCGGGTCGCCGGCACACCTCTGGGACAGCGCGCCGCTCCTGGCGCTGGTGCAGGCGTTTCATGCCGCCGGCAAGCCGGTGGGCGCGATCTGCCTCTCGGGAGCCGTGCTGGCCCGGGCGGGCGTGCTCAAGGGCCGGCGTGCCACGGCGTACCCGGTGCCGCGCGCGCTCCTCGAGCTGAAGAAAGCTGGAGCGACGTACGTAGGGGACCCGGTGGTCGTGGATGGACCGGTCGTCACGGCCAGCGGACCCGAGGCCGCGCTCGCCTTCGGCGAAGCGCTCCTCACACACCTCAGAGGCCCATGATCAGCGAGCCCATCGTTCAAGTCGACGGCATCACGAAGCGCTTTGGAGACTTCGCGGCTGTATCCGGCCTGGCGCTGTCGGTCCCGCGTGGCGCCGTGTACGGCCTGCTCGGGCCCAACGGCGCCGGCAAGACGACCACGATCCGGATGTTGATGGACATCATCATCCCGGATGAGGGCACGGTGCGGCTGTTCGGCGACGCCCGCGGCGGCCGGGAGCACAGCGCCGAGATCGGATACCTCCCCGAGGAGCGGGGCCTCTACCGCAAGATGCGGGTGCTCGACACCCTGGTCTTCCTCGCCGAGGCCAAGGGCGTGTCGCGCGACGTGGCGCGGCGGAAGGCCGGAGAATGGCTGGCGCGCCTCGAGCTGGGCGAGTGGCAGATGAAGAAGGTGGAGGAGCTCTCGAAGGGGATGCAGCAGAAGGTGCAGTTCATCGCGACGATGCTGCATGAGCCTGCGCTGCTGATCCTCGACGAGCCATTCGCCGGGCTCGATCCGATCAACACCCAGGCCATCAAGGACGTGATCGTGCAACTCTCCCGCGCCGGCACGACGATCATCTTCTCGACTCACCAGATGGACGTGGCGGAGCGGATCTGCGACCACGTCTGCATCATCGCGCAGGGGAGGAAGGTGCTGGACGGGGCCCTGGCGGAGGTAAAGCGGGTGCACGGGGGAACCCACGTGGCGGTGGCGTTCGACGACGGCGGTGAGGCGGCCGTGCCGATCATCGGCGACCCGAGCATGGTCGCCAAGGCCGACGACTACGGCGGCTACGCGGAGCTGGCGCTCGCCGACGGCGTGGAGCCGCAGCAGCTGCTGGAGCGGCTGGTGCGGGCGGGCGCGCGGCTGAGACGCTTCGAGCACATCGAGCCGTCGTTGAACCGCATCTTCCTGGACAAAGTCGGTGCCGCAGGCGCTGAGCCCCGCCGCGGGGAGGTGGCGCGTGGATAAGGTCTGGGCGGTGATCCGGCGCGAGTTCGTCGAGCGCGTACGCAGCAAGTGGTTCCTGATCTCGACCATCCTCGGCCCGGTCTTCATGATCGTCGTGACGGTGCTGCCCGCGGTGCTGGCGGGGTCCGGCGGCGGCGCGCGGCACATCGGGCTGCTGGATGCGGGGAGCGGGACCCTGGCCGACCGGCTGGTCACGCAGCTCGAGACGGGCAACCAGTTCCGGGTGGATCGGGTCACCACGTCCGAGAGCGGGGCCGCTGCGGCGATGGAGGCGCTCACCGAGCGGGTGCAGGCGAAGGCCATCGACGGGTTTCTCGTGGTGTCGGGGGCGACGCTCGAATCGGGGAAGCTGGAGTACCGGGGGCAGAACGTCTCCTCGATCCGGGACATGGCGCTGCTGCAGGCGGCGGCGCGCCAGGCGGTGATGATGGAGCGACTCACCCAGCGAGGGGTGGATCCCGGCGTGGTGCAGGAGTCCCAGGCGCGCATCTCAGTCACCACATTGCGGATCACGAAGCGGGGGGCGACGGGAGAAACGGGTGCCGCCACCTTCTTCCTCGCCTATGTGATCGGCTTCGTCATGTACATGGCGATCTTCCTCTACAGCGTGAACGTGATGCGCAGCGTGCTGGAGGAGAAGCAGACGCGGATCATCGAGGTGCTCGTCTCCAGCCTGCGGCCGTTCCAGCTGCTGCTCGGCAAGGTGGTGGGTGTGGGCGGAGTGGGGCTGGTGCAGATGGGCGTCTGGGGGGTGGCGGCCGCCGCGTTGATCCGCTACCGGGGGGTGGTCTTCGCCGCGTTCAAGGTGCCGGCGGAGCAGGCGGCAGCGATCCAGCTCCCCGCCATTGCGAGCGGTCTGGTCGTCCTGGTGCTCGCCTACTTCCTGCTCGGCTATCTCCTGTACTCGGCGATGTTCGCGGTGGTCGGCGCGATCGTATCCACCGACTCGGAGGCGCAGCAGGCACAGATGCCGGTGGTGATGCTCCTCATCCCCGGGATCCTGGTCTTCCCGGCGGTGCTGAACGACCCGGCCGGGAGCCTGTCGAGCGTGATGGGGCTGGTGCCGTTCTGGTCGCCGATCATCATGCCGATCCGGGCGGCGGCGTCCGACGTGCCAGCCGGGGAAGTGGCGATGTCGCTGGCCATTCTGGTCGTGACGGTGGTGGCCGTGGTCTGGGTGGCGGCCCGGATCTACCGGGTCGGCATTCTGATGTACGGGAAGCGGCCGGGGATAGCGGAGCTGGTCCGCTGGGCGAGGCAGAGCTAAGGGCCTCCCCTCTCGCAACTCGCAACCGTCCTGGCCGTGTTGCACGTGCAACAGGGCCGCCCGGATCGCCGGCCGGCCGTGCCTCAGTCCCCTGCCCCGCCCGCCGGTCGCCCGTCCTTTCCTCGCAACTCCAGGCCCGCAACCATCCCGGCCGTGTTGCACGTGAAACATCTCTTGTAGCCACCGGCAGTTAGGGGCTAGATTCTGCCGTCTCATGGCCCGTGTCATCGCGATTGCGAACCAGAAGGGGGGCGTCGGCAAGACGACCTCCGCCGTCAACCTCGCCGCCTCGCTGGCGGCGGCGGAGAAGCGCACGTTGCTGGTGGACGCGGACCCCCAGGCCAACGCCACGTCGGGCGTGGGGCTGGAGCGCGACGCGCTGCAGCTCACCGTCTACGAGGTGCTGCTCGACAACCGGCCGCTGGCCGATGCGATCCGGCGGGGGATCCACTTCCCTCTCCTCGACGTGGCGCCGGCATCGCGGGACCTGGTGGGTGCCGAGGTCGAGCTGGTGTCGCGCGCCCATCGGGAGACCCTGATGCGGCGAGCCCTCGACGCCCTCCGGCGCTCGTACGACTACGTGCTGATCGACTGCCCCCCCTCCCTCGGGCTGCTGACGCTCAACATGCTGACCGCCGCGGACGCCGTGGTGATTCCGATCCAGTGCGAGTACTACGCGCTGGAGGGGCTTTCCCAGCTGCTCAACACGATCCGGCTGGTGCAGCGCAACTTCAATCCGCGCCTCGCCGTGGACGGCGTGCTCCTGACGATGTACGACGCGCGGCTCAACCTCTCGCGGCAGGTCGCCGAGGAGGCGCAGGAATACTTCGGCGCCCGGATGTTCAAGACGGCGATTCCCCGCAACGTGCGCCTCGCGGAGGCGCCGAGCTTCGGCAAGCCGATTCTCCTCTACGACATCGGGTCGGTGGGCGCGCAGAGCTATCTGAGCGTGGCGGAAGAGTTGATCCGCCGCACCGCCAGCAAGGTGGGCGCAGACCACCGAGAGCCGGGGCGGCGTCCTGCCGAGGCGGCTCCGTGAGCGGCGCCGCCGCCGGGCGCCGCCGGCTGGGCCGTGGCCTGGAGGCGTTGCTGGGCGTCGGCACGGTCGAGGACGCTGAGCGCGAGGGACTGGTCCGCGAGCTCCCGGTGGAGGGCATCAAGCCGAACCGCTTTCAGCCGCGTCGCGCGCTCAATCCCTCGTCCCTCACCGAGCTGAAGGACTCGATCGCGGTCAACGGGCTGCTGCAGCCGGTCGTGGTCCGGCAACTGGAGTCGGGCTACGAACTGGTGGCGGGTGAGCGGCGCTGGCGGGCGGTCCGTGCGCTGGGGTGGAAGCACGTGCCCGCCGTCGTGCGGGAGGTGGACGACCGGACTCTCCTGACGCTGGCCCTGGTCGAGAACCTCCAGCGCGCCTCCCTCTCGCCGATCGACGAGGCGCAGGGCTACGAGCGGCTGGCACACGACTTCGCCTTGTCCCACGCGGCGATCGCCGAGGCGGTCGGCCGTGACCGCTCCACGGTGGCGAACGCGGTCCGGCTCCTCAAGCTGCCTAAGAGCGTCCAACAGCTGGTGGCGGACGAGGCGCTTTCGGCCGGACACGCCCGCGCCCTCCTCTCCCTGGGCGACGGGAAGCAGATCGAGCGCCTCGCCAGGGCCTGCGTGGCCGAAGGGTGGTCGGTGCGCGAGATGGAGCGGCAGGCCCGGGGCGCCCCGCGTCCCCGGAAAGACGGCAGGGGACCGCGACGCGCCGTGCCACCGGAGGTACGCCGCATTGAGGAGGCGCTCCGCAAGCGGCTCGGCACCGACGCCGCGGTCGTCCTGACGGGGAAGGGGAGGGGGCACCTTCAGCTGCGCTTCTACTCCGAGGACGATCTCGCTCGGCTGCTGGAGCTGATCCTGGGCCGGCGGTGGGATGGCTGATGCGAGGCGACGGGTACACGATCATCGTGCACAAGAGCGGCGCGCTCGCCTCGCGGCAGCTCCGGATCCCCGCGTGGCTGGCACGTACCCTGCTGATCACCGCGATCGTGGTGGCCGTCGCGATCGTAGCGATCGTTGCGGCCTACGGTCCGATCCTGTCGGCGGCCGCCAAGGAGCCGTTCCTCCAGCAGCGCGTGGCCCAGCTCACCCGCGAGAACCGGCGCGTCGACGAGCTCGCCGCCGCGCTCGCCGAGGCCGAGGCACGCTATGCTCGCCTGCGCGGGATGCTCGGAGTCCGGATGCCACCCGCCTCGCGGGATTCGAGCGAGCTGGCGGCCGGCGAGGAGCGGCTCTACGTCGCGCCCCCGATCCTCGCCCGCGCGCCGGCGCCCACCGTCGATTCAACGGAAGAGGAGGGACCGTCGGTGCCGCATCGCTGGCCGCTGTCGGTGCCCTCGTTCCGGACGCGCGGGATGGTCTCCACGTCGCCGAACGAGGAGATCCATCCCGGCATCGACCTGGCGGTGCCCGAAGGATCCAATGTGCGGGCCGCCGGGGGAGGGACGGTCGAAGCGGCCGGGAACGATTCGTCGTACGGGCTCTTCGTGCTCATTCGGCACCCGGCCGGGTATGAAACGATGTACGGGCATCTCTCGCGCGTCCTGATCTCGCGCGGCGACGACGTGAAGGCGGGGCAGGTGATCGCGCTGTCGGGCAACACCGGCCGGTCCACGGCCCCACACCTGCACTTCGAGATTCGACACAATGGGCGCTCCATCGATCCGACGACGATGGTGCATGAAGGGGGAACGTAGCATGGGGATGTTCGGCACGAAGAAGCCGGCGGCCGACGCGAGGGCGGCTCAGCCACGCGGTCCGTCGGCACCCACCGGAGCCCTGTCCATCATCGGCGCCGGGATGACCGTGCATGGCGATCTCGACGCGAATGGCGTCGTGAAGATCGAAGGGACCGTGGACGGCAACGTCACCGCAGCCTCCCAAGTGCTGGTCGCCAAGGGCGGCAGTGTGCAAGGCGACGTGGACACGACCGAGGCGGTGGTCGGCGGTACGGTGAGCGGGGCGATCCGTGCCCGCGAACGGGTCGAGATTCAGTCCGGTGCATCTGTGCACGGCGACATCACCACGCGCCGGATCGCGGTGGCCGAAGGCGGGACCCTCAATGGGCTGATCCGGATGGACGAGGCTCCGGCCGCCAGGGCAGAGCGGGGTGCCGAGTCGAAGGCGGAAGCGCGTCCTCGCCCTCCGGTGCCGCCCGGGACCCAGAGACCCTCGATTCCTGTGGCGCGCATCGCCGTCCCGCCGCGCGCCCCGACGCAGCCATCCTAGGGCGATCGACACGACAGTCAACGCGGCATCCCCAACCAGCGACCGTGTCGCTGTAACATCTTGTCCCTAATTGGATTGCGATGTGCATACGATTTCTAACATTCCAACATGATATCAACACACAGACAAGTCGGTGAGTCGTCGCTGACGACATGGTGTGAGGGTGGGGACCGTGCGCCTCGATGATCTGGCTCGCTACCTCGACGACTACCTCCGGACGGGCGAGGTCGGCGACGAGCCGCAGGCGCTGAACGGGCTGCAGGTGGAGAATGGCGGCGAAGTGCAGAACGTCGCCGTCGCCGTGGACGCGTGCCAAGCGGTGATAGACCAGGCGGCCGAGCGCGGCGCCGATCTCCTGCTGGTCCATCATGGACTGTTCTGGGGCGGGCTGGAGCCGGTCGTCGGGCGTCACTACCGGCGGGTGGCGGCGCTCATTCGGCACGGGATCGCGCTCTACTCCGCTCACATCCCGCTGGATCGGCATCCCGAGGTCGGCAACAACGTGGTGCTGGCCCGGCGCCTGGGGATGGAGGTGCGCGGCTGGTTCGGCGAGTACCGAGGGTCCCCCCTGGGCACCTGGGGGGAGATGGACGTCCCGCGGGAGACGCTGGCGGCGCGCCTCGGCGAGATCCTCGGCTCCCCTCCGCGGTTGATCGCCGGCGGCCCGGAACGTGTGCGGCGCGTCGGGATCATCACCGGGAGCGCGGGGTCGATGATCGCGCAGGCGCGGGACGCGGGCCTGGACTCGTTCATCACCGGCGAGGGGAAGCACTCGTCCTACTTCGACGCCGAGGAACTCGGCGTGAACGTGTACTACGGCGGGCACTACGCTACCGAGACCCTCGGCGTGAAGGCCCTGGCCGAGCACATCGCGGAGCGATTCCAGCTGCCGTGGTCGTTCGTTGACCATCCCACCGGGCTATAGGGTGCGGCGCGCCTGATCGGACCGCTGTTCCGCTCCCCGCGGCATCGGCCCAGGAGCACGACGGTGCGGCCGGGCCCCGGCCGGCGGCTCGAGAACGTGGCGAGCGATTGGGTCGAGCGGCTCACGGGACCGTTCGGCTTCTGGCGGCGCAAGCGTTTGGTGGTGGAGCGAGCCGACGTCGCCTTGCCGGGCCTCGCGCCGGTGTTCGACAACTACCGCATCGCCTTCCTCACCGACCTGCACTCGTCGGCTGTCGTCCCGCAGTGGTTCCTGGCCCGGGCGGTATCCACGGCCATCGCCCTGGAGCCGGACGTCATTCTCCTGGGTGGCGACTTCGTCTCGCACAGCAGGCGATACGCCACGGGCCTGGTGGAGCTGCTGAAGCCGCTCGCCGCACCCGACGGCGTCTTCGCGGTGCTCGGCAACCACGATCACTACGTCAGCGCCGAGCTCGTGCGCGCGGCCCTGGCGTCGGCCGGGATTCGCGAGCTCTGGAACACGTCGGTCGTCCTCCGACGCGGCGATGACGCCCTGGCCGTCGGCGGAGTCGGCGATCTCCGGTTCGACGTGATCGACTTCCGCGCTGCGACCGCGGGTCTCTGCGCCGACGTGCCGCGCATCGTCGTATCGCACGACCCCGATGTCTTCGCCTACTGGCCCCCGGACGTCCGGCTCGACCTGATGCTCTCCGGCCATACGCACGGTGGCCAGGCCCATCTGCCGCTGCTCGGTCCGCCCTATGTGCCGTCGCAATTCGGGTTCCGGTACCTGGCCGGCCACTTCCGCGATGGCGACCGCCAACTCTATGTCTCCCGCGGCGTTGGCGCGATCACGGCGCCGGTCCGCTGGGGCTGTCCTCCCGAGGTCACGCTGGTGGTCCTGCATCCTCCCTCTTGACAGAACTGGCGGAAAGTGCCACTGTATCGATACAGTGATACAGTGACGGGGGTCGTGTTCCAGCAGATTGATCCGCGCAGTTCCATCCCGCTGTACGTGCAGATCGCCGATCGCATCCGCATCGCGGTGGCGACCGGGGAGATGCCACCCGGCGGGGCGCTGCCCTCGGTGCGGCACCTGGCGTCCCAGCTCCGGGTGAACCCCGCCACCGTCGTTCAGGCCTACCGCGAGCTCGAGGAGGTGGGTGTGGTCGAGAGCCGGCAGGGAGCGGGGACGTTCGTCCGCGAGCTGGCGGAGCCGAAGCGGGACGCCGAGCGCCAGCGCCTGGCGCGGCGCCTGGTGCGCCAGCTGCTGCAGGAGGCGGCGGCGCTAGGAGTGACGCGGGAGGATCTGGAGCAGGCGCTGCGGGTCGAGATGAAGGTGAAGCTCGCATGAGCTACGCGATCGAGACGTTCGATCTCGCCTATCGGGCGGGGAAGTACTTCGAGATCCGTGACCTGGGCCTCAAGGTGCGCGAGGGATCGATCTACGGCTTCCTCGGCCCGAACGGCTCGGGGAAGACGACGACCATCCGGTTGCTGCTCGGAATGCTGAAGCCGGCGCGGGGCACGATCGCGGTGCTGGGCCGGAAGGTGCCGGACGAGATGGCGCGGATCCTGGCGCAGACAGGCTACGTGCCGGAGCGGCCGCACCTGTATCCGTATCTCACGCTCGAGCAGGCGGTGCGCTACCACGCCGCGTTCTACGAAGGATTCGACATGGCATACGCCGGCGAGATGCGCCGCAGCTTCGGCCTCCCGCTGGACCAGAAGCTGTCGCACCTCTCCAAGGGCGAGATGGGGAAGCTGCACATGCTGCTCGTGCTGGCGCAGCGACCGAAGCTGCTGGTGCTGGACGAGCCCACCGACGGGCTCGACCCGGTGGTCCGTCGCGACGTCCTCTCCGCGCTGCTCGACTTCTGCTCGCAGGGGTCGGCGACGGTGTTCATCTCGAGCCATCTGGTGCACGAGCTGGAGCGGATCTGCGACTGGGTGGGCGTGCTCGACAACGGGAGGCTCGTCGTCGAGCTGCCGATGCAGAGCTTCAAGAACGGCATCAAGCGGATCCGCCTGTCGGGCGCACCGAGCCTGGTCGGGGACACGCCGTTCGTCGTGCTGCAGCGGGAGACGGCGGGCACCGAGCACGTGTGGGTGGTCCGCGGGTGGCAGCCGCCGATGGCGCAGTGGTTCGAGGGGGTGGGCGCGGTCGTGAAGGAGGTCGTGGACCTGGATCTCGAGGAAGGGTTCGTCGAGCTGTTGCGCTCGTCGCGGGCCCCGGTTTCCTGAGGCGGGAGGAGGGCAATGTTCAAGCAGGTTCTCAAGGCGCAGTGGCTGGCGGCACGGCTGCCGGTCGTGCTGCTGGCATTGCTGGGGTTCGCGCTGCCGCTGCTCACGGTGACGTCAGGCAGCGGTCTTGCGAACGCTCCGGTGGAGCGAGTCGGTCAGTGGCTGTTCGCGGCGCAGCAGGTGGGCGTGCTGATCCCAGGGCTCGCGCTGCTGGCGGGGTTGCTCCTGGGCATCGGTGCGTGGGCGCCGGACCACGCCGGCAAGCATGTGTACGCGCTCGCGCTGCCGGTTCCGCGCTCGATGTTCGTGTTGCTGCGATTCGCGGCCGGCGTGACGCTCCTGGCGATCCCCGTGGCGGCCCTCGGCGTGGGCGCGCTCGTCGCGACGCTTTCCGTGTCGCTTCCCGACGGCGTACACGCCTACCCGCTGCAATTGACGGCGCGTTTCGCAATGGCCGCCCTGGTCTGCTTCGCCATCTTCTTCGCGATCTCGATCGCGACGAAGCGTGCCGCCGTCGCCACCCTCGGCGTCATCTGTGGTGTCTTCCTCGCCGATGCGATCCTGGCGTCGCTGAGCATCAAGGATGCCGCCTCGGTCACCTCGACGGTGTTCAATCTCCTCACCAACTGGCCCGGGCCGCTCAGTATCCTGATGGGACGGTGGGCGCTGTTCGATGTGTAGGATCGCGGTCGCGTTGTTCACCCTGGGTGCGACCGTGGTGGGTCCGCGCGCGGAGGCGCAAGGCGCTGCGGCGGGTACGGCGAGGGTGCGCGCGCTCGCAGCGCGGGCGGAGTCCCTCGAGGCCAAGATCGCGAAACAGGATTCCCTCGCGAAGCTGCGGCGCTACGAGGACCTGCGCGCGCGGCGCTTCTCCGCGGGCGACGTGACGGTGCTGGTCCCCGGCGTCGTCGGCGAGGCCACGGGCCAGCGTATTGCCGACGGGGCAAGGCGATACCTCGACTCGCTGGGAGCCGTGCCGCCGAGCTTCGTGGCTTCGCTGGTCACGGTCGCCTACGCGTCCGCGGGCTGGGACTCGGTGCTTCGGGCCGACGGGCTCGCCGCCAGGACGCGGATCATGGCGGAGATCCCGGCGCAGCCGGATTCCCTCGCGGACGGTTGGATCGTCGCGGCCCGCATCGTGCGCGCCTACGTCGAGAGGCTGGATCCCGCGTGGCGCTCTTGGGTGCCGCAGGATCTCAGCCTCGGCTTCATGAAGGGGCGCGACGATGCCGCTGCGGTGCGCGAGCTCGCCGCAGGCGACACCCGGGCCGGCACCGAGTGCCTGGGGGGCAGGGCGGCGGCGTGCCGCGCCTGGCTCGGCGTCGACCGCGATGCGAATCCCTACACGGCCCGGTACACGCCCGCCGAGATCCGGAGCATCGTTTCCCGCCGCATGGTGGAGTACCTGGACGTCTCGGCGCAGCAGTGCGTCCGCGGATCAGACGATGCGTGCCTGCGCTATGCGCAGACAGGAGGCGTCTCTCCCGTGCCGGCCGGGCTCGCATCGGTGCGAAGCGTGCTGCGTGCGATCCGGGTCCTGCACGGTGCGGAAGCGCTGCGCCACGCCCTCGCGGACACGTCCGGGGCCGTCGGCGAGCGGCTGGCGCGGGCGGCGGGGATCGGAGAGGACTCACTCGTGACGGAATGGCGGGCGTGGCTGCTGACGGGTGGCGGCCGTCCCCGGGTGTCGGCCAGCGCGCGCGACGCGATGCCGGTTCTTCTGTTCGGAGGTCTGCTGTTGTTAGCGGCCGCCAGGAGCGGGCGGTGGCGCTGAAGCGCTGGGGGTGGATCTGGGGCCCTGCCGCGGCCGCCGTGCTGGTGGCCGTGTTGCTCCTGCCCGCGGGAGGGGAGACCGGAAGATCGTTCCCCGCCTTCCTGCAGGGTCCCGTCGGCTCGGAGCACAACGAGACCTACCGCGATGACGTTAAGCGGGCGCTGGACGTGCAACACGCACGGCTGAGGGATACGGAGCGTGCTGATTCGCTCCTGGCCGCCGTCCGCGGCCCCCGGGCACTGCACTCACGCGGCCGGGTCACGGTCGTCTACGAAACTCCCCTGACGGTGGCCGCCGCGGGTGCGTGGATGACCGCGGCCGAGGGGGAACTCAGGCGCTATCCCGCCGCTGCTGGCCCGGGCGGGTCGCTGGTGATCGCCCTCTACTCGAATCCCGCGCGCGCCCGGAGCCGCGACTTCGGATTGTGGTATTGGATGGCGCGCCGGTTGCCTCCGGACGTTCTGCGGTCCTCGTGCATTGTCGAGGTGAACTTGGTGCCGCACGGTCCGCGCGACCGGAGCCGGGCGGCGTCGCCACGCTCCATCGGCCCGTTTCTGGGTCTGTGCGGCCTCTACCAGCGGTTTGGAGTGCCAGGGTCGGAGATAGCGCAATGGATGATCCGCCGGGGGTGGCGTACGTACGGCCTCGCCGACGGCGGTTGGATGGGCACGCTTTCCGAGGCGGGGCGAGCGGTCCCGCGGATCGAGATACCGCGGCCGGATTTCAGCAACGACCGCCCCTGGGAGTGGTATTGGGGCACCCCGTGGGTGGCCATCGGGTGCCTGGACGGCTCGTGGTCGCTGTGCGAACGCAACGTGCGGATTCGTCCGGCCGACTACTCCTGGTGGTGGTACTCGGATCCAAGTCAGGCGCAACTCGTCGCGTTCCTGCTCGCGCATGGGAGCCCGGAGCAATTCAGCGCCTTCTGGCACTCTCCCCTGGGTGTGGGCGAGGCCCTTCGCCAAGCATACGGGCGCCCGGCGGGGCAACTTGCCCATGACGCGCTCAACCACTGGTACAGCACGGCGCCCGGCGGGCCCCGCGCGGGTCCGAGGCTGATGCTGGCCGGACTATTCTGGGCGGCTGCGGCGCTCGCGCTGGCGCTGGTCGCGGGGCGGCGGTGGACGGCGGAGATCTAGCTACGCGAGCGGCACGACGAACCGCACGATCAGCCGCTCACGCGACTGCGGGCTCACCGTGCAGAACGACTTCCCTCCCAGCAGCTTCTTGACGCCCAGCACCTCGGCCTCGCCGATGCTCGGCACGTCGCGGAACGTGATCTCCAGTGTCTGGCCCGCCGTGAGCTGGTAGCGCACCGGCCGGTCGCGCAGCCGCCGGAAGGGATCCACCTTCCCCAGCCCCGCGGCGAGGCTCTCCTTGATCGCGGTGAGGCGCTCCTGGGTGGCGTGATCCTTCACGCTGCCGGGCATTCGGCCGCGCCCCGTGCCTGGGCGTTCTCGAGGAGCACCGTCGCGTTGCGCGCCAGCCCGGAGCGGCCCGCCCGCTCGAGGGACGTCTCGGCGAACGCCTCGTCGAATGCGCGCTCCGTCATCGCGACGATCTCGACCAGGGTCGGCCAGTCGGACGCCGGGCGAGTGAGGTATCGACTTTCGCCGGTCTCCGTGGCGAAACGCACGTTCCACGGGCACACGTCCTGGCAGACGTCGCAGCCGAACAGCCAATCGCCCACCAGCGGCTTGAGCGGCTCCGGGATCGCGCCACGCGCTTCGATGGTCAGGTAGGAAATGCAGCGCGTGGCGTCGAGCACGCGCGGCTCGAGAAAGGCGCCGGTGGGGCAGGCATCGAGACAGCGCCGACAGGTGCCGCAGCGATCGGCCTCGAACGGCTCGTCGGGCGCGAGCTCCAGGTCGGTCAGCAGGACGCCGATGAACGTGAACGATCCGACGGCGGGACGGATCAGCATCGTGTTCTTGCCGATCCACCCGAGGCCGGCGCGGCGCGCCAGCTCCCGCTCCGGCAGCGGCCCCGCGTCCACGTAGGCGCGAAACTGCCCGCCGCCCGCGACCGCCACGAGCCGCGCCGCGAGCTGCTCGAGCTTGGCGCTCATCACCGAGTGGTAGTCGTCGCCCAGGGCGTACCGCGCGACCCGACCGCGTCCGGGCGCCGGCTCGGCGTGCGGCTGGTAGTAGTTGTCCAAGACCACGATGGCGGACCGGGCCTGCGGCCAGGCGCGCGTCGGCTCGCGGCGCACGGGCGCCTGTCGCTCCATGTACCGCATCTCACCGTGGAGGCCGCGATCGAGCCAACGGGTGAGGGCGGCGCCGGCCTGGGATTCGGCCAGGTCCGTGATCCCGCACGCCTCGTAGCCGAGGTCCTGAGCGGCTGCCTTCGCGGCGGCGGCAAGGGAGACGGCGTTCATGTCCTGAGCAGGTCCCGGCGCCAGCGCGCGAGCCGGATCACATCGTCGACGGAGGGAACGGCGTCCTCGTCGCCATAGGCGGTCAGCATCCGCCAGCGCACGTACTCCGGCGGTGGCAGCGGCAGGAACGGAGGCTCGCGATACCAGCGACGGCGGCGCATGGACCACGCGAGCGCGACCAGGTCCAGCGCAACCCGGGGATTGATGACGGCCCGGGCGCACAGGGCGACGCTGAGCGAAGTCCAGGAGCGCATATTTCGTGTATATTCTGACCCTCCCACGCTGGCAAGAGGGCTTCCCATGTCGTCAGGCGGCGAGCGGCGCAGCGGTCCGAGGCGGCTGGGCCCGACCGAGGACGAGCGTCTCTTCAGTCTCCCGTCCCCGCGGGAACGCGAGCGGCAGTTCACCTCGTCTGATCCGTGGCGCGTGCTGAGGATTCTCGGCGAATTCGTGGAGGGATTCGACACCCTGGCCGGCATCGGCCCCGCGGTGACCTTCTTCGGCTCGGCGCGCACCGGGCCCGACGACCCATACTACAAGGCGGCGACCGAGACGGCGCGCCTTCTGTCGCTCGCGGGGTTCTCGATCATCACCGGCGGCGGACCCGGCATCATGGAAGCGGCGAACAAGGGCGCATCCATCGCCGGCGGTCCGTCCATCGGGCTCAATATCGAGCTGCCGTTCGAGCAGGGGACGAACGAGTTCGTGGATACGGCGATGCACTTCCACTACTTCTTCGTCCGCAAGACGATGTTCGTGAAGTACTCGATCGGGTTCGTCGTCTTCCCCGGCGGCTTCGGGACGCTGGACGAGACGTTCGAGGCGTTGACCCTGATCCAGACGGGGACGATCAAGCACTTCCCCCTGGTGCTGTTCGGCAGCAGCTACTGGCGCGGGCTGACCGAGTGGCTGCGCCAGACCGTCGCGGCGGAGCGGAAGATCGACCCCAAGGACCTCGACATCTTCCACGTGACGGACGAGCCTCAGGAGGCCGTGGTGGAGGTGACGCGGGCGCGCGAGAAGCTCCTGGTCTTGCAGCAGGAGTCGATGGAGAACGTGTCGAGCCGTGAGCTCCTCTAGTCTGCGGGGCCGGCGCGGCGCCGCTGCGCCGTGAGCGCCCCCGCCGCGTCGGCGCCGAGCGCCCGGTATCTCCGGTACGCCCTGGGGCTGCTCGCGTTCGGCAACCTCCTGAACTACCTCGATCGCAACATCATCCTGGCGCTGTTCGAGCCGATCAAGCACGATCTGCACATCACCGACACGCAGCTCGGGTGGCTGGGCTCGGCGTTCGCGATCGCGTTCGCGCTCGGTGCCCTCGGGGCCGGCGTGCTCTCGGACCTCAAGTCGCGGCGCTCGGTGATGGCGGGCGGGCTGGCGCTGTGGAGCGGCTTTACTGCGCTGGGGGGTCTCGCCGGCACCTACTGGCACCTGTTCACGACGCGCGGCGTGGTTGGAGTCGCCGAGTCCTCGTACCTGCCCTCCGCACAGGCACTGCTCGCCGACTACTTCCCGGACCGTGGCCGTGCGCAGGCGATGGGGATCTTCTGGATCGGCCTCGCCGTCGGCGGCGTGATGGCGGTCTGGATCGGCGGCCACCTTGCGACCGCGTTTGGATGGCGCGCGACGCTGGTGATAGTCGGAATCCCCGGCTTTGTCTTCGCCCTGCTGATGGCACGCCTCAAGGATCCGCGGCCGGTGCGTCGCCCATCCCCCGCGGCGCGGGGGACGCGCAAGTTCGTCATTACCACTCGCATCGCGCTGCGGGCTGGCCTGCCGCTCCTCGTCTCGGTGCTTCTGGCTGCGGCCGTGGTCGGGTTCATGGCGCTGTTCCGGGGACTGCCCGCCGCGGCGGACACGGCGGCCTTCGGAATCATCGTCGGGGCAGGGTTGATCTGGACGGTGGCCAAGTGGGTCCGGATCGTCATGCGCTTGCGCCACGCGCTGCTGCCCGGCACGCCGGCCGACGCCGTGGACGAGATGCTCGATGCGGCGGCCATGGTGCTGCGCACGCCGACGCTCATCTGGATGTTCGTCGGCGGGGCGCTCACGGCGGCGGCGATGAACTCCCTCGTGGCCTGGTCGGCGAGCTACCTGCAGCGCGTGCTGCACCTCACGCTGGTCCAGGCGGGCGCGCAGATCGGCTTGGTGGGTCTGGTGGCGGGTGTGCTGGGCTCGTGGATCGGGGGGCGGTTCGCCGACCGTCTGATGCAGCGCCTGGCATCCGGGCGTGTGATCGCGAGCGCGGTCGGGTTTCTGGTCGGCGCGCCGTTCTGCGTCGTGCTGTTGCTGATGGACGACGTGCGCGTCTTCGCGGCACTGTTCTTCGTCGTCGTCTTCTTCTTCACCTGGTACAACGGCCCCATCGCCGCCGTCTTGTTCGACGTCGTGCCACGTGGCATCTCCGCTACCGTGATGGGGGCATACGTGTTCTTCATCCACATCGCGGGCGACGCGATCGCCCTGCCGGTGGTAGGATTCCTTTCCGACCGCTACGGGCTGCGGGTCGCCCTGATGACGCTGCCGGCGGTCGGGCTCCTGGGGGGCGCGCTCCTGCTGCTGGCGGTGCCCACCGTCGCCGCCGACATGGAGCGGGTCAGGGCCCAGCCGGGGACGTGATGGCCAGGCGCATCCGCTTCACCTCGTCGAGGTAGGCAGCCAGCATCTCGGCCTCGCGGCCGGCGTCCCATCCCAGCTCCCGTGCCAGCAGACCTGCCACGGACGGCGCGGCGCCGGTGCCCTGACCTGCATCGCAGTGGAACAGGTGGGTGCGGCGGATCAGCACGTCGGATACGGTCAGCGCCATCTCGCGGCGGGCCTGGTACACGACCTCCGCCTGGAGCGCGGGCCAGCCGTCCAGCAGCGGCTTGGCGAGCGCCGGCTCACGTGCCGCGAGGTTCCCGACGGCCGGAGCTTCAGACCCGTAGGTCTCGACCAGGTGCCGCGCCACCGGCTCGGGTACCCGCTCCTTACTGAGCTCCTCCACCAGCTGCTCCAGGTCCGCGACCTCTCCGCCGGGCAGCGGCTCCCGATCGGTCCGCGCCGCGGGGATGCGGCGGCCGTCGAGGGCGTGGAGCTTCGCCGCCACCACGTCCACCAGCTCGGCTGCCATCGACCGGTACGTCGTCAGCTTCCCGCCCGCGATGGTCAGGAGGCCGGTGGCACTCTCCACGATCCGGTGCTCGCGCGGCACTTCGGCGGTCGAGGCGGCACCTTCGGCCTGAAGGAGCGGCCGCAGCCCCGCCCACGCCGCGATGACGTCGTCGCCGCCGAGCCGCGCGTCCGGGAAGAAGGCATTGGTCGAGCGCAGCAGGTAGGTCACGTCCTCTGCCGACGGACCCACGTCGTCGGCCGCACCGACGAAGTCCGTGTCCGTCGTGCCGATCATCGTCACGTCGCCCCACGGCAGCACGAACATCACGCGCCCGTCCAGCGGCGACGTCAGCGTCAGCGCGCCGGTGTTGCCCACCCGCCGCCGGGGGACCGCGAGGTGCACGCCCTTGGTCGGCCGGAGCAGCGGCGTCGCCGCGGCGTCGTCCAGCTGCCGCAGCGCGTCAGCCCACGGTCCGGCGGCGTTCACCGTGACGTGCGCATGTACGGTGACCCGGCGTTCCTCGACGACATCCCGCACCACGGCGCCGCGGACCCGTCCCCCGGCTTTCTCCAGCGCGGTCACCGCGCCGTAGCTCGCCGTCATCGCTCCGTGGCGGTGGGCGGACCGGACGTTGGCGAGCACCAGCCGGGCGTCGTCGCACCAGCCGTCGTAGTAAACCGCACCGCCGACCAGATCGCGGTCGCGGAGGTGCGGCTCGATGCGCTGCACGGCGCGGCGCGACAGCATGCGGTGCGCGTGGACGTTGCGAAACAGCGACAGCAGATCGTACAGCCACAGACCGGCGGCAAGCCGGGCCCGCCCGACGCGGCTCCCGGCGTGCACGGGGAAGACGAACGGCAGCGGGTGCACCAGGTGGGGCGCGATCTGGAGCAGGATCCGTCGCTCGCGGCTGGCCTCGAACACCAGTCGCAGCCAGCCGTGCTCGAGGTAGCGCAGGCCCCCGTGGATCAGGCGCGACGAGCGGCTCGACGCGCCGTGCCCGAAGTCGCCTGCATCCACCAGGCAGGTGCGGATGCCGCGCATCGCGGCGTCCCGCGCGATCCCCGCGCCCGTGATCCCTCCGCCGATCACCAGCAGGTCGACCGGGCCCGCGGCAGCGGCGTCGAGATCGGCGCGGCGGGTTGCGAGCGAGAAGAGGGGATGGGTCTGGGGCAGTGTCCGCTCCCGGGGTGACATGGTTGGCCGTCGGGAATCTGACACCGAAACCGCGCGTGCGCACGTCACGGGCGCGCTGGCCGAGCCTCGGTGCCGGGGCTAGCTTGTCTGCACCCCGGGACCCGCGTTTCGCGCCGGGGAGACGGAGAGGCTTCCATGGCTGTAACGAGTGGTCGTCGCGTCGCCGTCGTCGCCGGCTGCCGCACGCCCTTCGCCAAGTCAGGGACGGTCCTGAAGGACGTCGGCGCCGTCGAATTGGCCCGCCTCGCGACGCGCGAGCTGCTCGAGCGCACCGAGGTCGCGCCGGCGGAGGTCGACGAGGTCGTGTTCGGTCAGGTCGTCCCGTCCGTGCTCGCGCCGAACGTCGCCCGCGAAGTCAGCCTGCTGCCGCAGCTCCCGCGCACCGTGCCGGCGTATTCCCTCAACCGCGCCTGCTCCTCCTCCGCCCAGACGGTCGCGGCCGCGCACGACCAGATCGTCCTCGGCCACGCCGATGTGGTCATCGCCGGGGGGACCGAGTCGCTGTCGGACGTCCCCATCCTGCACTCGAAGCGCTTCGCCGAGATGCTGGTACAGGCGAGCCGGGCGAAGAGCGTGCGTGCGCGCCTCGCGGCCTTCGCGCGGCTCCGGCCGCGTGATCTGGTGCCGGTGGCGCCGGCCATCGCGGAGCCGTCGACGGGCGAGACGATGGGCCAGTCGGCCGAGAAGATGGCCAAGGAGAATCACATCTCGCGCGACGCGCAGGACCGGTTCGCGCTGCGCTCGCACCAGCTGGCGGCTGCGGGCACCGCCGACGGGCGCCTCACCGCGGAGATCGCGCCGCTGTTCGTGCCGCCGTCCTACGACGACGTCGTCACGAGCGACAACGGGATCCGCGCGGACACCTCACTGGAGCAGATGGCGCAGCTCAAGCCCGCGTTCGACCGGCGTTACGGGTCGGTGACCGCGGCCAACGCTTCGCCGCTCACCGACGGCGCGTCGGCGGTGCTCGTGATGAGCGATGAGGCGGCCCGCGCCCTCGGCTACAAGCCGCTGGCCTACGTGCGGTCCTATGCCGTCGCGGCCGTCGACCCGGGGGAGCAGCTGCTGATGGGGCCCGCCTTCGCGGTGCCGAAGGCGCTGGAGCGCGCACGGATCGAATGGAAGGATCTGGATCTCGTGGAGATGCACGAGGCGTTCGCCTCCCAGGTGCTCTCCAACATCCAGGCCTTCGAGTCGGACCGCTGGGGCCGGGAGCGGCTGGGCCGCTCCGGCCGGCTGGGCGAGGTGAACTGGGACACGCTGAACGTGATGGGTGGCTCGATCGCCATCGGCCATCCGTTCGGCGCGACGGGCGGCCGTCTGACGACGACGCTCGCCAACGAGATGGTGCGCCGTGACGCGCAGTTCGGCCTGATTTCGATCTGCGCGCAGGGCGGCATGGGGTTCGCCATGGTCCTCGAGCGGAGATGAGGCGGCTGACATGAGCAGCAAGGAGCGCACGCACGCTCTGACGACGGTCGTCGAGGACGGCGTTGCTGTCGTCACGCTGGATCTCCCCGGCGAGCCCATCAACATGTTTTCCCGGGCGGTGCGCGGCGAATTCGCCGCTGCCCTCACGGAGCTGGAGGGCGACACGTCGGTTCGCGCGGTGGTGATCATCTCCGGCAAGCCGGAGATGTTCGTCGCGGGAGCGGACATCAACGAGTTCGTGGCCGCCAAGACGGAGGAGGAGGCAACGCGGCTCTCCCGCGAGGGCCAGAAGCTCCTGGGCCGGGTGGAGCGGTGCAGAAAACCGGTGGTGGCGGCGATTCACGGGACGTGTCTCGGCGGCGGCCTGGAGCTGGTGCTCGCTTGCCATTATCGGGTCGCCTCCGACCATCCCAAGACGGCGTTCGGTGCGCCCGAAGTGCAGCTCGGGTTGCTGCCGGGCGCGGGCGGGTGCAACCGCCTGCCGCGGGCACTGGGGCTGCGCGCGGCACTGCAGATGATCCTCACCGGCAGGAGCATTCCGGCGGCGAAGGCGTTCAGGATGGGTCTGGTGGAGGAGCTCGTACCGCCGGCGATCCTGAGGGAGGTGGCCGTCGCGGCGGCGCAGCGGCTGGCGGAGCATCCGGTGACGCAACGCCGCGGGCCGCGGGGCGTGACGGCGTGGCTCCTGGACCGCAGCGCTCCCGGCCAGGCGCTCATCCTGAAGCGGGCGCGGGCGATGACGCTCAGGCAGACGGGCGGGCACTATCCCGCCCCGCTCGCCGCGCTGGACGCCATCCGCTACGGCCTCGCCAATGGAATGGAGCCGGGGCTCGAGCACGAGTCCGAGTTGTTCGGCCGGATGGCAGCGACCGATGTCTCGCGGCGACTGGTCGAGATCTTCTTCGCGACGACCGCTCTCAAGAAGGATCCGGGTGTGCCGGCCCCGGCACCGGAGCCGCGGCGGGTGGAACGGCTCGGGATCGTGGGAGCCGGGTTCATGGGTTCGGGCATCGCCGCCGTCGCGGCGACGCAGGTCGGCGTGCCGGTGCGACTCAAGGACGCCGAGCTGCCGCGCATCGGCGCCGGCCTCAAGGCCGCCGCGGGCATCATCGGCGAGCGGGTGCGCCGCCGCAGCATCAGCCGGCGCGACGGCGCGCGCCAGACGGCCCTTATCTCGGGCACTGCTGACTACAGCGGCTTCCGCACGGCGGACCTGGTGATTGAGGCCGTGTTCGAGGACCTTGCGGTGAAACAGGGGGTCCTGCGGGAGATCGAGTCGGTCGCTCGACCGGAGTGCATCTTCGCGTCGAACACCTCGACGATCCCGATCTCGCGGATCGCGGCGACGGCGAGCCGTCCATCGAACGTGATCGGGATGCATTTCTTCTCGCCGGTGCATCGGATGCCGTTGCTTGAGGTCGTCGTCGGGGCCCGTACCGCCCCCGAGACCGTCGTCACCGCGGTCGCGTTCGGCCGCCGGCTCGGCAAGACCGTCATCGTCGTGCAGGACCATCCCGGCTTCTTCGTCAACCGGATCCTGGCCCCGTACATCAACGAGGCCGGCCACCTGCTGATCGAGGGCGTGCCGGTCGATGCGGTGGACGGCGCCATGACCCGCTGGGGCTTCCCGGTCGGTCCGGTGACGCTCCTCGACGAGGTGGGCCTCGACGTGGCCGCCAAGGCGGCGGTGGTGATGCAGGAGGCGTTCGGCGAGCGCCTCAAGCCTCGCCTCGATCTCGCCGCGCTCGTGGCGGACCGGCGGCTGGGCCGAAAGAACGGCCGCGGCTTCTTCCTCTATCGGCAGGGCAAGAAGGCGGGCGTGGACCGGACGGCCATCGCGCTGTTCGGCATCGCCCCGGGCGCGATGCCCGCGCCGGATGCCGTGGCCGAGCGGCTCGCGTTCGCGATGCTGAACGAGGCAGTGCGGGCGCTGGAGGAGGGGGTGGTCCGCTCGCCGCGTGACGGGGACATCGGTGCGATCTTCGGTATCGGCTTTCCGCCGTTCCGCGGTGGCCCGTTCCGTGCACTGGACGCCATGGGTGCGCGGGCGGCGGTGGAGACGCTGGAACGCCTCGCCGCCGCCTACGGCGACCGGTTCCGCCCTGCAGCCGCCCTCGTCGAACGGGCGCGCCGCGGGGGCCGCTTCTACACCTAGCCACAACGGACCGCATGCTTCGCAAGACCTTTCTCTATCTGAGCGAGCAGAAGTCACTTCGCGAATTCGCCGTCAAGAACCCGCTGGCGCGCCGTTTCGCCTCGCGCTTCGTCGCCGGCGAGACGCTGGACACGGCGGTGTCTGCCGTGCGCGAGCTCAATGGCCGCGGCATCAGCGCGAGCCTGGACGTCCTGGGCGAGAGTGTGACCTCCGTCGCGGAGGCGCGTTCGTCGGCCGCCATGGTCGTGGAGACGCAGGAGCGGATCGCTGCGGAGCAGCTGGACTGCAATGTCTCGGTCAAGCTCACCCAGATGGGCCTCGACCTGGACAGCGGCCTGTGCGCCGAGAACATGCGGAGCATCCTCGGGCGCGGGCGGGACCTGGGGATGTTCGTCCGGATCGACATGGAGAGCAGCGCCCACACACAGCGCACGCTGGATCTGTTCGAGCGCGAGTTCCTCCCCGCGCACGGCGACCGCGTGGGCATCGTCCTCCAGTCGTACCTCCGGCGCACCGCGGCCGACGTGGACCGGTTGCTCGGCGTGCGAGCGCGGGTGCGGCTCTGCAAGGGTGCGTACGACGAGCCCGCCGCGGTCGCGTTTCCGGCCAAGGCCGACGTGGACCGGAACTACGCGGAGCTGATGGAGCGGCTCCTGGAGCACGGCAACCGTCCTGCGGTTGCGACGCACGACCCGGCTCTGATAGCACGCGCGCGGCAGTTCGTCTCCGCCAAGGGGATCACGCCGGACCGTTTCGAGTTCCAGATGCTGTACGGTGTCCGGCGCGACCTGCAGGAGGAGCTGCAGCGCGCCGGCTTCCGCGTCCGGGTCTACGTCCCGTTCGGCACGCACTGGTACCCGTATTTCATGCGGCGCCTCGCCGAGCGACCGGCCAACGTCGCATTCATCCTGGGGAACGTCGTCAGGGAATCGGTGCGGTCGTGAGCCCAGCCGACGACACGCTGGCCGGATACGTGTCCGTGCACGGCCGCCCCCCGGGTTTCGAAGGCAGCGACCGGCGCCCGTATTCAGTGGCGGTTTTCTCCGACGACGATCCGGGGCCTGACGGGCGCTACGGCGCCGCGCTGATCTTCATCCGCTGGTCGCCGTCGAACGCGCCCGAAGGGCACCTGGAGAGCGACTACCTCGCGTTCAGCGAGGACCCGGCGGCGGCTGAGGCAGAAGTAGGGCGTCTCCCGCTGTCGGAAGTGAAGCGGATCCTCGACGACCTCATCGCCGCATCACGCACCGGAGTGAAGTGATGGAGCCCGAGCTGTTCACGGCCTTTCGCGGCGCGCGCTACGCCGATCCCGGGTCCCTCGCCCGCCGGCTGGCCCCGCCGTACGACGTGATCTCGCCCGCCCGGCGCGCCGAGCTCGCCGCGCAGGACCCGCGCAACATCGTTCACGTGGACCTTCCCGAAGCGGCCGGTGGCGCCGACCCCTACCGGGAGGCGGCGCGACTGCTCGGGCAGTGGCGCTCGGACGGCACGCTGGTCCGCGACGCCGAGCCGACGGCCTACGTGCTGCGGACGTCGGGCACGTTCCCGGACGGTTCCGTGCGGCAGCGGACCGGCGTTTTCCTGGCCGTCTCGGCCGAGCCCTTCGCGCGCGGCCGCATTCTGCCCCACGAACGCACGCACGCGGGCCCCAAGGAGGACCGCCGGCGCTTGACGCACGCGACCGGCTGCAATCTCAGCCCGGTCTTCCTGCTGGCGCCCGACAGCAGCGGTGCCCTGGTCGAGGCGTTGGCAGAAGCCACGGCGCGCGAGTCGTGGGCGTGCTGCACGGCCTTCGGATCCCGGCATGAGGTATGGATGGCGACGGGGCAGGAAGCCCGGGCCATCGCCGGCGCGGCCAGCCGGGAGCCGGTCTATGTCGCCGACGGACACCATCGCTTCGAGACGGCGGTGCTGTTCCGCAGCGAGGCGCCGCCACAGTGGCGCGAGGGTGCGGCGCGCACCCTCAGCCACGTGGTGTCGTTCCGCGACCCGGGACTCGAGATCCTGCCGACGCACCGCCTGGTCGTCGGAACACCGGTCGCGGCCGAGGTCTTTCTGGCCGCCGCCGAGCCGTACTTCCGCCAAGCTGGTGCGGGTGAGACGCCTACTGTCACGGCGGCGTTCGCCGGCGGAAAGGAGATGGCGCTGATCGCGCGACCGGACGCGGACCTGTCGGCGGCGCGTGATCTGCCCGCGCACCCGGCGGTGCGGAGCCTCCCAGTGGCGATCGCCGACGCAGTGGCCGTGGGGGTGGTGGGAGCGTCGCTGCTGGGGCGGGTGGCCGAGCTGCGCTACACTCCGGATGCCGCCGAGGCGCGCGACGCCGCGCGCACGGGACGGTGTGCCTTCGCGCTGCTCCTCCCGCCGACGCGCCTGGACGAAGTGAAGCGGGTGGCGGACGCCGGGCAGATCATGCCGCCGAAGTCCACCTTCTTCGCGCCGAAGGTGCCGACCGGCGTCGTGCTCCGGCCGCTCGACGCGCCGGTCTAGTCCCGGGGTGCCCCGGCCAGGGCCGCGATGAGCGCCCGGCAGAACGCCGGCAGGTCGGCCGGCGTACGCGACGAGATGAGGTTGCCGTCGACGACGACCGGCTCGTCGACGTAGGTCGCCCCCGCGTTGACGACGTCGTCGCGGATGGCGCGCACGCAGGTCGCCTTCCTCCCCTTCAGCAGCCCGGCTGAGATCGGCACCCAGGCGGCGTGGCAGATGAACGCGACCGGCTTGCCGGCTTCGGCGATGGCGCGCGTGATGCCGAGCAGCTTCTCGGACCTGCGCATGTGGTCGGGAGCGTACCCCCCGGGGATCACCAGCCCGTCGTAGACCTCGGCGTAGAGATCGTCCACCGTGCCGTCCACGGTGACCGGGTAACCCTTCTTCCCGTAGTAGACCTTCTCCCCCAGCCCGGCGACCACCGTCTTCGCCCCCTCCTCCTCGAGGCGGATCTTCGGGTACCACAGCTCGAGGTCCTCGTACTGCGGCCCGGCGAAGAACAGCACCGACTTCCCGCTCAGCTTCATGGCGACGATCCTAGCCTTTGGGGTGGTTGCTCAGAACCTTCAGTTCCTTCGCCCGCGGATGGTCGGTCGGGGCGCCGACGCCGGCGACGATCCGCAGCGCCTCCGTCACTTCGTCCGCGGAGATGAGGCTCGTTCCATCGACCACGCGGTCCCAGACGCGAGCCACGTCGTCACCGCCGACCTCGACCGCGACGCTGCGGATCTCGGCCCCGCGTATGACGCGGGAGCGGCGCTCGGCGGCCATCGCGAGCAGGCGGCGCGCCACGTCGTCGAGCGTGGCCTGACCTTCCGTGCTCCGGCGAATGGCGGCGTCGAGCAGGAGCCCCGCGAGCATGCCCTTGCGGTAGACCAGGAGTTCGGTGTTGTCGCCCGCGACGTCGCTCCGATCTTCCTGATCCATCGTCAGCAGGGTGTTGTGCGTGATGGTCAGGTAGTCCTGCAACGACTCGTAGCAGGGCTCGGCGAGATCGTTCGGCTGTCCCGTCCCCTCCGCGTACAGCCGCGCAGCGTAATAGTCGGTCACGCCCTCGGTCCACCACCGGTCGGTTTCCAGCGCGCCGCCGAACCAGAGATGCAGGGTCTCATGGAACACGTCTTCGCTGCGCGCGCGCTCGAGCAGGTCGCCCGGCTCCCAGATCAGCCCGATGCTCGAACGTCCCTGCAGACTGCCGCTGGTCCGGCCCTTCGGCCCCGTGTCGCCGGTGTAGGTGACGAGTGGGACCGGCACCGGACCGAGCGCCTGGGCTGCGCGGGTGAGGCTCGCGGCGATCACGGCGATCAGGGCGGAATCGCTGAAGTGCCGCTCGCCGCGGATGGCGAGCACGAAGCGCGCGCCCGCCGCGCGATCGTCGTAGATGCGGAAGTCGGGCGCCGCGGCGATCGTGGCGCCAAGCAGGGCGTCGCCGCCGGAGGGGACGAAGACGGCGCCGTCTACGCCCCAGCCGGTGACGACGTGCCACCCGGGCGGTGCGGAAATGTGCACGTACACGACGGGATACGGGCGCGCGGTCCTCCGGTAGGCCGCGGGGTCCGGCGCCAGAAACACGCTGCGGCCCGCCGCGTACAGCCGTGCCGAGTCGAGGCCGGCGCCGGTGGAGCTCATCGCCACGGCGTTCTGGAAGTCCAGCCGGTAGCGGAAGTGCATTGCGCCCGGTGCCGTCTCGACCACATAGCGCGTGCCGGACCGCGCCGTCGCGAGCCAGTGGCCGCGGGCGTCGGTCGCCAGAAATCCCGTGACGTCGCTCCCGGAGGAGCGGATGGCCGGAGGTGCCAAGAGCGAGATGCTCGCGGACTCCGCGACGGTGAGCCGGGCTTCGACGGTGACGTGCGGCGGGGCCAGGCTGATGGCGACGGCGTAGCTCAGCGTGTCGGGGGGGGCCTGCGCCGCCGCCGGACCGCCGCAGGCCAGGGCCGCGCCCAGGCCCATCGCGAGTGGCCAAACGCAACGGGCCGGCGGGCCGGCGAGCGGCGCGCGCCGATGGCCCGCTTCAGCCGGCGTACTTCATCCCCGTTTCTGCCAGGGTCAGCGCCTTGCCCTCGTGCTCAACCCCAGCCTCGACCACCTCGCCGAGCACCAGCGTGTGGTCGCCCGAGGGCATGGTCGCGACGAGGCGGCACTCGATCCACCCCAGGCCATCGGACAGGATGGGGGCGCCGGTGACGGGCGCAGGCCGAGTGGCGACCCCCCGGAGCTTGTATGGCACGTTGCGGGAGGACTTGCCGAGCTTCGCGGCGACGTCGCGCTGGCCGGCGGCCAGCACGTTGATCGCGAACGCCCGGGCATCCCGCATCATCGGCAGGCTCTTGGATTCGTTCTCGATGGCGACGACGACCATCGGCGGGGTGAAGGCCGTCTGCATCACCCAGTTGGCGGTCATCCCGTGATCCTCGCCCTCGCTCATGACCGTGATCACATACAGGCCGTAAGGAAACTGGCGCAGGACCGTCTTCTTCGCGCTGTCGTTCACGGTCGCCTTCATGGGATGGGGAATCGGGTGGAAGGTAGCCGGGCCGCCGCCGCGACGCGAGAGAGCGGGTCCGCCCGTCCGGCGCGACCGTGCCGATCCTGGCCGGAGGTCCTCGTTGAGCCGGATACGGGGGCCCGCTATCTTGGGTCGTTCATGGCCACCCGTACGAAAGCTGAGATCGGCGCCCGGCGGCTTGCCAAGGCGGATCTGCTGGGCGTCTATCGCCTGATGCTGCTGTCGCGGCGGCTGGACGACAAAGAGATCCAGCTGAAGCGGCAGAACCGCATCTTCTTCCAGATTTCGGGGGCGGGCCACGAGGCCGTTCTGGTCGCGGCCGGGATGGTGCTGAAGGCGGGGCACGACTGGTTCTACCCCTACTATCGTGACCGGGCGCTGTGTCTCACCCTGGGCATGACCCCCACCGAGATGCTGCTCTCGGCGGTCGGTGCCGCGGCGGACCCGAATTCCGGCGGCCGCCAGATGCCGTCGCACTGGGGTCACAAGCGGCTCAACATCGTGAGCCAGTCGAGCCCGACCGGGACGCAGTGCCTGCAGGCGGTCGGCTGCGCCGAGGCCGGATTCCGGTATGGACGGATCGCGGGGATCCGGGACCGGGACGAGCGAATGCGTCGCGACGAGGTGGTGTACTGCTCGATCGGCGACGGCACGACCAGCGAGGGCGAGTTCTGGGAGGCGCTCAACTCGGCCTCGAACCTCGAGCTGCCGGTGCTTTTCCTGGTCGAGGACAACGGCTACGCAATCTCGGTGCCGATCGAGGTGCAAACGGCGGGCGGTTCGATCTCCAAGCTCGTGGCCAACTTCCCGGGGCTCCTCGTAGAGGAAGTGGATGGCTGCGATCCCATCGCGTCGTACGAGGTCCTGTCGCGCGCGGTCGCGTACTGTCGCAGCCGCAAGGGCCCGGCGCTGGTGCACGCGCGCGTCATCCGCCCCTACTCTCATTCGCTGTCCGACGACGAAGTGATGTATCGGCCGCCCGAGGAGCGTGCGGCCGACGCGGCGCGCGATCCCGTGGCGCGGTTCCCCGAGCGTCTCGTGGCCGAGGGCGCGGCGACGGCGGAAGAGATCGAGGCGGTCAAGGGGGAGGTCGAGGCCGCAGTCGAAGCGGCGGCGGAGGCGGCGCTGGCGTCCCCGCAGCCGGCGCCGGAGACTGCAACGTTGCACGTCTACTCGCCGGACGTGGATCCGGCCGCCGAAGGGTTCGACACCGAGGACGACCCGCAGTTCGCCGGCGACCCGACGACGATGGTGGATCTCCTCAACGCGTGCCTCAAGGACGAGATGGACCGGGATCCGAGGATCGTGCTGTTCGGGCAGGACGTGGCCGACGTGTCCCGCACCGAGCATCTGACCAGGGTCAAGGGCAAAGGCGGAGTCTTCAAGGTGACCTGGGGACTGCAGAAGAGATTCGGCTCCGACCGCGTATTCAATTCGCCGCTCGCGGAGGCGAACATCGTCGGCCGCGCCGTCGGGATGGCGACGCGCGGATTGAAGCCGGTGGTCGAGATCCAGTTCTTCGACTACATCTGGCCCGCATACATGCAGCTGCGCAACGAGCTGGCGGTGCTGCGGTGGCGCTCCAGCGGCGCTTTCAGCGCGCCGGTGGTGGTGCGGGTGACCTACGGCGGGTACCTGAAGGGCGGGGCGGTCTACCACTCGCAGACGGGCGCATCGCTGTTCACGCACGTGCCCGGGCTCCGGGTCGTCTGTCCGGCCACCGCGCTGGACGCGAACGGCCTGCTGCGCACGGCGATCCGGTGCGACGACCCCGTCATCTTCCTCGAGCACAAGCACCTGTACCGTCAGACGTACAACAAGGCGCCGTATCCGGGCCCGAACTTCATGATCCCGTTCGGCAAGGCGAAGGTCGTGAAGGACGGGACGGACGTCACGGTGGTGACGTACGGTGCGCTGGTGCAGCGCTCGCTGGTCGCGGCGAAGGAAGTCGAGGAGGCGACGGGCTCCAGCATCGAGGTCGTCGATCTGCGCTCGCTCTCGCCGGTCGACTGGGAGACGATCGGGCGGTCGGTGCGGAAAACGAACCGCGTGGTCGTGGCCTACGAGGATCCGCGGTCGTGGGGCTACGGCGCGGAGCTGGCCGCGCGCATCGGGGACGAGCTGTTTGCGTGGCTCGATGCGCCCGTGCGACGCGTCGCATCGGCCGACACGTTCGTCGGGTACGCCCCGCAGCTCGAGGACCGGATCCTGCCGCAGGCCGCCGACGTCGCGAAGGCGATCCGAGAGCTGGCGGCCTTCTGATGCCGCCGGCCCGGCGTGCGCGGCATGCGCTGTTCGGGCTCATCTTCATCCTCTCTGGAGCGGCCGGGCTCGTCTACGAGCTGATCTGGGTTCGGCAGCTGTACCAGTTCTTTGGCTCCACCATCCACTCGGTGACGACGGTCGTGGCCGCCTACATGGGCGGGCTCGGATTGGGCGCGTATGTGCTCGGACGCCGCGCGGACCGGCATCCGAATCCGGCCGCGCTGTACGGCCTGCTGGAACTGGCGATCGGCGTCTTCGGGCTGTCGTCGCCCTGGGTGCTGCGGGGGATTGGAGCGGGGTACCTCGCCCTCGCGCGCCACCTGGCGCCCGGCCTGTGGGTGGGCACGGGCATCAAGTTCGTCTTCGCTTTCATCGTCCTGCTCGTCCCGACCTTCCTCATGGGGGGCACGCTTCCGGTCCTCACTCGGGCCTTCGCACGCGATCGCAGCGACGAGCTGCGCGGCGAGCTCGCGCTGTTCTACGGCCTGAACACGGTGGGCGGCGTGCTGGGATGCATCGGCGCCGGATACCTGTTGATCGAGTTCGTCGGGCTGCGGGCGTCGGCGCTCGCGACAGGTGCCTTGAACCTGGCGCTCGGCGCGGCGGCGCTCGTGCTGGCGCGGATGCCGCCCCAGGAGGACGGCGGGCCGACGGCGGCCGGTGAGGCGGTGTTCACCCGCGACCCCGGCGCGGCGACCCGGCGACTCGCCACCTGGCTCATCGGCATCACGGCCTTTGCGTCGCTCCTCTACGAGATCGCATGGACCCGAACCCTCATCCTCGTCATCGGGAGCTCGACGTACGCGTTCACCACCATCCTGGCCTGCTTCCTGCTCGGCATCGGGCTGGGAAGCTTGATCGCCGTGGGCCGGGGCCGGACGCCGCGCCAGCTGCTGGTCCGGGCGGCGCTGGTGCAGGGGACCATCGCCGTGCTGGCCTCGCTCCTGTTCCCGTTCTTCCGCGCGCTCCCCGTCTACGTCATTGCGACGCTCCAGGTGCCCTTCTTCTCGCCCGTGGCGCTGCTCCTGCTGCACGGCCTCGCGGTGGCGGTCGTCGTGATCCCGCCCGCGATCGGCATGGGGCTGAGCTTTCCGCTGCTCGCCGAGCTGGCGTCGGAGCGCGCGGGCGCGACCGGACGTGAGGTCGGGCGCGCCTACTTCGCCAACACGCTGGGGAGCATCGCCGGCGCAGTCGTGACCGGGTTCTTCCTGATCCACCTGATCGGTAGCGAGCGCACGCTGGTCGTCGGCGTCGTAGTGAATGCGGCGGCCGCTACGGCGTTGGCCTGGTGGATGTACCGGGGACGGGAGGAGCAAGCGGCGTCGCGGTCGGTTGAGCGCCTGCCGCTGGCCCTTGCGGTCGTGGCCCTCCTGGTGACCGTAGCTACGCCGAGCTGGTCGAGCCGGCTGCTGGATCGCGGAGCGGTGGTCTATGGTCGCACGCCGATGGATGCGCAGGAGCTCAGCCGCTACCTGCGCGGCCTCGGATCCGAGCAGCTTTTCTTCAAGGAGGGGTGGAACTCCGCCGTGTCGGTGTGGCGCGACGGCAACCAGACGTGGCTCAAGGTGAATGGGAAGGTGGACGCCTCGAGTGTCGCGGACATGGACACCCAGGTCATGCTGGGTTTCCTCCCGGCGCTGGCACACCCCCAGCCACGGCGCGTGTTCGTCGTGGGGTTCGGCTCCGGCGCCACCACGCGCACCCTGGCTGACGTGCCCGGCGTGGTCCGGATCGACGTGGCGGAGATCGAACGGGCGGTGCTGCGTGCGAGCCGCCTGTTCCGCGACGTGAACCGCGACGTGCTCGACGATCCGCGCGTCCACGTGATCGAGGACGACGCGCGCAGCGCGCTGATGCTCGCCGAGACGCCCTACGACGTGATCGTCTCTGAGCCGTCGAACCCGTGGATCGCCGGCGTGGCGTCCCTCTTTACCCGGGACTATTACCGCGTCGTCGCGCGGCGCCTGGCAGCCGGCGGTCTCTTCTGCCAGTGGTTGCAGATGTACCGCGTGACGCCCGGCGCGGTCGCGGTCGTGATCGCGAACCTGCGGGCGGTCTTCCCGCACGTCGAAATCTGGTTCGCCAACGGGAGTGACCTGATGGTGCTGGCAGCGAACGAGCCCATCCGGTGGGCTCGGACGCGGGTCGCTGCCATGCTGGCCGCGGGCACCCGGACCGGCGAGACCGCGAGGAGCTGGCTGCAGATCGCGATGCCGGACGCCCTGCTTGGGCACTTCCTTCTGGGGGAGCGCGGCACCGCGGCGTTCGCCGGCGGCGCTCCGTTCGACCACACCGACGACATGCCGGCGCTGGAATTCGAGGCGGCGCGATCGATGCTCGCCGGGCCCAGCGCGCGCCCCGTCTTCGATTCGCTGACCGCGCTCAAACGCGCCGCCGGTGATTCGCTCCCGCGTCTGGTGAACTGGACCCTGGCGCCGGGAGCCTGGCAGGAGGCGTATGCGCAGGCGCTGCCGGCCGGGCGGCCCGGAGCGCTCGCGTCGGCCCGTCTGGCGCTGGAGCTGGCGCCGAAGGACGCGGAGCGTGAAGCCGAGATCGGCTACGTACTGATAGACCAGCGGGAATTCGCGGCGGCGCGGGAGCACCTGGACAAAGCTCTCGCCGCGCGGCGCGACGACCCTGGTCTGTTGCTCGCTGCGGGGACGGCGTACCTGGGACAGGGCGACACGGCCAGGGCCAAAGTGCTGTTGGAGCGGGTTCGCGAGGCCGGCGGCGATTCAGCCTCCGCTGCCGCGCTGCTGGCCGCGGTGGCGGCGAACGACGGAGCGTACGCGGCCGCAGCGACCGAGGCGCAGCATGCGCTGGACGCGCTCCGGCCGACGCTGGCGCGGCCGTTTCCCGATGCGCTCACGGACGTCATCACGGCGCTCGCCAACCGGGCGCCGCCCGCGGTCGCCGGCCCGCTGATCGAGCGGGCTGTGGCGGCAAGACCGTCCTGGCAGCTGGCTTACTGGGCCGGCGCGGTCCTGGATTCCCGGATCGGGGGCAGCGCCTGCGAGAGAGCGTTGCGCCTCGGCGGCGAGCTTGAGCGGCGATTCGGCTGGACGGAGGAGGAAGTCGCGAGCCTGTTGAGTCGCTGCGCCGTGCGCGGGTGAGCGCGGCGGGCCTGACCGTCAGCCCTGAGGCGGGTTCGTCTCCTGGCCGGTGAGACGGCGGATCTCGGCAGCCGCGGACACGGCCGCATCCACGTCGCGCGACAAGGCGCGGGCCTGCTGGGTGGCCTGCGTCAGATCGCCGAGCGCCTCGGCGACGCCTGCGGAGCGCAGCCGCAGCAGATCGAACCGGACGTTCTGCATCGCGAGTAGGCACGATTCCAGCTGTGAGGAAAGCGCCGTGCGGCGCGCGAGCAGGTCCGTCATCGTCTGGCGCTGACGAACCAGCAGTCCCATCCGCCGATCCCGGTCCGCCGAGGCTGGCTCCTGCTCCAGCGCCGTGATGCGCGCGTCGAGCTTCTCCAGCGCCGCCGTGTCGATGTCCCGCTCCAGGGCGTGGAGCGTGCGGCCGAGGTCGGTCGCGCGCTCCAGGAGCTGGTCGACCGTCGGCGCGACATCCGGGAGCATTTTCCGCTCCGACTTCGGCATTCGCTCCAGCATCGCCAGAATGGCTGCGCGATCGCTCCGCGCCTGCTCGATCGGCGCGGCGTGCGGGCCCAGCTCCTCCGAGCCCGGCGCCGCGAGCGAAGCCCGTGATTCCTTGGCCTCCAGGGCGTCGGGCGCAGGGGGCCGGTGCGTGACGTCCCTCCACGAGTAGCCCGACGTCCAGAGCCTCGAATAATCGCGCGCCAACCCGAACCCCATGAACACGGCGGGGAACAGGAACCACGGGTGGCTGATGCCTCCTGCGAACAGCACGTTGACCAGCATCAGCGGGCCGATGATGGACGCATAGCGCGCGAGGCGGTGCCGGAAGCGCGCAACCATCGTCGGCTCTCCCGCCGCCTCCGCCCGCCGGACGACCTCCTCCTCCTCGCGCTCCCTGCGGTCAAGCCTGCTCTCGCGCCGTTCGGCGCGCCTGGCCGCTCGCGAGGAAATGCGGTCCACGCGTTCCACGGCCCTCCGGCGCACCTCCTCGCCGAGGCGCGCGCCGAGATTGTCGCGCGCGCCGCCCACCGGCGCACTCATGCGGACGGCGGACTTCGGCGCCGGTGCGGAATACGTGTTGGTCTCCAGAGCGCGGCGCAGGGCGTCGGCACTGGGCCAGCGGTCGCTGGGGTCCTTCTCCAGGCACCGCATCACGGTCAGCGCAAGCTCGCGCGGCGTTTCGGGCCGCAGACGATCGACCGGGGTCGCGGGTGCGCTGATCTGCTTCATCAGGAGCCCAGGCACCGTCGGCGCCTGGAACGGCAACTCGCCGGTGAGCATCTGATAGGCCACGACGCCCAGCGAGTAGAGGTCGGACCGGCCGTCGATGACCCGCTCGCCCGCGGCTTGCTCGGGACTCATGAACGCCGGCGTGCCGATGGCGATGCCGGTGTCCGTCAGCGTCCCGCCCTCCGCGCTCAGGGCCTTGGCGATGCCGAAATCCGTGACCATCACCCGCCCGCGGGTGCCTTCAAGCAGGATGTTGTCGGGCTTCACGTCGCGATGGATGACGCCCTGCTGGTGAGCGGCGGCCAGCGCGTCGGACGTCTCGCGCATGATCCGGCGCGCCTCCTCGAGCGAGAGGCGGCCCCGTCGCTTGAGCCGCACCGCCAGCGACTCCCCGTCGACGTAACCCATCACGAAGTAGACGAGGTCGTTCGCCTCGCCGACGGAGTGAATCGGAACGATGTTGGGATGGGAAAGGCGGGCCGCCGTCTCCGCCTCGCGGATGAACCGGGCCCGGATGTCGCGCCGATAGGCCAGCTCCGGCGGGAGCACCTTCACGGCAACCGTGCGCTTCAACTTCTCGTCATGCGCCCGGTAGACGACGCCCATCCCGCCCCGCCCGATCTCGCTCTCGATGGTGAAAGCGCCCGCGAAGGCCTGGACCAGCCGCTCCTGGAGGGCGCGGTCGCCGTCGGTTGGGTTCATCGACCTGGGTGGGCCATTGCCGGGCATAGATTAGCGCCGCCGCACAGGCAGGGCAACCACGTGAGGTTCCCGAGCATCCGACGAATCGACGCCACTCGGCTCCGTCTCCACCATTCACGGCTGCAAAAGCCGGTCGGACGGAGTTGGCGCCTGCCAGAATGGCACGAAATCGGGACTTCGCCGTGGCACGATCGGTGCCACTATCAAGGGCGGTGCGGTATGGTGTGATGACAGCCGCACGATTCTCTTCATGAGGTGGCAATGAGCGAGCGGATGACGCTTCCGGTCCTCCCGCTGAGGGAGATGGTGCTCTTCCCCGGTGTGACCGCGCCGATCAGCGCAGGGCGGCCGGGCACGCTGCGGGCGATCGAAGCGGCACTGAAGTCGGAGCGGCGACTGGTCTTCGCGGTCGCCCAGCGCGAAAACACGGAGCAGGTCTCTCCGGAGAACCTGTACTCCATGGGCACCGTGGCGCGCATCGGTCAGATGCAGCGCGGCCTGGCGGGGGTGCAGCTGCTGCTGCAGGGCGAGGGACGGGCGAGCGCGGTGCACATCGTGGAGCGGGACGGTTACCTCGAGGCCGTGGTCCGTGAGCTCGAGGACCAGCCGCCCCCCGACCCGTCGGATGCCGCATTCCTCGCGCTCTACAAGGAGGCCCGCGAGCGCGCCGGCGAGTTGGGCCAGAAGAGCGGACTCGCGGAGGAGATGGTGCAGCAGGTGCTGGCGTCGGTCACCGACGCCGGGCGCTTCGCGGACCTCGTCGCCGGTTATCTCGATCTCAGGACCCTGGAGCGGCAGGCGCTGCTGGAGACGCTGGCAGTCGAGGAGCGCCTGCGCCGGGTGTTGATCCACGTGCAGCGGCAGATCGGAGTGATCAACGCCCAGGAAGACATCAAGTCGCAAGTGCAGGAAGAGCTGGGCGAGCGCCAACGCGAGATGTATCTGCGCGAACAACTCAAGGCCATTCGCCGGGAGCTGGGCGAAAGCGAGGATGATCGCGATATCGCGACGCTGCGCGAAGCGCTGGCCAAGCTGGCCCTTCCGGAAGCGGCCAAGAAGGAAGTCGAGCGGGAGTTGAGCCGCCTCGAGCGCACGTCGAAGGACTCGATGGAGGCCCAGGTCATCCGGACGTACCTCGAGTGGATTGCGGAACTGCCGTGGAATACGCGCTCCGAGGATTCACTCGACCTGACGCGGGCCGAGCAGGTGCTGGAGGAGGACCACTACGGCTTGCGCGACGTGAAGGAGCGGGTCCTCGAGTTCCTGGCGGTGCGGCAGCTGCGGGAGAAGGAGGCCAAGGAGGCGCCATCGGCGGGGGCGGCGGACACGCCGGGACAGGCCGACGATCGCGTGCTCTCCAAGGGGCCGATCCTGCTGTTCGTGGGGCCGCCGGGAACGGGGAAGACCTCCATCGCGAAGTCCATCGCGCGGGCGATGGGACGGAAGTACGTCCGCATATCGCTCGGCGGCGCACGCGACGAAGCAGACATCCGCGGGCACCGGCGCACCTACGTCGGCGCCATGCCGGGGCGCATCATCCAGGGGATGAAGCAGGCGGGGACGAAGAACCCCGTCTTCCTGCTCGACGAAGTGGACAAGCTGGGTGTGTCGTTCCAGGGCGACCCCGCGGCGGCCCTGCTCGAAGTGCTGGATCCGGCCCAGAACGATTCGTTCACGGACCACTACCTAGGCGTGCCGTTCGATCTGTCGGAGGTGCTCTTCATCGCGACCGCGAACTTCCTGCAGAACATCCCGGCCCCGCTGCTCGACCGGCTGGAGACCGTCGAATTCACCGGCTACACGGAGCTTGAGAAGCTCGCGATCGCTCGGCAGTATCTGATCCCGCGGCAGCTCAAGGAGAACGGGCTCAGCCCCGAGCGGCTGGTGATCGAGGACGGCGCCGTCCGCGAGATCACCGGCAGCTACACGCGAGAGGCTGGCGTCAGGCAGCTCGAGCGTGAGCTGGGGCGCCTGGCTCGGAAGGTGGCACGACGCGTGGCCGTGGACGGCGGCGAGAAGATCGTCGTCACCGGCGCCGATGTGCGCGCGCAGCTGGGGCGGCCGAAGGTCCGTCCGGAGCGCGCCGCGCCGAGCGACGTCGTCGGCATGGCCACGGGGATGTACTACACGCCCACCGGCGGAGACATCATGTTCGTCGAGGCATCGCTGATGCCCGGGAAGGGAGAGCTGGTGCTGACCGGACACCTCGGCGACGTGATGAAGGAGTCGGCGCGCGCGGCGCTCACCTATGCAAAGACCCACGCGGCCGCCCTCGGCGTGCAGGAGGATGCGCTGAAAGACCGGGAGGTCCACGTGCACGTCCCGGCGGGCGCGATACCGAAGGACGGTCCGTCAGCCGGAGTCACGATGGCCACGGCCCTGGTGAGCGCGATGACCCAGCGCGCCGCGCGACACGACCTTGCCATGACGGGCGAGGTCACGCTGAGTGGTCGCGTGCTGCCGATCGGGGGCCTGAAGGAGAAGGTGCTCGGCGCGGCTCGCGCCGGCATCACCGAGATCATCCTCCCCAAGGAAAACGAACCAGAGCTCGATGACCTTCCGGAGGAGGTCCGCAAGACCTTGACCTTCCATCCGGTGGAGACGCTGGAGGAAGTCATCGCTCTTGCACTGCGGAGCCGCGACGCGAAGGCTGTGGACGAGTTGCTGTCCACGTCAGTGCGGCGGTAGGCAACCGTATGGTTGAACCTGTACCTGTCTAGCGCCAGGCGCAGTAGTCCATCGTCATTCTGAGCAGCGTGTCCCTATAGGTCTCCAGGCGGCCGGCGGTTCGTCTATCGCCGGCCGCTGTCCAACCAAGCGATGCTCCCACAACGACTTCCGATATCGCGTCTATTTCGGCGTCGTCGCGTACGTAACCGGCCCGCTGCCCGTCCTCCAGGATCTGGCGGACCTGCCTCTTTGTCTTAGCCAGCCAGTCCTCTGCTATGGCGGCGCTGTCCGGGTCGCTTGCAGGCGAGGCTAGGATTGCCACCAGGGCTGGATGGGACTCAGTGGTGGCTGCCAGATGTGCCGTGAGGTCCCTCAGCCTATCGGCCGGAGCCTTGGATGGTTGAGGCGTGAGCGCGGAGCGCTCCAAGAGCGACTTCAAGGCCGCGTGGTGAAGGCCGCTCTTCGAGCCGAAGTAGTGGAACAGCAGCTGCTTATTGACGCCGGCAGCTGCCGCGATCCGATCGACTCGAGCCCCTGCGAACCCACGCTGCGCGAACTCCGCAGCGGCCGCCGACAGGATTCGATCACGCCGTGGGGCCTCGCCACCAGTGGCCATTCCGTCCTCAACCGTATGGTTGAGCCGTGATTCTAAGATCTGGCCACGATGGAGTCAAGCGATCCCGCCCGCCCCCCGGCTGCCCTGACGCGCCGGGCGGACTAGCCGAGGCTCTCCGTGTTGAGCGCGCTGAGCGCTTCGGCGAAGGCCCGCGCGACGCCCTCGACACAGTCTCGGACGGACTCGAGATCGGCCGGCGCAATGGCCCCATCCTCGCCGGCCAGGCGGCCGGCCAGCCGCTCGCCTTCCCTGCTGCGTGTGCTCACGAGGGGGAAGCCATAGGATCCGCCGGACCCGGCCAGACGGTGAAAGGCCTGCCTCAGGTCGGGCGCGGCGGCGCGCTCGCCTGCCGCGAGGCGCGCGTACAGGCCGCGCAGTTCGTCGACCCGCTTCGTGGAGTCGATGAGGTACTCGCGCCGCAACGCCCGGAGCTGCTGCGCCAACGCGTCGTCTGGATTGGTGGACACCGGACGCTCCCTGCCTTGGTCGAACTCAAGATACCTGCTGCGGCGACGCGGACGCGAGCTCTCGTCGGAGCAGGTGGCGCACGAAGGGAATCACCCCGGGATGCTCTGTCGCAATCCCCGCCGCCTCGCTGGCGCCCACGACGACGCCGCAGACGGCACGCCTCCTGTCGGCAACGAGGGCGACCGGCAGGCCACCCCAGTAGCCCTCGATGTCAGCCGGCGGCACCTCCCGCACCGCCGCTCCCGCCGGCGCCGGCCTCCCAAGCGACAACACCCGCGCACTCACGCCGCTGCCACAGGCTTCAAGCGCGGTGTAGGTCTCGGAAGCCCACGGTCCGACCACGGCGAGCAACTCCGTGCGCGCGTCGCGGACACACGCCTGAGCTCGCTCCAGCAGCACCGCTCGATCGCCGATGGATTCTACGGCAGGCAGCCCTGGTCCCGGCTGGACGCGCGGGATCTGGCTCAGGGTCTGAGCCAGGGAGTCGAGGCCGCTCGAGAGATCGCGGCGCAGCCGCCCGATCAGCGCATCGGGGTCCAGGGCGGCGAATCGCGCGGGTCTCCCGGGCAACCTCGTGACAATCGCGCGCGCCGCCAGCCCATCCAATGCGTCGTAGGTATTGGCGCGGGCCAGCTTGGCAGACTGCGCTACGGCGTACCCCGTTGCCGGAGAAATGGGGAGGAGCGCGAGATAGACCTTCGCCTCAGTAGGCGTGAATCCGAAGCGGGCGAGATCCATAGTAGTAGCATTAGCTACTACTCATGTCTGCGTCAATGTCTGATCTCTGCTCGAATCAGGTCGTCGTGATTTCCCAGCCAGCCAGGCGCGCGATCAGCGCCATCCGGAAGGTCACATCCGCCTGGCGGCTCTCCACGCTCTTCCCGTCCTGCAACGGGAAGGCGTGGTAGGACCAGGGCGACTTGCGCCGTGGGACCGCGCGGAGGTTCTTCGGGCTCCAAACGCCGCGAGCATCGCAGTCCTTGAGCAATCGCGCCCAGAGGCGTGGGGCGGTGGTCGAATGCTGCAGCACGCCGAGGCGGGCGAGCAGCTCCATCCAGTACAGCGCGAAGGGCAGGTCGTCGGTCTGTCCGGAGCTCGTCACCTTCAGGGGATCGCCGAGCAACACGAAGTTCGGTTTGAAGACCCTCTTCCCACACAGTACGCCGAAGGCCTTCTTCACACCCGGCTGGGCGAGGTAGCCGCCAAGTCGCTCCACCAGCGCCGCGCGCTCGCGCTGCACGGCCGGCAACAGCGACAGCAGCGCCACGGCGAAAATCGTGGGCGGGTACGCCCGCGGATGCAGGACCCAGCTCCCGGACACCTTCACCAGTGGATTCTCGACCAGCTCGCTGCGCAAGAACTGCGAGATCTCGTTCGCGATGCGGTGGGCCGCGCCGCGCACGCGTGGATCGTCGCCGTAGCCACCGTGGGCGAGCGCGGCCGCCGTGGCTTCGCGAATGACCTCGCGGACCCACGGCTCGACGCCGATCTCCGACGCTCCGTACTTCTGGTACTCGAAGAGGAGCTTCGGATCCTCGTCCCTGGACACGAGCCGGAACAGGAGTCGGCTCCCCAACTTCAACGGGCGCGACTCCTGGGTCCAGCCGAGCTCGACGAGCCGGCGATACTGGTGCAGGGTCCCGACGTCCTTGATACCCGCGGCCTTGTTGGGCGTCACGCCAAGCAGGTTCCCTCCCCAGACGCCCGTGTCCTTCTGCTTCTTCGCGATCTGGCGCGCCTGCGGGTAGGCATCGATCTCGACCTTCAGCGCCTCCAGGCGGGCCGGATCGGCTGTGCCGGGGACGATCTCCGTGAGCGTGCGATACCTGATGGCGGGGCAGCCGTATTCGAGGAGCCAGGAGACGGGAGCGCGATGTGAGGTGGGAAGAGTCAGGGCCAGCCTCCCGACGATTGGGCCTGGGACGCCTCGAACGGCCGGCAAACTTATGTAGGCCTGGCCTGCCAAGCTAGGGGGCCGAGGGGGCTCTCACGGCCTGGCCGAAGGCAGGCCGGCTATCCGCACCCGCGAAACGACGGCATGGTCCGCCCCGTCCCGCTCGGTGGTCAGCGCAAGCAGGTCCGGCGCGACGAACGCCACACCCTCGCCCTGCGGCTCCACAACCGGAATCGGCAGGCCTGTCGATGGGCTGATCGGGAGGGGGAGGGAGTCGCCCCGAAGCCTGAAGAAATGCAGGCTGGAGTAGGTCCGGACGGCCAGCACGGTCCCGTCGGGCGACACACCAGCGCCGGTCACCATACGAAGCCGCGCGCGGCTCGGAACGAGGTCTAACTCACCTACCCGTTGAAGCGTGTCCACCTCACCCGGACGCTGCGCAGCGGAGCGCTGCGGCACCAGGTAGACGGTAGGCGGTTTCAGCAACTCTTTGGTGATGATGAGGATGCGGCCCGACGGCTCAATCGCGATCGCCTCGGCGTCGTGCGGATGGTCGGGGTAGCGGAGCACGGTCGTCGCTTCGAGCGGCACCCGTCGCAGCGTGTCGGCACTTCCCCGCGGCGGCTGCGGCTCCGGGAGGCAATAGACGACGATGCGGTCGCGATTGTGGAGGTTGTCTCCGATGTCCGCGGGGTACAGACACCACCCGCTGTGGCCCGGGCAGGGCCCCGATCCGAGGTCCTCCCAGTCGACGTTGTCCGCACCGGCCACCAGCACCGAGCCGAGGTCGTCCCCCGCGGAGTCGGTCGCGTAGAGCCGGGGCTCGTCACCACTGTCGTTGTGGGTCCAGTACACTCCAGGGACCCTGTGGCTGGGGGTGATGCCCGAGCTTTCGATGAGGCGCCGCGCGCGGAGGACGGCGGTGTCGACCAACTCGAGGCGGGGCCTCCCCTGCGCGAGGGCCTGCGAAGAGACTGCGAGTGCGAACGCGACGACAGCGGCGGGCCTGTGCACGGCGCGCAGGTTATCGCGGGAGCGCGCGGCGGGCAATCCTTGCCTGGCCCGCTCTCGCGGTCGATCTTATAACGATGCCCACATCGTTGCTCGCACGGCCGGTGGCGCGCCGGCAGGACATGGTGCGCCTGTCGGGGCGCGTGCTCTACCTGACCGAGGATCCCGAGTTGATCCGGCGCCAGCTCGATGGCGCAGATCTCGCCTGGGACGGCTCGATCAAGCTGCGCGACAACATCTCTACCGACGAGATCACCCCGGCTTACATCTGCTACTACTTCGACGAAACGCTCGGCGAGTTCCCCTATCTCGGGCTCAAGGCGGGCGACCGGTTCCCGATCGCCCGTGGCAGCGTGAAGCGGGGCGGCTTCGTGGCCTCCGCCGCGGGGAAGCGGCGCGGCAAGGGATCGTCGCGGGAGCAGTCACCGTACGCCGAGCTCATGGCGGGGATCCGGCTGGTGGCCGGGGAGAGCATCGAGCGCATCTACCACGAGAATTGCCAGAACCTGGGAATCCTGACTACGACGGACTTCGCGGTCCTCGAGCGCGTCAAGCGCGGGGAGGCGATTCCGCTCTCGGTCTTCACGGCGGGTGAAGGGCAGATCACTCGCGATATCATCGAATACGGCGGTCTCTTCAACTACAACGTGGCCCGACTCCAGGGGAAGGTCGCGGTACCCACCGTTGACGCCACACCTCGTCCGATGACCCTCGCGGAGAAGATTCTCGCCCGGCACTGGGTCGTGGACGCAGCCGCCGGCCGGACCGGCGTGCCCGCCGTGGCGCCGGGGGACGAGGGGTTCGTGGTCACGGACATCCGGTTCAGCCACGAGTACGTCACCCCGATGGCAGCGATCTTCTTCGAGCAGTACGTCGGGCAAGACGAGCCTCTCAACGACCCGTCCTCCGTCTTCTTTTTCCGCGATCACCTGACGTTCCTGCGCGACGCGATGACGCCGGAGCGCATCGCCGAGGGCCTGCTGGACGTGGCCAACCAGCTCGAGGTCAAGCAGCGGGAATTCGCCGCTGCCAAGGGCGTCAAGCTGTATGGCGAGCTGGGGCTCGGGCGCCTCGGCTCCGAAGCGATCTGCCATTCGAAGATCCTCGAGGCCCACGCATTGCCCGGCCAGGTGATCATCGGCAGCGACTCGCACACGCCGCACGCCGGCGCCGTGGGCTGCATCGCATTCGGCGTGGGAACCACCGCCGTGTTCAACAGCTGGATCACGCGGGATGTGCGGGTGCAGGTGCCGAGATCGTTCCGGGTCGTGGTACGCGGCCGCAAGCCCCGGCACGTGACCGCGAAGGACATCATGCTGCAGCTGCTGCGGCATCCATACGTCAAGAACGGGGACGCGATCGGGCAGGTGGTGGAATACTGCGGCGAGACGGTCGAGGGCCTGAGCGTGGACGAGCGGGCGACGATGACCAACATGGCCGCGGAGGTTGGCGCCTTCACGGGGGTCATCGCGCCCGACGCGCAGACGGTGCAGTACCTGGTCGAGCAGCGGGGAATGGCCCGGGCGGACGCCGAACGCCTGTGCGAGGGACTCTTCTCAGACCCGGGTGCGGAATATGTGACTGAGATCGAGATCGACGCGGGGAGCCTCAAACCGATGATCGCGCTCCCGGGAGACCCCGGCAACGGAAAGGCCATCGCGGAGCTGGGGGAACCCGTCAAGATCGACATCGCGTATGCCGGCTCGTGCACGGCGGGGAAGCGCGAGGACATGGACATGTACGCGCGGGTCTTCCGGGAAGCCGCCGAGCAGGGGCGACGCATCGCGCCATGGGTGCGCTGTTACATCCAGTGCGGCTCGCAGGACGTGTTCCGGTACTGCCAGGCGCAGGGATACGACAAGGTCTTTTCGGCGGTCGGCGCCACCTTCATCGAGCCGTCGTGCGGGGCGTGCATCAACGCGGGGCCTGGCGTCTCCCGCAGCTCGGGCGAGATCACGATCTCGGCGATCAACCGCAACTTCCCCGGCCGCTCGGGCCCGGGCCAGCTGTATCTCGCCTCGCCTTACACGGTCGCCGCTTCCGCGTTGAGCGGCTACATAACGGCCTGGGAGCCGGAGCGGCCGGTGGCAGCGGTGCGGTGAGCATCGGCGGGGGCCGGTATGCGCCCCGCTCGTCCGCGGGCGGTGGCGCGGCGTGCCGGGTCATCGCATTGTTCCGATATGGCTCAGCACGTCCTCGACCCCGGACTCCGGCTCGCGAAGCTCTGCAAGGCGGTGGGGCATCCGGCCCGCCTCGCGATCGTCCGCTACCTGGCGGGACGCACCACCTGCACCTGCGGTGACATCGTGGACCAGCTTCCGCTGGCTCAGTCCACGGTTTCCCAGCACTTGAAAGTGCTCAAAGACGCCGGTCTCATCGTGGGTGAGGTGGATCCGCCTCGCGTGTGCTACTGCCTCAATCCGCAGGCCCTCGAGGAGTTGAAGCGGGCCATCGCGGCGCTGTGACAGCGGGCCCGCTCAGTGCCCTGACGTCTTGAGCGCGTTGAAGAGCAGCGGGTAGGTTGCGAAGCTCTGTCCGCGGTATTGCGGGCGGAAGCCGAACAGGATCACCCGTCCCCGTCCCCGCCGCACTTCGACCAGCGCCGCCTTACCGGCGAGGTGGGACGCTCCGAGGAGCCATCCGGACAGCAGTACGTCGCCGGGGTCGGCGGGGAAACGCCCCACGACCTTGACCCGGGCAGGATCGCGCACGTCGAACGCGGGTCCCGACTCGAACCAGGCGATGGACTGGGCGGGCATCCCTCCAGCCAGCGCCTGGCTGGTGTCGAGCTGGAGCCGGAGGATGCTGCCGGGGGCGTAGAAGTCCGTGGGCTGCAGGTCGGCGAGCGCGTCGGCGACGGGCAGGTCGAGCGCTCCGATCGCGAAGTCGCACGCTTCATTCAGCGCGATGAGCGTGCCCCCGGCGTCCACGAAATCCCGAAGCGCCTGCACCCCCATGGCTCCTATCCCGCCCGCCCACCGCACGGGGTAGCGTCGTGGCGAGAGCCCGTCCAGCAGCGCGCGCGCATTCTGGCTGGGGAGCACGATGGCGTCGAACCGCGACGCCAGATTGCCGGCGCGGATCGTGGAATCCACCAGCGACTCGTACGGCACGCCGAAGCTGTCGAAGGTCCAGCGCGTCCACCCCTCGTCCATCGACGCCGCGTAGGACCGGTACAGGCCGATCCGCGCCACGCCAGGTCCACCGCCGGAAAGCCCGGGCACGCCATAGACGGGCCGTCGCGCGGTCACCGGCGCGGACAGGCCGACCGGCACGGAGTCCGCTGCGGCGAGGACGCGGACGCCGAGCAGAAGCGCCAAATCGTGGGCCGTGACGTCGTAGGGGCGCTGCGGCGGACCGCCTGGGTATTCCCGCAGGTCGGGATAGAGCTCGCGTTCGAGCAGCGCCTTGGCGAAGGCCGCATACGGCTGACGGAGCACTACGACGTAGGTGCCCGGGAAGAACCGCTCGAACCCGAGCGTGAAGGATCCCAGGGCGGCGCGGACTTCGACTTGGGCGTGACGGAGGGTCTCCAGCAGCGCGCCGAGAGCCATTTCGTTTTGGCCCGCCGCGGGGATCACGAAGGCCCACGGCCAGTCGCGCCACCCGCGTGAGGCGCGTTGGAGCACCTGCCACGAGGTGCGGAGCCACTGCTCGCGATCGCGCGCGACCTGGTCGAGGAGCGCCATCGCGCTGGCGGTCTGGTAGCGGACGATGTCGGCCAGGGTCCAGGGTCCGCCGGGCCAGGGTGTGACGAAGTTCCACGACGCGTTTCGCGGATCGACGCCCAGCCCTGCCCGCAGGCTCTCGGCGGGAACGGTGATCGAGGTGGCGAGATCGGCGCTCGCCGTCTCCGTGAGAATCCTGACGGCGCCGTGGTAATGCTGAAACGCGCGCCCCGGCGTCCAGGCGTCATACAGGGAGTTCACGGCGACGCCGGAGAAGCCTTCGGCCGTCATCTGCCACGCGATGGCGAGGCCCAGGGCGTTATCACCCTGCAGAAGCAGCGGGTCGACGTTGGGCTCGGCGGGGTTCATGTAGGGCGGCACGAAGATCCGCGAGCCGTAGCGCCCCTGTTGGTGCAGATCGAGCGTCACCTGCGGGTGCCAGACGTCGTAGAGGCTGTCCACGACGAGGCGCGTCTCGACCTGCGTGAACGCGTACCAGTCCCGGTTGTTGTCGTGTCCCGTGTAGTGGTGATACAGCTCCGGAGGGCTCGTGCCTTCGGCGTTGCTGCCGAGCGTCTGGTTGTACCACCGCGACACGATGGTGACGCCGTCGGGGTTCAGTGACGGCACGAGTATCACCACGGCATTGTCGAGGATGCTGCGGGTCTCGGCCGTCGTGTCCGTGGCGAGCCGGTAGGCGATGTCGAGCGGCGAAAAGAACCCGCCCACTTCAGTCGAGTGGATGCTCGACGTGATGAGCACGAATACCTTGCCCTGCCGAAAGAGCGTCGCGGTCGCTGCGGAGTCACGGTCCAGACGCGGGTCGGCGAGCAGGTGTTGGATGTCGCGCAGCGCACGCAGTCGGGCGAGGTTGGCGGGGCTGGAGATGAAGGCGGCGATGAAGGCGGCGCCGTTGGTCGTGCGACCCAGCACACGCATCTGGACGCGATCACTGGCGGAGCCCAGGAGGCGGAAGTAGCGCACGATCGGATCCCAGTCCACCAGATGACGCTCGGTGCCGGGCTCGAAGCCGAGCACGGAGGCGGGCGTTGGCACGGGCGGTCGCCGGCGCACTGCCGCGCGGGCGCTCGGACGCTGGGCCGCGAGCGGCGCGGCCTGCAGCGCGGCTGCAAACACGATGAGGAGAAGGCGGCGGACGGCGACCTCCGTGTCAGGAACGACGCAAGCTACGAGCCCCACCCCGGTTGCCCGGGATGGGGCTCGAAGTTAAGCGACGTCTGCCGCGAGTACTACTGCAGCCGCTTGATCTCGACCCGCATGTTCTGGCGCCGACCCGCAGCGGTCCGATTGTTGGCAATCGGGTGCTGCGCGCCATATCCGACCGACGTGAGGCTGGCGGCCGGGACGCCCTTGCTGACGAGGTACCTCTTCACCGCATCGGCGCGCTGCTGCGAGAGCCGCAGGTTGTTTGCGGCCGCGCCGACGCTGCTCGTGTAGCCGCCGATCTCCCACTTCGAGTTCGGCGTACCCTGGATCGTTATCGCGACCTTGTCCAGCTCGGTCTGGGCGGCAGGCGTGAGCACCGCACGGTTGGCCTGGAAGGTCACGTTGCGCATCACCATCGAGGCATTCACCGCGGGCAGCTCAATCGGCGGAGCGCCGCGAGTGGCAATGACCACGGTGACGATGGCAGAGCCGCTCTTGCCGTCTGCAGCCGCGCTGACGTGCGCGACGCCATTCGCGACGGCGGTGGCCATGCCGCTTCCGCTCACGGTCGCCACAGTCGCGGCGTCAGAATTCCACGTGAACATCTTGCCGCTGATCGGCCGGCCGTTCGCGTCCAGCGCCTGCGCGGCCAGCTGCGAGGT
>DATKLR010000261.1:0-5046 GCA_035542295.1 Gemmatimonadales bacterium | reverse complement strand
CGGGCAAGAGCCTCGGGCTCCGCACCGGCGATCCGCGCCGCTTCGCGACCTTCGACGAGCTGTTCCGCGCGTTCCGCTCCCAGATCGTGCACTTCGTGGACATCAAGACACGGGGGAACGACGCGGTGGAGCGGCTCTACGCCGAGAAGATGCCGGCGCCGTTCCTCTCGCTGGTGATCGACGACTGCATCCAGACGGGGCGCGACTACCACTCCGGCGGCGCGCGCTACAACACCTCGTACATCCAGGGCGTCGGGATCGGCACGACCACCGACGCGCTGACCGCGCTCAAGTACCATGTGTTCGACAAGCGGGACGTCACGATGGAGGTCCTGCTCGGTGCGCTCAAGAAGGACTTCAACGGCGCCGAGCGGCTGCGCCAGCTCCTGCTCAACCGGACGCCGCGCTACGGCAACGACGATCCGTACGCCGACGACGTGATGCGCCGGATTTTCGAGACGTACTTCGCCGCGATCGACGGCCGGCCGAACGTCCGCGGCGGCCAGTACCACGTGAACTGGCTCCCCACCACCGTGCACGTCTACTTCGGCTCGGTGACCGGCGCGCTGCCCGACGGCCGCCGCGGCGGAACGCCGGTGAGCGAGGGCGTCTCGCCGGTCCAGGGCGCCGACCGCCTCGGTCCGACCGCCGTGATGCAGTCGGTGGCCAAGATGGACCACGTGCGCACCGGCGGCACCCTCCTCAACCAGAAGTTCACGCCGTCCCTGCTGGCGGACGACGCCGGGCTCGAGGGTCTGGTGAAGCTGGTCCGCGGCTACTTCCGGCTCGGCGGGCACCACGTGCAGTTCAACGTCGTGGACGCGGCGACCCTGAAGGACGCGCAGGCCCATCCCGAGCTGCACCGGGATCTGATCGTGCGCGTGGCGGGGTACAGCGACTACTTCTGCGACCTGGGCAAGGCCCTGCAGGACGAGATCATCGCGCGGACGGAGCAGCCGTCGAGCTGAAGAAGGTGGTAGTTGGCAGGTGGCAGGTTGTAGAAGGACGTTTGCGCCACCCGCCACCTGCCACCTGCCACCTTTCCTTCACGCCCCCGAAGCGAACAAGTCGATCTGCGGCACCTCCAGCGGCAGCCTGGAGTGCTCGAGCACTTCCTCCACCCAGCCGGGGCGGTTGTCGCGGTCGAGGACGTACACCGGCACGTCGAAGGCCTTGATCAGCCGGTCGATCTGCGTGTCGATCTCCTGCTGGAACGCCACGCTCACCGCCCGCGTCCCGTCGAACGCCGGCGGCTGGAGGACCGGGACCTTGAACAGGCCCGTGTACGTCCCGACCCACGAGCGCACCAGCTCGTCGTACTCCGGCTTCCGGCCCGCCCGCTGGACCAGGTAGGCGTAGTTGTCGAGCACCGAGCGGTCGCAGATGACCGCCTCGTACTGGTTGGCGGCGGCGATCTCCTCCGCGATCTGCGTGTGGAGGATCCACGCCTGGGCCTCCAGCGTCGTGGCCTCATTGATCGGCAGGGGGCAGGCGCGCGCGACCTCCTTCACGATGTCCACGCCGAGGTCGAGGCGCTTGAGGCGGGAGGCGAGGTCGAAGCAGAGCGTCGTCTTCCCGACGCCGTGCGAGCCGATGAAGGCGATTTTGATCCGGGGCTTCGTCGTCACGCCGGTACCCTCGCTCGGGCCGAGATGACCGTGATGTTGTCCGTGCCGCCGCGCTCCAGGGCCAGGTCGAGCAGGTCGCGGCAGAGCTGCTCCGAGGACTCCATCGCCTTCGCGCGTGACGCGATTTCCGCGTCCTCCACGTGCTTGGTCAGGCCGTCGCTGCACAGCAGCACCACGCAGCCGCGGCGCCGGATGTCGATGCACGAGACCTCCGGCACGGCCGCGTGGCCGCCGATCGAGCTGCTCAGCACGTGGGAGAGGGGTGATTCCGCCGCCCGGTCGGCCTTCAGCACGCCCTTGTCCACGAGCTCCTGCGCGACCGTCTGGTCGCGCGTGATCTGCCGCAGGACGCCGCGGTCGAACAGGTAGCAGCGGCTGTCGCCCACCTGCACGACGTGCAGCCACGGCCAGACGGCGATGCCGAGAGTGAGCGTGGTGGCGAAGCCGTGCGCGCCCGGCTGGCCGGCCGCCTGGCCCCGGCCCTCGGCCTCGGAGCGCACCGCCTCGTGCGCCTCGAGCGCGGCGGCGCGCAGCGCTACCTGGAACTCCGCCTCGTTCGCCGTGCCGGAGGCGTGGAAGCACTGCATCGCGCCCCGCACGTACCGCGCGGCCGTCTCGGTGGCGAGCCGGCTCGCGTCGCCGCCCGCGTGCCCGCCGCCGACGCCGTCGGCCACGAGCATCACGGTAGCGAGCCGCTCGCTCGGCTTCCGGAGCCAGTCGGCGTCCGGGAGGCTGGTGCCGTGCACCACCATCTGCCGGTGCAGCGTGGCGAGGAGGAAGTGATCCTGGTTCTCCTTGCGCACCTTGCCGCGGTGGGTGACACCGAAGAGGTCCAGCTCGTCGTCGCGTGGGCGCTCACCGGGGTGGATCGGTAGGGTGACGGTCCTGAGCTCGGGGAGCGCCATGCGGGATAGTCTGGGTCGGCCTCGCCGTCCCGGCAAGGTCGGCCTAATGCGCGATCGTGACGACCCCGTTGTACTCGATGTCGGCCACCTTCGGTTCGCACCGCAGCACGGCCACGGTGGCAGGCGAAAGCAGGGCGGCGAAGCCCTTCAGCGCGGACTGGTACACCTGCGTCGTCGTGAAGCCGTAGAGCGCGGCGAGCCGGGCCGCCTCGGCGGCGGCGTTCACGCTGTCCTGGAAACGGACGATGAAGCCGGGTGCGGCCGAGTCGTGTGTGCCGAGGAGCGGCGCCGAGTCCGCGCACGGCGGCACGGGCAACCGGTAGAAGACCTCTTCATAGTATCCCGGCGCCGTGTAAGTGGGGACTCTTCCCGACAGCGAGTCCGCTCCGTACACGCTTCCCGTGTAGTCGACAGGCCAGGCCGAATTCGTGTACCGGATCGTGAGCACGAACGACTGCGTGGTATCCTCGTACTCGCCGGTGACCGAGAAGGCGCTGTAGAAGCGCCCCAGGATGTACCTCACCCCGTAGCCGGTGATATGGCCGAAGGCCGCGCTCAGGGTCATCGTATCGGCGGCGCCGCCGCCGGGGACGTTGGTGAGGTCGCTGTAGAACGAGCCGGTCAGACGCAGGTCCGGCGTCGGCTCCGGGCCCGTGAACTCGTAGCACGCGCCGGACAGGGCCGCCGCAATGGCGGCCGCCGCCGCGAGCAGCAACGCCGAGTGTGATCTTCGCATCGAGGCCTCGCTAGTCGAACGCAACCACCGCGTTGTACTCGATCAATTCGACCAGCGTGTCGCAGCGGACGAGGGACACGGTCGTAGGCAGGAGGTCCGCCGCGAAGCCCTCGATCGCATGCGTCCACACGAAATGGGGTGTGAAGTGGTACAGCGCTGCGAGGCGGGCGGTCTCCGTCGGCGAGTCCACGCTCCGGTAGTACATCACGATGTAACCGGGGGCGCGCGGATCGGGCGCGCCGTCGAGTCCCGCCGAGTCCGCACACGGGGCCCGCGGTCGCACGTGGAACTCGCGATCGAACGGGCCGTAGTCGTACGGGCCTCTGGACCAGGTCCCGGCCATGAGCGTCGGCGTCAGCGCCACCCCGACGTAATGTGCGATGTCCCCGTTTGTGTACGCGATGGTCAGCCTGAACGCCGACGTGTCGGAGTACTCCCCGCTGACGATGAGCGAGTCGTAGAAGGATCCCGAGCGGAACTCACGGCCCGCGCCCGTTATCGCGCCCCCCGCCGCGCGCAGGCTGAACTCCACGAAGGAGCCGGAGCTGGACACCGTTCCCCACGCGCCGGTCAGCGCCGGATTGGCCGTGGGCGCGGGCTCCGTGCTCCTCGATTCCCGGCAGGCGGCGAGGAACCCCGCCGCCGTCGCCGCCGCGAGCACGACTCCGGTCCGCCGCACGGCACCCTCCCTCAGCTCGCGGCCGGATTCATCACGCGGCCCAGGAACAGGATCGTCCCCGTGAGCCGCTCGCGGATCGCCACGATGAACGGATGGTCCACGACGATGGGCATCGGGCCGGCCGACGAGAGACTGATCACGACGGACGTCACCGCAGCCGCCTCGGTGCCTTCCTCGTAGACGTCCACGAAGGTCTTGTGCCTGACGCTGGAGATGCAGAAGTCGCCGGGTCCCGAACCGGGGTACATCCCGGAGAAGTCCGCGAGGCCGCCGTTGTCGCACAGGGCGATCCCCATGCCCAGGTCCGCCAGCGGCGGCTCGAGGCCCCGCTCGAACGTCAGCTTGAACTTCGGCATCGTCACGATCGCGCGGGTGCTGTCCAGCCCGGCGATCCACGCGTTCCAGCGCTGTTGAGTGAGGGTCGCGGACAGGGAGTCGATCGCGACCGGGGAGCGCGGGAGAACGATCGTCATCGCGTATGCCCCGCCCCCGTACGGGAGATCCACGACCGTCACCTCCCCGTCCATGTAGCGCCCCAGCGGCGCGGGCTCATCGTCCGTCATCATCGCGGCAGCGACGGCCCCGCCGGTCCGCAGCGTGAACGGGCCGTTCTTCGTGAGGCTGGCGTCGAACTTCTGCGTCCAGCTTCCCTTGAAGTAGATGGCGTTGATCAAGTACATGACCACGGCGGGATCGATCGGGGCGGACACGATGTCCGGGATCTTCCCGCGTGTCTGCGCGTTCACCCAGTCGTTGATCGTCTGCGCCGCCGACGGCGCGCTGAAATCGAGCCCCTGCACCTGCGCGTCGAAGTACGTACGAGTGTCGTTCAGGAAGGCCTGGCCGGGCGTCTGGAACGTGCTGCGATACCAGATCGAGTTGGCGAGGGTGAAGTCCACGCCGGGGTCGAGGCCGCGCAGCAGATCGATGACGCTGCGGTAGCTCGAGTTGACGGCATCCATCGGCACGCCGGCGAGCTGGAGCGCGGCGAGCATCGAGTCCCGGGTCGCGCCGGCGGCGCCGTTCACCGTCATGCCGAGCGCCATCCCGACGCTGAGGGGCGAGATGAAGATGTTGGAGTCGGGGGACTCGCGCGCG
>DATKLR010000260.1:0-3417 GCA_035542295.1 Gemmatimonadales bacterium | reverse complement strand
GAAGGTGCAGCAGGCGGTCAAGGCGCAGGAGAAGGCGTGGGAGGCCGTCGGGACGGCGCTGCGCCCGCACGACAGCGAGGAGCTGGCGCCGGCGCAAGAGGGATGCGACCCGGAGACGGGGGTTCGCGACCAGACCCTCAGGGCTCTGGATCGCGAGCTGCACTCCTGGCCCGACGGTTTCACGGTCCACCCCAAGCTGCTCCGCCAGCTTGAGCGGCGTCGCAAGAGCGTGGAGAGCGGGGGCGCTCTGGAGTGGGCGCACGCCGAGGCGCTGGCGCTCGCGTCGCTCCTGGTGGAGGGCGTCTCGATCCGGCTGACGGGGCAGGACACGGAGCGCGGCACCTTCAGCCAGCGGCACCTGGTGCTGCACGACGCGAAGACCGGCGCGCGCTGGGCGCCCATCCAGCACCTCGGCGGCGCGCGGGCGCCGATGGAGCTCTACAACAGCCCGCTGTCCGAGTTCGCGACGCTCGGGTTCGAGTACGGCTACAGCGCCGAAGCGAGCGAGTGTCTGGTCGTGTGGGAGGCGCAGTTCGGCGATTTCGCGAACGGCGCCCAGATCATCATCGACCAGTTCATCGTGTCGGGACGGGTGAAGTGGTCGGAGCGCTCGCGCCTGGTGCTGCTCCTGCCGCACGGCTACGAGGGGCAGGGCCCCGAGCACTCGAGCGCGCGGCTGGAGCGTTTCCTGCAGCTCGCCGGCGAGCACAACATCCGGATCGCGAATCCCACCACGCCGGCGCAGTACTTTCACCTGCTCCGGCGCCAGGCGCGGCTGGCCGACCAGCGGCCGCTGGTCGTGATGACCCCGAAGAGCCTGCTGCGCCATCCGCTGGCCCTCTCACCGCTGGACGAGCTGTCGGACGGCTGCTTCCGCCAGGTGCTGGAGGATCCGGGAGCGGCGGGGCACCGCGAGGAGATCGAGCGGCTGGTGCTCTGCTCGGGGAAGGTCTACTACGACGTGGCCGGCGCCGAGGGGGGCGCGCGCGCGGCGGCCCGGAACGTCGCATTCGGGCGCGTCGAGCTGCTCTACCCGCTCCCCAAGGACGACCTCCGGGCGCTGGTCGGCGCCTACCCCAACCTCCGGGAGCTGGTCTGGCTCCAGGAGGAGCCGCGGAACAAGGGGGCGTGGCGCTACATCGCGCACCATCTGCGGGACCTGGCGCCACGGAAGCAGTCGGGGGATGTGGCGCTGAGCTACGTGGGGCGGCCGGAGCGGGCGTCGTCGGCGGAGGGCTATCCCTCGGCGCACCTGGTCGAGCAGCAGCGAATCGTGCGGGAAGCGCTGGGTGAGAAGTGAGGGGGCTCACCCGCCCCTGGTGTGCATCTCCCGATGCGGGTCTTCGCGCAAGCGGTCCACCGGATACAGCGCCTGGCGTGAGGCCACGGCCAGCCGTTCTTCCGCCCCCCGGTCGCTCCGTCCCATCCACGTATCGGCGATCCGCTCCGCGATGTCCTCGTCCGTGGCCCCCGCGCGCAGCTCGTCCCGCAGGCTGATGCCGCGCTCGGCATAGAGGCATAGGTACCAGGTGCCGTCGGCCGTGATGCGGCTGCGGTCGCAGGCGCGGCAGAACGGCGCCGTCGTCGAGGCGATGATGCCGAAGTGGGTGCCGTCCGGCAGCGCGAACTCCTCGGCCGGCGCGGGGCCGCCGGCGCCGAGCGGCCGCGGGGCCCCGTAGCGGCGGCCGAGCGCCTCGAGCATCTCGTGCCGCGACACCACCTGGTCCATCGACCAGCGGGTGGCGCCGCCGACGTCCATGTACTCGATGAACCGGCACTCGGCGTCGCTCGCGCGGCAGTACTCGATCAGGTCCGCCAGCTCGTCGTCGTTGTAGCCGCGGACCACGACGGTGTTCACCTTGAGCTTCCGGAAGCCGGCGGCGCGCGCCGCGGCGATTCCCTCCAGCACGTCGCCGTGCCTCTTGCTACGCGTGTAGGCCTCGAAGCGGTCGGCCTTCAGCGTGTCGAGACTCACCGTCACGCGGTGCAGCCCCGCTGTCCGGAGAGGCGCCGCCTGCGCGGCGAGCAGCATGCCGTTGGTGGTCAGCGCCAGATCGGCGATCCGGTTCTGCCGCGCCAGCAGCGCCACGAGCGCCGGGACGTCGTGCCTCAAGAGCGGCTCGCCGCCGGTCAGCCGGACCTTCGTCGCCCCCAGCCCCGCGAAGATCCCGACCAGCCGCTGGATCTCTTCGAACGAGAGGATGGAGGCGCGCGGCAGCCAGACGTACTCCTCCTCCGGCATGCAGTAGCGGCACCGGAGGTTGCAGCGATCGGTGAGCGAGAGGCGCAGGCTCCCGAGCGGGCGGCCGAGCGTGTCGTGGATCACGATTCGAGAACAAAAGCCGGTGGCCGCCGGTTTGGTCAAGGCGTCGTGCGGGCGGCGCGACTGCCGCCTCCGAGCCGGGTTCAGGCCGGCTGCTTGACCCGGGCCAGCTCCTGCTCCCGCAGCTCGCGGCGCAGGATCTTGAGGAGGCCGCTCTTCGGCAAGCTGGTCCGGAATTCGATGTCACGCGGCACCTTGTACGCCGCGAGGTTGCTCCGGCAGTAGGCGATGATCTGCTCCGCGGTCGCCGTCTCGCCCGGGCGCAGCACCACGAACGATTTCACCGACTCGCCGCGCTTCTCGTGCGGCACGCCGATGGTGGCTGCCTCCAGGATCGCCGGGTGCTTCATCAGCACGTCGTCCACCTCGTCCGGGTAGACGTTGTAGCCGGAGCAGAGGATCACGTCCTTCTTCCGCCCCACGATCCAGTGATAGCCGTCCTTGTCGATCGTGGCGATGTCGCCGGTGTTGAGCCAGCCGTCCTTGAGCGCGACCGCCGTCTCCTGCGGCATCTTCCAGTAGCCCGCCATCACCTGCGGGCCCTTGATCAGCAGCTCCCCCGGCTCGCCCGGAGGCAGCTCGCGCGTTCCGGTCTCCAGATCCACCACCTTGGAGTCGGTGTCGGGGAAGGGGATGCCGATGCTCCCCGGCTTCCGCACGCTCTCGAGCGGGTTGCAGTGGGTCACGGGCGAGGTCTCGGTCAGGCCGAACCCCTCGACGATCGTGCTGCCCGTGAGCTTCTCGAACCGCTCGAGCACGGCGACCGGCAGCGGCGCCGAGCCCGAAAAGCACAGCCGCACGCAGCTGACGTCCTTGTGCTCGATGCCCGGCGCGTTGATGATCGCCGCGAACATCGCCGGCACGCCCATGAACAGCGTGACCCGCTCCTTCAGGACGGCCTTGACCAGGGCGGGGAAGTCGCGCGGGTTCGGCATCAGCACCATCGTCGCCGCGGCCGCGATGGGGTAGTTCATGCACGCCGTCATCCCGAACACGTGGAACAAAGGCAGGGCGGACAGCACGATCTCCGTGCCGTGAGCCGTGTGCATCCAGGTGAGGCTCTGGGCGACGTTGGCGGACAGATTGCGGTGCGT
>DATKLR010000259.1:0-2718 GCA_035542295.1 Gemmatimonadales bacterium | reverse complement strand
GCCGACGAAGGACGGCGTGCCCCAGCCCGACGTGCTCGCCCGTTGGGCCGCCAACGCGCCGCTGGCCTTCGTGGACCAGTACGTGGGCAACCTGCGGATGTACGACGGGATCGCGATGGACGTCGGGGACCAGGACGGGCTGCGGGTGGACGCCGGCAAGCTGCACGATGTCCTGGACGCGTACGGCATCCCCAACGGGTTCGAGATCTACCGCGGCACGCACACCAGCGCGGTCGCGGACCGCTTCCAGAACCACGTGCTGCCGTTCTTCAGCGGACACCTCCGCGCGACGGTGGGCTGCCGGTGAGCGGCGTCCTCGGGCGCGCCGCGCCGGATCAGCGTTCCTTCGCGTCCAGCGGGAGCGCGGCGGGCGCGCCCGCCGTCGCGTCCAGCGCGTCGTAGCCCTTGAGGCGGTAGATCGCGCCGGACACCGCCCAACTCCCGACGAAGACGGCGATGATCACGTAGCCGAACGTGCCGAGGTCGCCGTTGAGGGTGGTGGCCACGCTCCAGAGGCCGCCGCTCAGATGCAGGCGGTCGGCCAGCAGCGCGAGCGCCTCCACGCCGCCGACCAGCAGCGCGACCAGCACCGAGATGGAGGTGATGGTCACGTTGTAGTAGAGCTTGCGGATGGGACGCGTGAACGCCCATCCGTACGCGCCGACCATCAGCACGCTGTCCGTCGTGTCCACCAGCGACATGCCCGCGGTGAACAACGCGGGGAACGCGAGTATCGTCCAGATCGACATGCCCTTCGTGGCCTCGGCGGCCGAGATGGCCAGCAGTCCGATCTCGGTCGCCGTGTCGAATCCCAGGCCGAAAAGGAGACCCAGCGGATACATGTGCCAGCTCTTCCGGATCAACCGGAACAGCGGCCGCAGCACGCGCGCCAGCGGGCCACCGGCGGCCAGCAGGCTGTCGAGGTCGTCCGGCTCGAGCCGGCCGCCCGACCGGACCTGCCGGAACGTCCGCCACAGAGACGTGAGGATGAACAGGTTCATCACCCCGATGAGCAGCAGGAAGGCGGCCGAGACGGACGTCCCGATCACGCCGCCCACCGTGCGGAACGCGGCGAACCTGCCGCTCAGCGCCATCGCCGTCGCGGCGATGGCGGCGGCCGCGAGCACGACGACCGTCGAGTGGCCCAGCGAGAAGAAGAACCCGACGGCCACGGGGCGCTTGCCCTCCTGCATGAGCTTGCGTGTGACGTTGTCGATGGCCGCGATATGGTCCGCGTCCATGGCGTGCCTCAGCCCCAGGCTGTACGCCAACAGCGCGGTCCCGAGCAGCAGCGGGTGGGTCCGGAACGCCGCCACGGCCCAGAGCCAGGCAGCCCCGTTGGCGGCGGCCAGGACCGCGTAGAGCGCGACGGTCCGGCCGCGCGCGTGGGCGGCGTCGTCGCGAAACAGGCTCAGGGAAGCGACGCGCATCCGCGGTGGGTTCCGATTCGAGGTGGCGAGGGGGATTGACCGTTGGGCCCGCGGCGTGAAGACTAACGGGCACCACTCACAATCGACACCCGGGCGGCGCCCGATGCGGACGACGCCCGCATTCTCTCCAGGGAGCGCTCAATGGCCGCCAGGAAGAAACCGTCCCGCAGCGCCGCGAAGCGCGGCTATCGCAAGGCGGCGGGCTCGAAGGACCCGCACGCGCACTACCACGGCTCGCGCAAGCACTCGCATCCCCACAAGGGCGCGCACCGGCACCGCTGAGCGCGGGCGCCCCGCCTAGCTGCGCTGAGCCGATGCGCCGCTGCGCTGCGTCCGGTCGGGTCTGGCGGCGAGCGCGTTCTCGACGGTCATGAGCCCCGGCTCTCCGGCGCGCCGCACCATCTTGAGCAGCGTGTCCATGCTCGAGCACTCCTCGAGCTGCTCCCGCGCGAACCACTCCAGGAAGTCGTGCGCCAGGTAGTCACGCTCCTTCGACGCCAACTCGAGCAACGCGTTGATCTGCTTGGTCACCGTGTGCTCCCACTCCAGGGCGAGCGCCACCGCCTTCTCGGCCGAGGCGAAGATCGCGCGCGGCGCCGGGACTGCCGGAATCGCCACGCGGCCGTCGGCGTCGAGGATGTAGCGAACGAACTTGATCGCGTGCTCGCGCTCCTCTTCGGCCTGGGTGAAGAAGTGCTTCGAGAACACCGGGAGGCCGGCACCGTCGAAGTAGGAGGCGATCTCCACGTATTGCAGGGACGCCCCGAACTCGTGTCCGATCTGGGCGTTCATCAGGTCGTTCATCTTCTTGCTGATCAGCATGGGTTTGTCCTCCGCCTCATCGGGTTTGCACTCGCATGCGGGTGGTGTCGCCGGACGCGCGTGTCGCCTCGCCCGCCACGCGCTCGATTCGTCGGGCCGACGCCGCCAAGGGTGCCAGAGGAGTTGCCACATTGCCCCGATGGTCGGCGGAGCAATTGAGAGGGTACCACTCGGGATTCATCTGAGCGACGCTATGCCGGCTGACGGGCGCTGTCAACCGCGGCGACCAGGCCCGGTGGGAATGCCGGCTGTCGGCCCGTCAAGCCGAGCCACTGCCCCCTTTCGCGGCCGCGCTCCACCCGCGATATTCCGACCACCGCTATCGTGATTCGCGCCGCGCTGAGATCCCTGGTGGTGGGGACGATGGCATCGTCGTTCCTCGCCCATGGCGCGTTCATGGCGGCCATGCCGGACATGTCGGCCATGGCCGAGCCGGCCGCCGCGACGGGGGCCATGCCCTGCCACG
>DATKLR010000258.1:0-3870 GCA_035542295.1 Gemmatimonadales bacterium | reverse complement strand
TACCCCACGTACGCCCGACGCCTCGGCCTGTTTTCCGGGACGATGGCCGTGATCGGCGGCATCATCGGCTCCGGCATCTTCCTCAACCCCGCCTACGTCGCCCAGCGCGTGAGAACCCCGTTCCTCACGCTCGGCGTCTGGGTCCTGGGCGGGGCCATCGCCCTGGCCGGCGCCTTCTGCTTCGGAGAGCTCGGCAACCGCTCTCCCCGCGCCGGCGGCGGCTACGTGTACCTGAGAGATGCGTACGGCGGCCTGCCCGCCTTCCTCTATGGCTGGATGATCCTCCTGGTCATCGGGACGGGCGCCATCGCCGCCGTCGCCGTCACCTTCGCCCAGTATCTCGGATCACTCTTCGCCCTGCCGCCGGCCGCGACCCAGCCGGTCGCCATCGGCGCCATCCTACTCCTTTCGACGGTGAACTACGTGGGCGTTAAGCCCGGCGCCGTCACCCAGAACGTCTTCACCCTCCTCAAGCTCGCCGCGCTGGCGGTGCTGATCGGCGCGGGGCTGCTGCTCAGAGTACACGTGGCGCCCGGATCCGCCGTGCCCGAAGCGCCGTCCAACCTGGTCCTCGCCGTGGGCGCGGCCCTGGTGCCCGTGCTCTTCGCCTACGGCGGCTGGCAGCAATCGAACTTCATAGCCGAGGAGATGATCGACGCCGAGCGGAACCTCCCGCGCGCTTTGGTGATCGGCGTCACGGTCGTGGTCGCGGTCTATCTGCTGGCCAATATCACCTATCTCCGTACTCTGGGACCCGTCGGCTTGGCAGCCAGTCACGCACCCGCCGCCGATGCGATGCGGAACGTACTCGGGCCGGCGGGCGCGACTGTGATCGCGGCGGGAATCGCCGTCTCTTCGTTCGGGTTTCTCAACCTCGTCATCCTCGTTTCGCCGCGTGTCTACCAGGCGATGTCGGCCGACGGCGCGTTCTTCCCGGCGCTGGCGCGGCTCCACCCGCGGTTCAGGACGCCGGGGGGGGCCATCATCTTCCAGGGTGCGTGGGCGATCCTGCTGACGCTGACGGGCTCCTACGGGCAGCTGCTGGACTACGTGGTGTTCGGGGACTGGATCTTCTTCGGTCTGGTGGTGAGCACCCTGTTCGTGTACCGGCGGCGGGACGGGGCCGGGGCCCGGGGCCCGGGATCCGGGGCCCGGGCGGTGAGGGGCTATCGGGCCTGGGGCTACCCGGTCACGCCGGCGCTGTTCGTGCTGGCCGCGGTGTACGTGGTGGCGAGCTCGGTGGCTTCGAACCCGCGGAACGCGGCGATCGGCTTTGTTCTGCTCCTGCTCGGGATCCCCGTCTACCTCTTCTGGAAGGCGCGCACGGCGCCGAAAGGGTAGAATCCGGGCGTGGAACTCTCGGTGGTGATTCCTGCGCACAACGAGGCGGAGAACGTCGGGCCACTGGTCCGCGAGATCGTGGCGGTGCTGGGGAGCGGGGGCAGCGGAGGCGGGGGGCAGGGCGCCGACTACGAGATCGTGGTGGTGGACGACGGGAGCACGGACGCGACGCGGGAGCGCCTGGCGGAGCTGGCGCGGACGACGCCGTGCCTCAGGGTGGAGCGCCATCCGAGGAGCCGCGGCCAGAGCTTCGCGATAGCGACGGGCGTGCACGCGGCGCGCGGCGCGTGGATCGTGACGCTGGACGGCGACGGGCAGAACGATCCGGCGGACATCCCGAAGCTGGTGGCCGTGCGCGCGAAGGAGCAGGCGGCCGGCGGCGGGCCGCTTCTGATTGCGGGCTACCGGAAGAAGCGGCGCGACACGTGGCTCAAGCGCGCGTCGTCACGCGTGGCGAACGCGGTCCGCGGACGGATGCTCGGCGACCGGACGGCGGACACGGGATGCGGGCTCAAGCTGTTCGAGCGCGACGCGTTCCTGGCGCTGCCGCACTTCGACCACATGCACCGGTTCCTGCCGGCGCTGTTCCTGAGGGCGGGCGGGCGGGTGGTGTCGGTGGAGGTTTCGCACCGGCCGCGCGCGCGGGGCGCCTCGCACTACGGGATGCTGGACCGGCTGTTCGTCGGCGTCGTGGATCTGTTCGGGGTGTGGTGGCTCATCCGGCGAAAGGAACGGAAATAAGAGAAGGCAGAGTTCGGAACAGTTGCCAGACGGCAAGTTGCCAGTGGTTCCAAGAGGGCAGCTAGCAGAATCAGAAGAGGCCTCGCCGCGACTTCGTGGCTGGGCCTCTTCTGCCATCTAGCGACTTGCATCTGGCAACCACTGGCAACTTGGCGTCTGGGAACCGCCCCGAACCCTCGCTCTGACATTCTGGTGCCTCGGCAATAGTAGGCTCCTCTCCGCAACCGATGGTGCCCGCCCGCCCCGGCGGGCTGCCCTACCATCCGGCGTGCTCGCGCGCATCACGTCGGCGGCCGTCCTCGGCATCGATGCCTACCTCGTGGACGTCGAGACCGACATTGCGGGCGGCCTGCCGTCGTTCGTGACCGTCGGGCTGCCGCAGGGCGCGGTCAAGGAGGGGCGCGAGCGGGTCAACGCCGCCATTCACAACGCCGGCTACGAGTTCCCGCTCAAGCGCATCACCGTGAACCTGGCCCCGGCAGACGTGCGCAAAGACGGGTCGGCGTTCGACCTGCCGATCGCGCTGGGCGTCCTGGCCGCCACGGAGCAGGTCGCCGCGGGCGGGCTGGCGGGCTGGGTGGTCCTCGGCGAGCTGGGGCTGGACGGCGGGATCCATCCGGTGCGCGGCGCGCTTTCGATGGCGGTGGCGGCGCAGCGCGCCGGCTGCGCGGGGGTGATCCTGCCGGCGGCGAACGTGCGGGAGGCCGCGGTCGTGAAGGGCCTCGACGTGCGCGGCGCTGCGACGCTCGCGGACGTGCTGCACCACCTGAACGGCGGCCCGCCGCTCCAGCGCGCGGAGGTGGACGTTGACGCGCTGTTCGCCGCGCGTGCGGCCGCCGACGTGGACTTCGCGGAGGTGAAAGGGCAGGAGCATGCCAAGCGCGCGCTCGAGGTCGCGGCGGCTGGCGCGCACAACATCCTCATGATCGGCCCGCCGGGCGGCGGCAAGACGATGCTCGCGCGCCGGCTCCCGACCATCCTCCCGGAGTTGTCGCTCGCCGAGGCGCTCGAAACCACGAAGATCCACTCGGTGGCCGGCCTCCTGGCGCCCGGCGAATCGCTGATTGCGGTGCGTCCGTTCCGCTCGCCGCACCACACCATCTCGGACGCGGGGCTGATCGGCGGCGGCAGCTATCCGCGGCCGGGCGAGGTGAGTCTGGCGCACAACGGCGTGCTCTTCCTGGACGAGCTGCCGGAGTTCCGGACCAACGTGTTGGAGGCGTTACGCCAGCCGCTCGAGGACGGCGCGGTGACCATCAGCCGCGCCGCGACCTCACTCTCCTATCCCGCGCGCTTCATGCTCGCCGCGGCGATGAATCCGTGCCCGTGCGGGTACCTGGGCGACCAGGCGCGAGGCTGCGTGTGCACGCCGGTGCTGGTCCAGCACTACCGCTCGCGCCTATCGGGGCCGCTGCTGGACCGGATCGACATGCATCTGGACGTGCCGGCGGTGCGGTACCGCGAGCTGTCGGCCGAGCGGGGTGGGGAGCCCAGCGCGGAGATCCGGGAGCGCTGTGCCCGCGCGCGGCTGATGCAGCGGGAGCGCTTCGCGGCGCGGCCGGGGATCTTCGCCAACGCGCACATGGCCCCGCGCGACATCCGCGTGCACTGCCAGCTCACGGCGGCGGCCGACGCGCTGCTGCGGACCGCGATCGCGCGCCTCAGTCTCTCGGCGCGCGCCTACCACCGGGTGCTGAAACTGGCGCGGACGGTGGCCGACCTGGCGGGCGCGGCCCGCATCGAGCCCCCGCACGTCAGCGAGGCGATCCAGTACCGGAGCCTGGACCG
>DATKLR010000257.1:0-25114 GCA_035542295.1 Gemmatimonadales bacterium | reverse complement strand
ACGCCGGTCCGGGTCGAGGGCGGCCTCGCCTTCAGCGTGATCAGCGCGGGGAACAACTTCACGTGCGGTGTCACCACGGTGGGCACCGCGTACTGCTGGGGCGCGGGCGCCCAGGGTCAGCTCGGGACTGGGAGTCAGGCGTCGAGCGGCCGGCCGGTGCGCGTCCTCGTTGAGGGCGTGGCCTTCCAGACGATCAGCGCCGGGTACACGCACGCGTGCGCCGTGGCGACGACGGGCGCTGCATACTGCTGGGGCAGCAACGCCGGCGGCCGGCTGGGGACCGGCGCGTCGCTGACCGGCGGCCACACGACCCCAACGCCGGTTGCGGGCGGCCTGTCGTTCCGAACGATCAGCGCGGGCTACTATCACACCTGCGGCGTGACGCGCAGCGGCGCCGCCTATTGTTGGGGCCGGAACGAGCTGGGGGAAACCGGCAACGGCGCCACCACAGCCCACGGCCTCCCGGCGCGCGTCGCCGGCGACTTCTCTGCGCGCAGCGTGCAGGCCGCGCCGCAGTTCGACTTCAGCTGCGCGGTGGGACGGGACAGCACGCTCGCCTGCTGGGGCGCGAACTGCTACGGCCAGCTCGGCGTGGACTCGACCACCGAGCAGTGCGGCACCCCGGCGATGCCGTGCAGCTCGACCCCCAAGCCCGTGAAGGCGAGCGGTGCGTTCCAGTCGGTCAGCGCATTCTTCTCGCACGTGTGTGCCGTGAGCGCGGCCGGCGAGGTCTCCTGCTGGGGCTTGAACGACCAGGGCCAGTTGGGGAACGGGAGCGAGGCGGGAAGCTCCGCGACGCCCGCGCCGATCGTCGGCGCAGGGATCTACAAGGCGGTGACGACCGGCCGCCAGTTCAGCTGCGCGATCACGGCGGACGGGGCGGCGCGGTGTTGGGGACGGAACGCCGAGGGCCAGTTGGGAACCGGCGATACCGCCGCCCATACCGCGCCTACGCCGGTGGTCGCGCCCTGATCGCCACCCGGCGCGTCCGGTAGGGACGGGGACCGCCGTGGCGGTCCCCGTCTGCGTCCGGTGCCGTTGCCCGAGCCGGACGTCAGAACTAGGTTTAGCGGCTGCAGCGCATCTCCTTACACGACAATTCGGTACGACACTCCAGCGCGGACCAGAGGCAAGCGGACGATGCCCACGCCAGTCAACGGAACCCCAATCACCTATCGCGACGGCACGTATGCCGTCCCCAACGACCCGATCATCCCGTTCATCGAAGGGGACGGGACGGGACGGGATATCTGGCGCGCGTCGAAGAAGGTGTTCGACGCCGCGGTGGCGAGGGCGTCCGGCGGCAAGCGCCGGGTCGCGTGGGTCGAGATGCTGGCGGGCGAGAAGGCCTTCAAGGCAACGGGCAGCTGGCTTCCCGAGGCCACGTTGGAGACGGTCAAGCAGTACCGGATCGGCATCAAGGGCCCGCTGACGACGCCGGTGGGGGGCGGGATCCGGTCCCTCAACGTCGCGCTGCGGCAGCTGCTCGATCTCTACGCCTGCGTCCGGCCGGTGCGTTACTTCGAGGGCGTCCCCTCGCCGGTGAAGCGGCCGCAGGACCTCAACGTGATCATCTTCCGCGAGAACACGGAGGACGTGTACGCGGGGATCGAATACCAGGCCGGATCGAAGGAAGCGACCCGGCTGCGCGACTTCCTGGTGAACGAGCTGAAGGCGAAGCTGCGGCCGGAGAGCGCGATCGGGATCAAGCCGTTCAGCGAGTTCGGCTCCAAGCGGCTCGTCGCGCGGGCGCTCCAGCACGCGATCGACAAGAGGCTCCCGTCGGTCACGCTGGTCCACAAGGGCAACATCATGAAGTTCACCGAGGGCGCGTTCCGCGACTGGGGCTACCAGGTGGCACAGGAGCCGCGCTTCGCCGGCAAGCTGATCGCCGAGGCCGACCTGGACGGCCAGAAGCAGGGCGGCCGCGTGCTCGTCAAGGACCGCATCGCGGACAGCATCTTCCAGCAGGTGCTCCTGAGGCCCAAGGAGTACTCGGTGCTGGCCACGCCCAACCTGAACGGGGACTACCTGTCGGACGCGTGCGCCGCACAGGTCGGCGGTCTCGGGATGGCCCCGGGCGCGAACATCGGCGACGGTTACGCGATGTTCGAAGCGACGCACGGCACGGCGCCGAAGTATGCCGATCTGGACAAGGTCAACCCGTGCAGCGTCATCCTCTCCGGCGTGATGATGTTCGAGCACCTCGGGTGGGATGACGTCGCAGCGTCCATCGTGAAGGGCATCGAGGGGGCGATCGCCGCCAAGCGCGTCACCTACGATCTGGCCAGGCAGATGGAGGGCGCGCAGGAGGTGCCGACATCCGTCTTCGCGGACGCGATCGTGGCGCATCTCGGATGAACTACACGCTGCTCGCGTCCCCGCTCGAGTCGGTCGAGGTCCCACTGCTGGCCGTGGCGGTGCCGAAGCACGACAAGACGCTGCCCGCGGCCCTGGCCGCCCTCGACGGGCGGAGCGGCGGTGTGCTCGCGCGGCTGTTCGCCTCGGGCGACTTCAGCGGCGCACGCGACGAGACTTCGCTGGTCTACCTGCCGGGCGCCGCCGGATCACGGGTGCTGCTCGTGGGGATCGGCAAGCTCGAGGAGGCGGCGGGGAAGCAGGAGGGCGCGGCGCGCGCGGCGATCCGGCGGGCGGCCGCAGTCGCGGCGCGGCGCGCGAAGGCGCTCGGGACGGGCGCGGTGGCGTTCGCGATGCCGGCGCCGCTCCGCGGCGCTCTTGGCGCAGCCGATTTCGCCCAGGTGGCGGCCGAGGGGATGGGGCAGGGGGCGTGGCAGTTCGACGAGCTGAAGTCGCCGAACGGCGAAAAGAAGCCGCCCATCGCATCCGTCACTCTGGTGGTCGAGCCCGGCGAAGAGCAGGGCGCGCAGCCCGGCTTCCGGATCGGCGTGGCCGCGGCGGAGGGGCAGGCGCTCGCGCGGAGGCTCCAGTTCCTGCCGCCCAACACCTGCACGCCGGCCTACCTCGGAGAGGTGGCCCAGCAGCTCGGCAGTACCTACGGCTTCACGGTGACCGTGCTGGACCGCGAGCAGATGCGGAAGGAAGGAATGGGCGCGGTGCTCGCCGTGGCGCAGGGCTCCCGGACCGAGCCGCGGTTCATCGTGCTGGAGTACCACGGCGCGGGGGATGCGCCGCCGGTGGCGCTCGTCGGCAAGGGGGTGACGTTCGACACGGGCGGCATCTCGATCAAGCCCGCGGCGCAGATGGAGGAGATGAAGTACGACATGTCCGGCGCCGCGGCCGTGCTCGGCGCGTTCGAGACGCTGGGCCGCCTCAAGCCGAAGCTCAACGTGGTGGGCGCGATCCCCTCCGCGGACAACATGCCCGGCGGCGCGGCCTACCGGCCGGCCGACGTGGTGAAGAGCCACTCCGGCAAGACGATCGAGATCGTCAACACCGACGCCGAGGGGCGACTGCTCCTGGCGGATGCGCTCTCGTACGTGCGCAAGTTCAAGCCGTCCGCCGTGCTCGATGCGGCGACGCTGACCGGCGCCGCGGTCATCGTCCTGGGGCATGCGGCGAGCGCGATCATGGGGAGCGACGAGGCGCTGGTCGAGGAGGTGCGCCGTGCGGGCGAGCGCGCGGGCGAGCGCGTGTGGCCGCTACCGATGTACGACGACTACCGGGAGCTGATCAAGTCGGACATCGCCGACGTGAAGAACAGCGGCGGGCGGCCCGCCGGAACGATCACGGCCGGCTGGTTCCTGCGCGAGTTCGCCGAAGGGTATCCGTGGGTCCACATCGACGTGGCCGGGACGGCGTACACCGACGCGGACTCGCCGCCGCTGGCCAAGGGCCCCGCGGCGGTCCCGACGCGGCTGTTCGTCGAGTTCCTGCTGGGGCGCGTCCGCTGACGTGAAGCTCCGAGCGTCCGGGCTCCTCCTCGCGGCCGCCGTTCTGGTCCGGGCCGCGGAGCTCGCGGCGCAGAATCCTCCATCGCTCCCATCACCCGACACCGCGCGAGCTGCAGGCGTCGCGGGCGGCGACACCTCCCGGACCGGCGCCCAGCGCCGGGACACGATCCCGCTGCCCGACTCACTCTCCCCCGACAGCTTCCGGCCGCAGCTGCCCCCGCTCGGCGCGCCCCCCGGCCCGCTGCCGAAGGCGGGGCGGATCGTCTTCGGCCACGACGAGCTCTGGTTCTCCGGCGCCCTCACCCTCGGCGAGCTGCTGCAGCGCGTGCCCGGTGTCTTCCTGGTCCGCGCCGGCTGGTTCGGCCGGCCGGAAGTCGTCCAGTACGCCGGGCAGGGCGCCAGCTCGATCGAGGTCTACTGGGACGGGTTCGCGCTGGATCCGCTCGGACAGGACAGCACCGGCCTCGACCTGAGCGAGATCAACCTCGGTCTGGTCCAGCGCGTCGAAGTCGAGGTCCTCCCCTCCGTGGTCCGCGTGTACCTGTACTCGGACGACCAGACGGTCCGGAAGCCGCGCACCGAGACGTCGTTCGCGACGGGCGATGCGGGCACCAACAGCTACCGCATCCGGTACCTGAACCGCTGGAAGAACGGGACGGGGATAGACCTGGGCGTGAACTTCCTCGGCGGCTCGGGCGTCGTGAACTCGCCCGGGCGATCGAGCGACCTGACGCTGTGGGCGAAAGGGTCGTGGATCCCGACCGACCGCTACGGCGTCGAGTACCAGGTGATGAGCTACTCGATTGATCGCGACAGCGTGAAGCTCGGATCCGACAGCCGATTCCTGTCGGCGGTGCCGAGCCGGCGAACGCACCGCACCGACATGTTCCTGCGGGGATTCGTCGCGACACGCGGCGACGGGATGGGGCTGCGGCTCGACGCCATCGCCGGAGGCAGCAGCTACTCGGACACCGCGGCCGCCCTGAGCCGCCAGGAGATGCAGGGAAGCATGATCCTCGGCTACCGGGCGCAGCGCTGGTCGTCCGAGCTGACGACGCGGGTGCGCGACTCGGACACGCCGCTCGAAGTCGAGCTCAGGGCCGCCGCGTCCCCGGCACCGCTCCTCACGATGTCGGGGTACGCCGTCAGCCGCTCGCACCTGGGCGGCCGCCGTTCCACCGAGGCCGGCGTGCAGGCCGAGTTGCGGCCCTTCGCCGCCGTCGCGGTGCACGGCGCGTTCCGGGCGCGGAACGCCGTCGGCGCGCCCGTGCTGCTCACCGACACCGCGCAGAAGGTGCAGGACGTCACGGTGGGCGTCAGCCTCAACACACGGCCGCTGGATCTCGACGTCTCTTTGGGCCGGCACGCCGTCTACGCGCCGCCCGTGGTCGGGACCTTCGGGCCGATCGTGCCCGCCTACCCGAGCTTCGCCGTGCGGACCGCCACTGTCTCCTTCGCCTATCGGCCGACGGCGTACATCACCTTCTCCGGGTGGTATCGGGAGCCGCTGGTACACGGGACGGCGGAGCTGCTGACCTCGGCCTACGAGCCGCCGCACCATTCACGCATCTGGGCCACCTTCCGCTCCCGGCTCCTCCCGGTGCTGCGGCGCGGCGCCTTCGACTTCACAGCCGAGGCCGGGATGGAAGGGTGGGGACGGGGCGCGTGGGGTGTCGACGCCAGCGGGATCCCGATGCTGCTCAAGGGCGCGACGGTCCTGGACTACCGGATCGAGCTGCGGCTGCTCAACGCCGCCCTCTTCTGGACGATCCGGAACGCCCGGGGTGAGCGGTACTCGGTTCTGCCCGGCCTGCCGATGCCGGTGGGCGGCCAGAGCTACGGGGTGAGGTGGGAGTTCACCAACTAGAGTCGCGGGAGTAAATTAAAAGGCTTGCCCTGAACCGGGCTCATATGCCACCCAGAAGCATGACGGGGTTCGGAGCCGCCGATGGAGAAGTGGCCGGCGGCCGGCTCCGACTCGAAATCCGTTCGGTGAACCACCGCCACCTGAGCGTGCAGCTCAAGGTGCCGGGGCAGCTGAGCGACGCCGAGGGCGCGATGCGGGAGCGGCTGCGGGGCCATTTTGACCGCGGCCACGTCACGGTCTCGGGGCGGTGGCTGGAGGAGCCGAGCCAGGGCGACGCGGTGACGGTGGATGTCCAGCGGGCGCGGGCGCTGGTCGGGGCGCTGCGAAAGCTGGGGCGCGACCTCAAGCTCACGGGGAAGGTGGACCTGCCCACGGTTGCGCGGCTTCCGGAGGTAGTGCGCGTCACGCGCGCGGAGGTGTCGCCCGACGGTTCGGGGGTGCTGGGGCTCCTGGACCGCGCGGCGCGCGCGTGCGTGGCCGAGCGCGAGCGGGAGGGGGCCGCGCTGTGCGCCGATCTCCTGGCCCGGCTCGACGTGCTGACGGCGCTGGCCCGTCAGATCGCGGCGGCGGCACCGGAGCGGCTGGTGCGGGAACGGGACCGTCTGTCGGCCGCCGTGCGGGAGCTCTCGGGCGCTGTCGCGGTGGACCAGGCGCGCCTGAGCCAGGAGATCGCCTACCTGGCCGACCGGCTGGACATCACCGAGGAGCTGGTGCGGTTCGATTCGCATCTGGCGGCGATGCGGGAGGCGCTGGCGGGGAGCGACGCGGCGGGCCGGCGCCTGTCATTCCTCCTGCAGGAAATGGGGCGCGAAGCCAACACGATCGGCTCGAAGGCCAGCGACGCCGCGATCGCCGCCGCCGTGATCACGATGAAGACGGAGCTGGAGAAGCTCCGGGAGCAGGTGGAGAACCTCGAGTGAGAGGGTTCCCCCTGGTCCTCTCGGCCCCGTCGGGCGGCGGCAAGACGACGATCGCCAACGCGCTGGTCGCCGCGCGCGAGGACGTGGGGTACTCGGTGTCGGCGACGACGCGCGCGCCGCGGCCGAAGGAGCGGGACGGCGTGGACTACCACTTCGTCTCGCGGGAGGAGTTCGACCGGCGCGTGGAAGCGGGCGAGTTCCTGGAGTGGGCCGAGTACGGCGGCGAACGGTACGGGACACTCAAGGCGGACATCGAGAAGGTCCTGGCCGCCGGCCGTCACGCCGTCCTCGACATCGAGATCCAGGGTGCGCGTGCGGTCAAGCAGTACTATCCCGACGCGGTGCTGGTGTTCATCGTGCCGCCGTCGGCGGACGAGCTGCTGCGGCGGCTGGGCGGGCCCGGCGGCACGCGGAGCGGCTCGCTGGTGGCGCGGCTCAGGCGGGCGGTGGAAGAGCTGCGCCAGGCGCCGCTGTACGACTACGTGGTGACCAACGCAGACCGGACGGAGGCGGTGGCGGAAGTGGCCGCCATTCTCGACGCGGAGAGCAAGCGGCCGCGCCGGAACCCCGATCTGGCGAACGAGCTGACGCAGCTGGGCCGCGACATCGGCGCCCTCGCCGACCGGCTGGACAAAACCAAGGAGGACTGAGCATGCGGGTGTTCACCCCGACCGAGATCGCGCACCAGGCCGGCAACAAGTACATCGGCGTCCTGGTCGCCGCGAAGTTCGCCCGCTACGTGAATGACTTCCCGAAGGAGCGCCTGGTGGAGCGCGAGAAGAAGCTGACCACCACGTCGTTCGAGGAGCTGGCAGGGGGGAATCTGAAGTACAAGATCACGCGGCGGCGCAGGCAGGAAGTGTGAGCCGCATCGCCGGCCGGCACGTGGTCCTCGGCGTGTCGGGCGGCATCGCCGCTTACAAGACGTGCGTCGTCGCGCGCCGCCTCACCGAGGCGGGCGTGTCCGTGGAGGCGGTCCTGACCGCGGCCGCCGCCGAATTCGTCGGTCCGGTCACCTTCGAAGCGCTCACTGGCCATCCGGTCATCACCTCGCTCTGGCAGAGCGGCCGCGCCCTCGATCACGTGCGGCTCGGCCGCGACGCCGATCTCGTCGTGGTGGCCCCGGCCACCGCGCACCTCATCGCGCGCGTCGCCCAGGGGATGGCGGACGACTTCCTGACGGCGCTCCTGCTGGCCGATCGCGCCCCCGTCCTGCTGTGTCCCGCGATGAACGACCGGATGTACGCGCACCCGGAGACGCAGGCGAACCTGGCGCTGCTCAGGTCGCGGGGCGTGGAGGTGCTCGGGCCCGCCACGGGGAAGTTGGCCGAAGGAGAGGCCGAGGGCCCCGGGCGGATGGTGGAGCCCGAAGAGATCATCGCCGCGGTGGAGCGGCTCCTGCGCCGGGGCGCGCCCTGGACCGGGCGGCGCGTCCTGGTCACCGCGGGGCCGACGCGCGAGAGCATGGATCCCGTGCGCATCCTGACCAACCGCTCGAGCGGGCGGATGGGCTACGCGTTGGCGCGCGCGGCCTGGCTCCGGGGCGCGGACGTCACCCTGGTGAGCGGGCCCACCTCGCTGGAGCCGCCGCCCGGCGTCGCCGTCGTCGCCGTGCAGTCGACGGAGCAGATGGCCACCGCGGTCGCGGACGCGCTGCCGCTCGCGGATCTCCTGTTGATGGCCGCCGCCCCCGCGGACTACCGGCCCGCCGCCCCGCTGGAGCAGAAGGCGAAGCGCGGCGAGGGCGCGCTCAAGCTCGAGCTGGAGCCCACGGCCGACATCCTCGCGGGGACGCAGGAGCGCCGGAAGAAGGGCGCCGTGATCGTGGGATTCGCGCTGGAGACCGGGGACGCCGTGGCGGGAGCGCAGGCCAAGCTCAAGGCCAAGCAGCTCGACCTGGTCGTGGCGAACGACGCTACCGAGCCGGGGGCCGGGCCGGAGGTCGCCACGAACCGGGTGACCATCGTCTCCCGCACCGGAGCCGAAGCGCTGCCGCTGCTCGACAAGACGGAGGCCGCCGAAGCCATCCTGGACCGGGTGCAGGTGTTACTTTCCAAGGGTGCCTGACCCGCGACGCCGGTACCTCGAACAGCTTCTGGAGCTCGGTGAAACCGATCTGGTCCTCGACGGGGCCCAGAAGGCAGAGAGAGAGCATCAGAACAGTTCCCAGACGCCAAGTACATCAGTGGTTCCCAGTCCACAGAGGGCGGAAGCAGACCACACCGCCGCCCCGGTGAAGCTGAAGCCGAAGGCCGCAGGCCCGGCGGCGCCTCTGCCCCTCGGCCTCTCGGTGGACGCGCCGGCCGGTGGGGACGACCTGTTCGCGGCGGACCCGCTTCGCCAGTGTGCGACTGTGGAAGCGTTGGTGCCCCTGATCGACGCATGCCGGAAGTGCCAGCTCGGATCGTCGCGGCTCAACAGCGTGCCCGGGGAAGGAGACCCGCACGCGGGGCTGGTCGTGGTGGGCGAGGCGCCGGGCGCCACGGAAGACGAGACCGGCCGCCCGTTCGTGGGGCGCGCGGGCCAGCTCCTGAACGAAATCCTCAAGGCGATCGGGCTGGCGCGCGAGGAAGTCTTCATCTGCAATGTCCTGAAGTGTCGCCCCCCGCTGAACCGCGATCCGGAGCCGCTTGAAGTCGCCGCCTGTTCGCCGTATCTCCATCGGCAGCTCGAGCTCCTCGGCCCGCGAGTGATCCTGGCGATGGGCCGGCCTGCGGCGCATGCGTTGCTGGGCAGCAATGCGTCGCTGAACGAGCTCAGGGGCAAGGTACACCGCTACCGGGGCATCCCGACGATCGTGACGTACCACCCGGCAGCCCTGCTCAGAAACCCCCACTGGAAGCGTCCGACCTGGGATGACGTCCGTATCGCGCGCCGGATCTACGACGGCGAAAGAGTCTGACGTCTTCGGCGGCCGCCAGCCGCCGTACGTCGTCGAAGCCGAGCAGGCGGTGCTGGCAGCGATGCTGCTGGACGCCGAGGCGGCGCTGAGTGGCGCCGCCCTGCTCGACGATTCGATGTTCTATCGCGAGGGGCACCGCCGACTGTTCCGGGCGATGAAGGCCATCATCGAGCGGGGCGGCGTGGTGGACCCGGTGACCCTCAAGGAAGAGCTGGACCGCCGGGGAGAGATGGAGGCGGTGGGCGGGATCGAGTATCTGTCGTACCTGCTCGACGTCGTGCCGACCGCCGCGAACCTCGACTACCACGCCAAGATCGTCCGCGACAAGGCGATGCTGCGGCGGCTCATCGAGGCCGCCACCAGCATCGTCCAGGAGGCCTACGAGGGCAAGCGCCTCGCCGACGAGGTCCTCGACAGCGCGGAGCAGCGGATCTTCGAGGTTTCCGAGACCCGGAAGACCGAGGGGTTCGTCCGCCTCAAGGAGCTGCTCTGGCCGACGATGGAGCGCATCGAATCGCTCCACGCCGGGGGACAATCGATTACCGGCGTCGCGTCCGGCTTCAAAGACTTGGACGACAAGACGGCGGGGTTCCAGCAGGCCGACCTGGTCATCGTCGCGGGCCGCCCGGCCATGGGCAAGACGGCATTCTGCCTCAATGTCGCCCAGCACGCCGCCATCGAGAGGAACGTGCCGGTGGCGATCTTCAGCCTCGAGATGTCCAAGGCCCAGCTGGTGCAGCGGCTCCTGACCGCGGAGGCTCGGGTGGATGCACACCGGCTCCGCCAGGGGATGCTGAAGGACGCGGACTACGCGTTGCTGGCGCGGGCCGCGGGGCTGCTCTCCTCCGCGCCGATCTGGATCGACGACAGCGCCGCCCTCACCCCGCTGGAGCTGCGCTCCAAGGCCCGGCGCATCAAGGCGGAGCAGAACATCGGTCTCCTGATCGTGGATTACCTGCAGCTGATGCGCTCGCCGGAGCAGGCGGAGAACCGGGTGCAGGAGATCAGCGCGATCTCGCGCTCCCTCAAGGCGCTGGCCAAGGAGCTGAACGTGCCGGTGCTCGCGCTGTCGCAGCTCTCGCGCGCACCCGAGCAGCGCGGCGGCGAACACCGGCGCCCGCAGCTCTCCGATCTCCGGGAGTCGGGCGCGATCGAGCAGGACGCCGACGTGGTCCTGTTCGTCTACCGCGAGGAGATGTACTCCGGGACCGAGGACCCGAAGACCGGAGCCAACATCGAGGGGCAGGCCGAGGTGATCATCGGCAAGCAGCGCAACGGCCCCACCGGCACCATCAAGCTGCATTTCCACAAGGCGTACACCCGGTTCGACAACTACAGCCCGCGCGAGACCGAGGACGAGGGGAATGGGCGCTAAGGCGCATTCCGTCTTCCGCTGCACGGAGTGCGGGGCGGAGCAGCCGAAGTGGACCGGGCGTTGCGACGCGTGCGGCGAGTGGAACACGCTCGTGGAGGAAGTGGCGGCTGGGCGGAAGGGTCCCGGGACACGGGGCCCGGGGTCCGGGGCCCGGGGCGGCCCCGGCGCGGTTCCCGTGCGCCTGGCGGACCTCTCGGCCGAGGCCATCCCGCGCTACCGCACCGGCCTGGCCGAGTTCGACTACGTGCTGGGCGGCGGCATCGTACCGGGCTCGCTCGTGCTGGTCGGGGGCGAGCCGGGCATCGGCAAGTCGACGCTGCTCCTCCAGTGCGCCGCGCGGCTCGAGGCGGCCGGCATTCCGACGCTCTACGCCTCCGGCGAAGAATCCCCCGACCAGGTGCGCCTCAGGGCGGATCGTCTGGAGGAGCCCGCGGGCCGCGTCCACGTGCTCGCCGAGACCGTCCTGGAGCGGGTGATCGAGCAGGCGGTCAGGCTCGACGCCAAGGTGCTCGTGGTGGATTCGATCCAGACGGCCTACACCGGCGATCTCGAGGGCGCGCCGGGCAACGTGGGCCAGGTGCGCGAATGCGCCGCGCGGCTGATGCGCTTCGCGAAGGAGTCCGGGCCGTCGGTCCTGCTCGTGGGGCACGTGACGAAGGGCGGGGGCATCGCGGGCCCCAAGACGCTCGAGCACATCGTGGACACGGTGCTCTACTTCGAGGGCGAAGGCTCGCTCGACCATCGCATCCTCCGGGCGACGAAGAACCGGTTCGGCGGCGTAGATGAGATCGGCGTCTTCGAGATGACCTCGGCGGGGCTGGTGCCGGTCGCCAACCCCTCCGCCGCGTTCCTGGCCGCGCGGCATGCCGGCATCTCGGGCAGCGCGGTCACCGCCCTCATGGAGGGTACGCGCCCGATGCTGGTGGAGATCCAGGCGCTCGCGTCGCCCGCCGGGTTCGGCACGCCGCAGCGGGTGAGCGCGGGGCTCGATCACCGGCGGCTCGCGGTGCTGCTCGCGGTGCTGGAGCGCCGCGCCGCGCTCCCGTTCGGCGATCTCGACGTCTTCGTCAACGTCGTGGGCGGCGTGCGCCTTTCCGAGCCCTCGAGCGACCTGGCCATCGTGGCGGCGCTGATCTCGAGTGTGCGCGACCGCGCCCTCCCGGCGGACGCTCTGTTCCTGGGCGAGGTGGGGTTGGGCGGGGAGGTCCGCGCGGTTGCCGGGGCCGAGCGCCGGCTCGCCGAGGCGGCGCGCCACGGCTTCCGCCGCGCCTTCGTCGGCTCCCGTACGGCGCTCAAGCAGCCGGACAGCGGGGTCGAGCTGGTGCGCGTGCAGCACCTGGGAGAGCTGGCCCATCGCCTCGCAGCCTGACGCCGGCGTCGTCATCGTCGCGGCGGGACGCGGCCTGCGCGCCCGGCTCTCCCCGGCGGAGGAGCCCAAGCAGCTGCGCCTCATCGCCGGCGTTCCGATGTTGCTCCGATCCATCCGCGCCTTCGCGAAGCACCCGCGTGTCGGTCCCATCGTCGTCGTGCTGCCGCCGGCGCTCGCCGCCGCGCCGCCCGACTGGCTCCGCGAGCTCCGCTCCGCTCGGCTGCTGCTCGCCGCCGGAGGGGAGGAGCGCCAGGAGTCGGTCGCGAACGGCCTCAGGAGCCTCCCGCCCGGGCCGTCGCTGGTGCTGGTCCACGACGCGGCCCGCCCGTTCGTCCCTGCGGATGTGATCGATCGCGTGCTCGCCGTGGCCGCACTGGGCGCTGCTGCGGTGCCGGGAGTCGCCCTCTCGGATACCGTGAAGGAGACGGACACGGCGGGGCTGGTCGTCCGCACGGTGCCCCGCGAGCGGCTGGTCGCCGTGCAGACGCCCCAGGCCTTCCCGCGGGCGATGCTGGAGACCGCGCATCAGAGAGCCAAGAGCGACGGCACCGCCGCCGTGACGGACGACGCCACGCTGTGCGAGCGCCTGGGGCATCCGGTGCGCGTGGTGGCGGGCAGCCCCTGGAACATCAAGGTCACGACGCCCGAGGACTTCGCCCTGGCCGAGGCGCTCGCGACCGCGGAGACGCCGGCATGATTCCGTTCCGGACGCCCGAGGAGATCGCGGCGGCGCTCCCGACCGTGGTGACGCACCTTGCCCGCCGCGGGATCATCGCCTATCCGACCGAGACCGTGTACGGCCTCGGCTCCATCACCTCGGCGCCGGCCGTCGAGCGCCTGACCGCGCTCAAGGGACGGGAGCCCGGGAAGCCGTTCCTCCTCCTCGTATCCAGCCGGCGGATGCTGCAGGCGGCCGGCCTGCGCCTCACCGACGCGGCGGAGCGGTTCGCCGCCGCCTTCTGGCCGGGCCCGCTGACGCTCGTCCTGCCGGGAGGGGAGGGCATGCTGCCGGACACACTGCGCGGCCCGGAAGGGGGCATCGCGGTGCGGTGGACCTCGCACGCGGGCGCGCTGCAGCTCATCCAGACGCTCGGCTCGCCGATCACGTCGACGAGCGCCAACCGCCCCAGGCAACCCGCGCTCCTGGACGCCTCGGCCATCGCGGCGAGCTTCGCCGATGCGGTGGCCGACCGAACGCTGATGGTGCTCGACGCGGGGCACCGAGAGCCGTCACCTCCCTCGACCGTCGTGGACTGCACGGGCAGCGCCCCGCGCCTGGTGCGCGAAGGGGCCGTTCCGGCGGGACGCCTCAGGGCGATCGTCCCCGCAACGGTGGGCTGACCCGTGAAGGTGCTTTTCGTCTGCACGGGGAACATCTGTCGGAGCCCGATGGCGGAGGCGATCGCGCGTCGGCTGCTCGAGCAGCGGGGCATCACCGGCGTCGAGGTGTCGTCGGCCGGCACCGCGGCGTGGGACGGCGCGCCGGCGTCCGAAGGGGCGTACCTGGTCACGCTGGAGCACGGGCTCGACGTCTCCGCGCACCGCGCCCGACAGCTCACCACCGACCTGGTGGCTTTCGCGGATCTCGTCCTGGGGATGAGCGCCCACCACGTCGAGCGTACCGAGGCGCTGGGCGGGAAGGGCAAGAGCCATCTGCTGGGCGAGTACGCCGGGGTGCCGGGCGCCGACCCGGAGGTCGAGGACCCATTCGGCGGCGATCTGGACGAGTATCGCCGCACGTTCACGCAGCTCGAGACGCTGCTCGCGGCCGCCATCGAGCGCCTGGCCGGGCCGCAGGCCGATGCGAATCAGAGCAACGAGTAGGCTGCTCGCCGTCATCGGCGATCCCATCGCGCAGTCGCTGTCGCCGACGATGCACAACGCTGCCATCGCGGCGCTCGGCCTCGACGCCGTCTTCGTGGCCCTGCGCGCCCGGCCGGCGGACCTGGAGGCCGTGGTGCAGGGGCTCCTCGCGGCCGGCGGCGCGGCGTGCATCACGGTGCCGCACAAGCAGGCCGCGGTCGAGCTCCTCGACGAGCCGTCGGAGCTGGTGCTGCGGACCGGGGCCTCCAACACCATCTGGCGGCAGGATGCCATCGTGATGGGCGACAACACCGACGTCGCCGGCGTAGGCGCGGAGGCGCGGCGACTGATGGCGGGGAGACCGATGCGGAGCGCCGTGATCCTGGGCACGGGCGGCTCGGCGCGGGCCGCCGCGGTCGCCATCGCGGATGCCTGGGCCGGCGCCGACGTCGGTGTGGTCTCGCGGAACGGGGCCCGCGGGGCGGAGTTCGCGGCGTGGGCGGAAACAGCGGGCGTGGGGTGTCGGGTGTGGGGTGTGGGGTCTGACGAGGCGGCCGATCTCGTGGTCAACGCCACGCCGCTGGGCCTCCGGCCGGACGATCCTCTGCCGATGGACAAGACCATGCTGCGGCGCGTGGCCCCGGCCGCGGTGTTGGACCTCGTGTATGCGCGCGGGGCCACGCGTCTGGTCCGGGAAGCCGGGGCGCTCGGCGCCGCGGCCTCGGACGGCCGCGGCGTGCTGGTGGCGCAGGGCGCGGCCGCGTTCCGGCTGTTCCTCAACCAGGAGCCGCCCGTCGAGGTCATGCGGGCCGCAGTGGAGGATGCTCTCCGCGTCTAGTATGTTGCCCGCGGCACGTGCGCTGGCGCTGGAGATTCAGGCGCTGGCGCTCCCGCAAGCCTGCCTGGGGTGCGAGCAGGAGCTGAGAGCTGTCGACGAGCCGGAGGGGCTCTGCGCGCTGTGCCGGCACCGGATGCGTCGGATCGGTCCGCCGGTGTGCCGGCGGTGCGGCCAGCCGCTCGACCGGTGGAGCGTGCAGTGGCAGACCGCGAAGGCGGAGGCGGGGGCGGGGCACTGCGAGTTCTGCGCGGCGTGGCCCAGGGAGCTCGCGTGGGCGGTGTCGGCAGTGTGGCTGGAGGAGGGGCCGGCGCGGAACCTCGTGTTCGCCCTGAAGTATGGAGGGTGGCGCATCGCGGCACGCTCCATGGCGACGGTGGTCGCCGCCGAGCTGGCGCCGCGGCTCCGCGCGCTCGATGCCCTCGTCCCGGTGCCGCTGGGACGCACCCGGCTGCGGGAGCGGGGCCACAATCAGGCGGCGGTGCTCGCGGACGCGGTCGGCCGAGCGGAGGGGATCCGCGTGCTCCACGGGTCGCTGGTGCGCGTGCGGGAGACGCGGACGCAGACGCGGCTCGATCCGGCGGGTCGATGGGACAATACCCGGGGTGCATTTGCCGCATCTGGCGAGACGCTGGGCGGCATGCATGTTGCACTGGTGGATGATGTTGTGACGACGGGCGCCACGCTGGGCGCAGCGGCCCAGGCGCTCGCCGGGCTGGGGACGGCGTCCATCGGCGCGGTGACGTTCGCCCGCGCCCTCGTTCCCTCATGATGGACATTCAGACGGACGGAGGTTGACGGACATGGCCGTGCGCGTGGGTATCAACGGGTTCGGGCGGATCGGGCGACTCGTGCTGCGTGCCGCGCTGAAGCAACCGCGGAGCCATCTGGAGTTCGTCGCGGTCAACGACATCACCGACACCAAGACGCTGGCTCACCTGTTCAAGTACGACTCGGTCCACCGCACGTTCGACGGGGAAGTCACGGCGGGACCGGACCATCTCGTCATCAACGGCAAGAAGATCGTCGTCACGGCCGAGAAGGATCCGGCGAAGCTGCCGTGGAAGGACCTTGGGGCGACGGTGGTCGTCGAATCCACCGGCAAGTTCACCGACAAGGAGAAGGTCGCCGGGCACTTCGCCGCGGGCGCCAAGAAGGTCATCATCAGCGCGCCGGCCAAAGGCGAGGACATCACGGTGGTGATGGGCGTCAACCACGACAAGTACGATCCCGCCAAGCACCACCTCCTCTCCAACGCCTCCTGCACGACCAACTGCCTCGTGCCGGTCGTGAAGGTGGTGCGCGACGCGTTCGGCTGGGTGCGCGGCTACATGATCACGGTGCACTCCTACACGAACGACCAGAACGTGCTCGACTTCCCGCACAAGGACCTGCGCCGCGCGCGGGCCGCCGCGATGAGCATCATTCCGACCACGACCGGGGCAGCCAAGGCCACCGGCCTCGTGATCCCGGAGGTGAAGGGGAAGATCGACGGCGTGTCGCTGCGCGTGCCGACGGCCGACGTGTCGTCGGTCAACCTGATCGTGCAGGTCGAGAAGACCACGACGCCGGCGGAAGTCAACGAGGCGTTCAAGAAGGCGGCGGCAGCCGGCCCGCTGAAGGGCATCCTGGACGTGTGCGACGCACCGCTGGTCTCGAGCGACTTCATCGGCAACCCCTTCTCGTCCATCGTGGACGCGATGAGCACGGCCGTCGTGGACGGCACGATGCTCCAGGTATCGTCGTGGTACGACAACGAGTGGGGTTACTCGATGCGGTGCGTCGATCTGCTCGATCTCGTGGCGGCGAAGCTGTGATCACCAAGCTCACGATCGAGAACCTCGATCCGTCGGCCATGCTCGGCCGCCGCGCCCTCGTCCGCGTCGACTTCAACGTCCCGGTCAAGGACGGCAAGGTCACGGACGAGACCCGCATCCGCGCCGCGCTGCCGACGATCAAGCTCCTCAGGGACCGCGGCGCCCGCATCGTCCTCCTGTCGCACCTCGGGCGTCCCAAGGGCGGCGCGAAGGAGCCGAAGTACTCGCTGAAGCCCGTGCAGGCGGTCCTCGAGCGGCTGCTCGGCATGCCGGTCACCTTCATCGAGGACCCGGCGGCGCCGGAGGCCGTCGAGGCCACCCGGCGCCTGGCGCGCGGCGCCGTGGCGCTGGTGGAAAACACCCGGTTCGTGGCGGGCGAGGAGACCAACGACCCGGCCGCGGCCAGGATCTTCGCGGCGCTCGGCGACTTCTACGTCAACGACGCGTTCGGCTCGGCCCACCGGGCCCACGCCTCCACCGAGGCGGTCGCACACCTGCTCAAGCCCGCCGTCGCGGGCCTCCTGATGGAGAAAGAGCTGGAGTACCTGGGCGGCGCCCTGACGGCGCCCAAGCACCCGTTCGTGGCGGTCTTGGGCGGCGCGAAGATCTCGGGAAAGATCGACGTCATCGAGAATCTGCTGCCGAAGGTGGATCGGATCCTGATCGGCGGGGCGATGGCCTGCACGTTCTTCCGCGCCAAGGGCGCCAAGACCGGCACCAGCCTGGTGGAGGAGGACCGCCTGGAGATGGCGCGGCAGGTGCTTGCGAAAGCCGGCGACAAGCTCGTGCTGCCGGACGGCGGCGTGATAGCGCAGGGCATCGACAAGCCGGATACGCGGCGCGAGATCGCGTGGAACGCGGTGCCGGACGGCTGGGGGATGTACGACATCGACGCCGCGAGCGTCGCCCGGTTCGCCAAGATCATCGGCGATGCGAAGACCGTCGTGTGGAACGGCCCCATGGGCGTGTTCGAGAACCCGCCGTTCGACGCGGGGACCAGGGCGATCGCGCGCGCAATGGCTGATGCGACCGCCAAGGGAGCGGTGACCGTGATCGGCGGCGGTGACTCGGCCGCGGCCATCGAGCAGGCGCATCTGGCCGACCAGGTGAGCCACGTGTCCACCGGCGGCGGCGCGTCCCTCGAGTTCCTCGAAGGGAAGGTGCTGCCCGGCGTGGCGGCACTCGACGATCGCAAGTGAGCCGCGTCCTCTTCGCGGCCAACTGGAAGATGCACCACGGGCCCGCCGCGGCGCGGGCCCTGGTGCGCGCGGTGCTGGCGCGCTGCCGCCCGCAGGAGGGCCGGGAGCTGCTCTTCTTCCCGCCGGCTCCGTCGCTCCCGGCCGTGGCGGAGGAAGCGAAGGGGCGGCGCGACGTCGCGGTGGGCATCCAGAACCTGTATTGGGAGGCGAAGGGCGCGTTCACGGGGGAGGTGTCAGCGGCCATCGCCGCGGAAGCCGGCGCCACCTGGGCTCTCGTGGGTCACTCGGAGCGGCGGCACAAGTTCGGCGAGACGGACGAGCAGACGGGGAAGAAGGTGCGGGCGGCGTTCACGGCCGGCCTCACGCCCATGCTGTGCGTCGGCGAGCTGATCGAGGAGCGCCGCGCCGGCAGGACGGAGGAGGTCGTGCTGCGCCAGCTGGCCGCCGGACTCGGCGGCCTGGACGCCGCGGCCACGGCGCGGGTCGTGATCGCATACGAGCCGGTCTGGGCAATCGGCACCGGGGTGAACGCGACGCCCGCCGACGCGGCGGCGGTGCACCGCACCATTCGCGCGTGGCTCCAGAGCCGCACGCCGCCGGCGACCCGCGCGACCGTGCTCTACGGCGGGTCCGTGAGTCCCGCCAACGCGGCCGCCCTGCTCGCCGAGGAGGAGATTGACGGGTTCCTGGTCGGCGGCGCGAGCCTGGAGGCCGAGTCGTGGCTGTCGATCCTCGCCACCCCGCGCCCCTCCAGGTGAGAGGTGAGAGGGCAACGGACGCGAGAAGGCCACGCGAGAAGTGAGAAGACACGGTGAGGGGTGAGAGGATCGTCTCACCTCTCACCGGACAAGTTGACCCGCCGCGTCCCGCCCCGGTACATTTCTCCCCGCATGTACACGTTCTTCCTGATCCTGCTCGTCCTCGACGGCTTCGTCCTGGCCGCGGCCGTGCTGCTGCAGTCGGGGCAGGGAGGCGGACTGGCCGCGTCGTTCGGCGGCGCCTCCTCCACCGACGCGTTCGTCGGGAACCGGCAGGCGGCGACGCTGCTGACCAAGGCGAGCTGGTGGGGCGGCGGCATCTTCCTCGCCCTCTGCTTCATCCTGTCGATGCTCTCGTCGCGGAGCACCCAGCCACGGTCCGTCTTCGAGCAGCAGCCCGCGCAGCAAGCCGCGCCCGCACCGCTGGCACCGCTGCCCCTCCAGAACGCAGCGCCCACGAGCAAGGCGCCGGCGCAGACTCCGCCGATCGGCACGTCCAAGACCCCAGCGCGGTGATCTCGCCCGCCTACGTCCTCCTCGAAGACGACACCTGGTACCGGGGCGCCACGAGCGCCCCGTTTGACGTTGCAGCCGCGGAGGTCGTCTTCACCACGAACCTGAGCGGCTACCAGGAAGTCTTCACCGACCCGTCGTACGCCGGGCAGCTCGTGGTCATGACCGCGCCGATGATCGGGAACTACGGGATCAACGAGGAGGACCTCGAGTCCGAGAAGCCGCAGGTCGCCGGCGTCGTCGTGCGCGAGCTCTCGCGCCTGGCCTCGTCCTGGCGCGCGACGGGCACACTCGACGGCTGGCTCGGCGGCCACGGGATTCCGATCGTCACCGAGGTGGACACGCGCCGCCTCACCCGTCACATCCGCGAGAAGGGGGCGATGCAGGGGGTGATCGCCACCGGCGCGGAGCCGTCGGACGAGGCCCGCCGGATATTGGCCGCGTCGCCGCGGATGGAGGGTCTCGATCTCGCCTCCCGCGTCACCTGCGACGGGTGGCGGACCGTCGGCGACGACGACGCGCGCTACAAGGTCGTGGCGTACGACTACGGCATGAAGCAGAACATCGTGCGGCTGCTGCTGGCGGCCGGCTGCCAGGTCACCGTCGTGCCCAGCACCACGCCTGCGGCAGCCGTCCTCGAGCGCCAGCCGGACGGCATCTTCCTTTCCAACGGTCCGGGGGACCCGGCGGCCGTGAGGTACGCGCCCGGGATCCTCCGCGAGCTGGCCGCGAGCCGCACGCCGATGTTCGGCATCTGCCTGGGGCATCAGCTCTTGGGCCTCGCCTTCGGGGCCGGCACGGTCAAGCTTCCGTACGGCCACCGGGGCGGAAACCACCCGGTGCGCGAGCTGGGGACGGGGCGCGTGCTGATCACCTCTCAGAACCACGGCTTCGCCATCGAGGGCGAGGAGGGCTCGGCGAGGGTGCCGGGAGCCCCGGCGCTCGAGGTCACGCACCGTAACCTCAATGACCACACTGTAGAAGGCGTGAGGCATCGCGAATTGCCCATCTTCGCCGTGCAATACCACCCCGAAGCCAGCCCCGGTCCGCACGACGCCAGGCACCACTTCGCGGAGTTTGTCCGGCTGATGTCCTCAACCCCTTGACATTCAACGAGTAAGCTTCCACATTAGCGCTCCCGTGCCCCATCCCGGGGCTTTTCAGCGGAGTCGGGAGGAGCTGATGACCAAGGCCGACCTGGTCGAGAGGGTCACCGCGCAGATCGCGCGTACGGCCGGCCCGATGATCAGCAAGAAGGACTGCGCCCGCGTGGTGGACAGCTTCCTGGACGCAGTCAAGGATGCTCTGGCCGAGCAGAAGAACATCGAGATACGCGGCTTCGGGACTTTCAAGATCCGCAGCCGGAAGACCCGGATGGCGCGCAATCCCCGCACCGGCGATCCGGTGGAGGTGGCCGCCCGTCCCGTACCTGTCTTCAAGCCCAGCAAGGAGTTGCGGGCGATGGTGGCGGAGCGGGACGAGCAGATGGCTCCAAAGAGCTGAGCCAAGGCCGCGCGCAGCGCGAGTCGGGTCGGCGCCCTCAAGGCGCCGACCTTTTGTTTCCGCCCGCCGCCGCTACGGCGTGGCGTCCCCCGGCGCGGCCCCGGTCGAGGGCGCGACGCGCTGCAGCTCGGGCGCGTCGGGCCACCGGGCCCGCATTCTCGCGATGACGTCCTGCGCCCGCTGCGGGTCCAGCTTGTTCGTCCGGTAGATCTCCGCGAGTCGCAGGGCCGACTGGATCTGCACGTGGCGCGGGACGGCGTCGGCGGTCAGATGGTCCTCGAGAAGGCGGATGGTGTCGTCCACCGTCAGGTCGGGCGGCGATGCGACGCCCCATGTCCCCGTGAGCATTCCGGCGAACCACGCGCCGAGCGGGCCGAGGACATTCTCCCAGATCGCATCCCAGCCCCACCAGGCGATGCCGAAGGCTCCGGATGCGGCGAACCACCGAGCGTCGCCGATGAGGCCGAACAGCGCCGCGGCCACCGTGGCGGTCGCAAAGAACCGGCGTCCGACGACGTAGGGCGATGTTGGTGGGCCGAATGCCGCCATCGAGGCTCCGGAACGCGAGGCGGCGAGGTTATGTTTCACTGCTCGCCGGCACTAACAGTGCATGGTTCACCTTCGACCCGACAGGGGGCTTCGTGACCTGGCGCAGCCTCATTCTCACGGCGGCCCTCGCCCCGCTGCTCCTGCCGCTCGGCCTCAGGGCGCAAGGGATCGTCTACCGTGTGGAGGTGGGTACGGACTCGACGGCGGGGGTGTTCCGCGCCCGCGCGGAGTTCCCGGTGCCTCCGGGGCACGACACGCTGCTGGTGGCGCTGCCGGCGTGGTCGCCGGGATCGTACGAGATCCAGGACTACGCCCGCTACGTGCACGGCTTCAACGCGTCCACGATGGACGGCCAGCCGCTCTTCTGGGACAAGCTGGACAAGGGCACTTGGCGGATCGCGACCCGCGGCGCGACGCGAGTCGTGGCACAGTTCCTGACCGACCCGGATTCGATGGCCCTCGAGCTGAGCCGTGCCGGTGCCGACTTCGCGTACTTCAACGGCACGAACCTGTTCCTCTATCCGGTCGGCGCCGGCTTCGACTTCCCGTCGGACCTCTACCTCGACGTGCCGGCCGGCTGGCGCATCGCGACTGGCCTCGCGAGCGCGGGGGAGCGCGGTCACTACCGCGCCGCCAGCTACCACGACCTCGTGGACTCGCCAACGTTCCTCGGCCGCTTTGCCGAGGACAGCGTGATGGCGGACGGTCGCCCTATCCGCTTCGCGATCTGGCCTGACACGGCACTGACCCCGGCGCTGTGGGACAGCGTTGCCGACGCGCTGCGCCGCATCGTCGTCACGCAGAACCGCATCATGGGCGGCCCGCCGTACGACGCCTACACGGTCCTCCTCCTCGCCCCGCCGGCGGAGATGGACTGGGCCGGAGGGCTCGAGCACCGCAACGCGCAGCTCGACGCCATGTCGCTGGCGTTCTTCGCCACGGACCGGCGCCGCGGCGTGCTCGGCGAGTTCACGCGCCCGCTGCTCTCGCACGAGTTCTTCCATCTCTGGAACGTGAAGCGCGCCCGCCCGGCCGCGATGTGGCCGTACGACTACGCGCACCCCCAATACACCCCGCTGCTCTGGTGGTCCGAGGGCGTCACGGACTACTACGCCGACGTCACGCTCGCTCGCGGCGGGCTCTGGAGCGTGGACCGGTTCGTCGCGAGCATGAGCGAGGACGCGGCCCAGGTGGAAGATGCCGCGGAGACCGTGAGCGCGGAGGACGCGAGCATCGACACCTGGATCAAGCCGGTTTGGGTGGACGAAGAGCAATACTACTACTGGAAGGGCGCGCTCCTGGGCCTCATGCTCGACATCCGAATCCGGGAGTCGACCGGCAACGCCCACAGCCTCGACGACGTGATGCGCGAGCTGCTGGCGTCCTCCTGGGGCAAGGGGCGCGGCTTCACGACGCAGGACCTGCTCGGCATCGTCCGCACCTGGTACCCCGGGGTGGACGAGTTCTACCGGCGCTACATCCAGGGCCGCGAGCCGCTGCCGTACACCGAGGTGCTCGCGCGAGGCGGGATCGCCGTGGAGCAGCAGGAGACCCGCATCCCGATGGTGGGGGTCTCGTCGGAGAAGGACCAGGACGGCGGGGCGCTGATCGCCTCGGTGGCGCCCGGCTCCCTCGCCGCGTCGGTGGGGATCCAGCCGGGGGACGTGCTGCTCAGGGTCGGAGACGTCACGACCTCGGGTCCGATGTGGCCGATCGCGTTCCGCGTGCGCTACGCCAACGGCGAGGGCCGGCAGGTACCCGTCGTCTTCCGCCACGCGGGCCAGGTGATGACGAGCACCGCGACGATCCGAGTGCGGACAGTGCGCACGGTGGGCCTGCGGCGGGATCTCGACGCGTCCGCGGCGGCGAAGGCCATCCTGGCCGGGATTACGGGACAATGACGACCACCAGCGGCCGCGGACCGAGGGCGGCGGATGCCTGAAATGCACATCCGGGTCCGGCTCTTCGCGTCCTACGCCGAGGCGGCAGGCGCGGACGAGATGACCGTGGCGCTTCCTGCCGGGGCCACGGCCGCCGACTGCCTGGCTGCGGTGCGCGCCGCACCCTGGGCCGGGCGGGTCCCTCCCGCTCCGGCGCTGGCCGTGAACCGGCGCTACGCCAAGGGCGACGTCGTGCTCCGCGACGGCGACGAAGTCGCGGTGATCCCTCCGGTGGCGGGCGGCTAGCGGACGACGCCCGGCAGTCTTGCCCCGGTCCTCCGGATGCCCTAGCTATTCGTGTCGTGGGGGCGTGGCTGACTGACGGGGCCATCGATGTCGCCGGGCTGCTGGCGGCGGTCGCCGCCGACGGCAACGGCGGCACCGTGGTCTTCCTGGGTACGGTGCGCCGCTCGGCCGAGGACGGGGACGTCGAGGCCATCGAGTACTCGGCGTACCGGGAGATGGCGGAGCCGGAGCTGGAGCGCATCGTCGCCGAGGCGCTCGCCCAATGGCCCGGGGCACGCATCGTGCTGCGGCACCGGCTCGGGGTCGTGCCGACCGGCGAGGCCAGCCTGGTCATCGCCGCCTCGGCCCCCCACCGTGCCGACGCGTACGCCGCCAGCCGCTTCGTGATCGAGGAGACCAAGCGGCGGGCGCCGATCTGGAAGAAGGAGCGGCTCGCGTCGGGCAGGGCGCGCTGGGTCGAGGGGCGACCCGCGGGAGGCGAGCGCTGACGCTGCACGTCGCGTTGATCGAGCCGCAGATTCCGCCGAACACGGGCAACATCGCCCGGCTGTGTGCGGCCACGGAGACGTCGCTGCACCTCATCGAGCCGCTCGGCTTCTCGATCGACGACGCCGAGCTCAGGCGGGCGGGGCTGGACTACTGGGACGCCGTGGACCTGTGGGTCCACCCGTCGTGGCGGCACTTTCGCGGGGCGATCGCCCGCGAGCGCTGCTGGTACTTCTCGGCGCACGGCACCCAGTCGCTGTGGGAGGCGGAGATCCCCGACGGGGCGTGCCTGGTGTTCGGCAACGAGACCCAGGGGCTGCCGGCGCGGATTCTCGAGAAGCACCCGGAGCGGGTGTACCGCATCCCGATGTCGGGGAGCGTGCGGAGCCTCAACCTCGCCACCGCGGCGGGGATCGTCCTGTACGACGTACTCAAGAACCACAACCGTCCGGAGGCTGGAGCGATACGGTGAACAAGATCACGGTGGTCGGGGCAGGGAACGTGGGCGCGACGACGGCGCAGCGGCTGGCGGAGAAGCAGCTGGCACGCCAGATCGTGATGGTGGACGTGGTGGAGGGCATCCCGCAGGGGAAGGGTCTCGACCAGTGGGAGTCGGCGCCGATCGAGCGCTTCGACTCGCGCGTCCTCGGCACCACCGGCTACGGCGAGGCCGCGGGCTCCGAGCTGTTCGTGGTCACGGCCGGCATCGCGCGGAAGCCCGGCATGAGTCGTGAGGACCTGCTCCGCACCAACGTGGACATCGTCAAGTCGGTGGCCCTGGAGATCAGGAAGTGCGCGCCCAAGGCCATCGTGATCGTGGTGTCGAACCCGCTCGACACGATGTGCTACGTGATGAAGGAAACGCTCGGCGCACCCCGCGAGCGGGTCCTGGGGATGGCCGGCGTGCTCGACACCGCGCGGTATCGCTCGTTCCTCGCCGAGCGGCTCGACGTCAGCGTCGAGGACATCCAGGCGATGGTCCTGGGCGGCCACGGCGACACGATGGTACCGCTGGTCAGCTACACGACCATCGCGGGGATTCCCGTCACCCAGTTCCTGAAGCAGGACGAGATCGACAAGCTCGTGGAGCGCACGCGGGGCGGCGGCGCCGAGATCGTCTCGTACCTCAAGACCGGGTCCGCCTACTACGCGCCCTCGGC
>DATKLR010000256.1:0-3377 GCA_035542295.1 Gemmatimonadales bacterium | reverse complement strand
ACCTCGCGGTGCAGCGGCGTGCCGGGGATCGGGATGGCGATCGAGGTCAGGATCGCCGAGGGGTCCACGGCCTCGAGCTTCGCCGCCGCCTCCCGGTAGTACTCGGGCGTATCCTCGTCGAGCGCGACCATGAAGCCGGCGAAGGTGAGGATGCCGCGCTCCTTCATCATCGCGAACTGCTCCTGGTACTTCCGCACCTTGTTGTGCCGCTTCTGCACCGACTCCAGCGAGGCTTCGTTGAGGGACTCGAGCCCCAGGAACGCCATCGCGCACTTCGCGTCCACGAGCAGGTCCACGAACTCGGGGTCGTCGAGCGCGCCCAGAGTGAACTGCAACCCCACTGCCCAGAGGTCGAGCCTGGCGATCTCGCGAAGCAGCTGCTTCGCATTGTCCATGTCGCCGGCGAAGTTGTTGTCGTAGATCATCGCCATCTTGCGCCGATGGAACGGCAGCGCCGACGTCGCGGTGAGGTCGCGGATGACGTCGCGGACGGGGCGCGTCCGGAACGGCGCGGGCCGGATCTGGAGCTGGCAGTAGGTGCAGCGGAACGGGCAGCCGCGGGTCGCCTCGGTCACCACCGAGATCGCGTAGGCCGGCTCGACCAGATCGTAGCGCGGCGGCGGGATATCGGGGAGGTCCGGCGCGAACGGCGCCTGGTACAGCGGCTCCAGCCGGTTGGCGACCAGGTCCGCCACCACGCGCGGCCACACCTGCTCGGCCTCGCCGACGACGACGCTATCGAAGTGCCCGACCAGCGCCTGCGGGAAGGTGGAGGCATAGCGACCGCCGGCGACGACCTTCTTCCCCAGGCGCCGGAAGCGGCGCGCCACCTCGATCGCGTGGGGCGCACAGTAGTCCATGAAACTGAGGGCGATGAAGTCGGCGTCGGTCCCGTAGTCGATCGGCCGCACCATCTCGTGCAGCAGCTCGACCTCGACCACCGGCGGGGTGAGCGCCGCCAGCAGCACGCCGCTCAAGGGCGGCGCCGGAGCCTTCGCGAAGTACTGGCGTTCCTCACCGAGGTTCTGGAAGAGCACGATGATCTGCAGCTTCGGCTTCGCCATGACCGGCTCCCGTGGGGTCCGGGAGCCACGTTCGCGCCGACCCGTCAAGCCCGCGTCAAGCGGGCCAACGCCCGTCTTGACGGCCACTTGACGGCTCCCTGCGAGGTTGACCCCGCACACAGGGAGGCAGCCATGACGATCGGGACACAGTACCTCACGCACGGGGAGCGGGTGGAGCCCAGGTCGGTGCTCGGCTGGGCGACGCTGGTGGCGGGCGCGCTGGTGGCGCTCTTCTGGGCGGTCTACTTCTCCGACGCGGCCGCGCTCGGCCAGCAGGATCCCCTGAAGGCCGGCTTCGAAGCCGCGTTCCCCCTGGCCGACCTGGTCTTCGCGGGCATGCTGATTGCCACCGGGGTGCTGTTCCTGATGCGCCGCGAGAGCGCGGTGTTCTTCCTCATCGCCGCCGCCTCGATGAGCCTGTACCTCGGCCTCCTCGACGTGACCTTCTACGCGCGGCACGGGCTGTACGCGCTGACCCCCGACTCGCTCACGGAGATGGCGATCAACGCGCTGTGCGTCGGCGGCGGGGTGTTCGGGCTCCGCGCCGCCTGGCAGATCCGGAGGGTGCCGTGAGAGCGCGCCTGCAGGACCGGGTGATCGTGGTGACCGGTGCCGCCAACGGTATCGGCAATGCCCTGGCGCTCGCCCTGGTGGCGGAGGGCGCCGCCCTCGTGCTGGTGGACATCGACGCCGACGGCCTGGGTGCTCTGCGCGCCGCGTTCAACGGCGACGGCGCGCAGGTGATCGTGGTCCGCGCGGACGTGCGCCAGGTCGCGGAGCTGGAGGGCCTGGCTCGCCAGGCCGTGCGGACGTTCGGGCGGGTGGATGCCGTCGTCAACTGCGCGGGCGTCCTGGTCCCCGGGGCGATCGACACCTGCCCCGCCGAAGACATCACGTACCAGCTGGATACGAATCTGGGCGGCACGATCAACGTGACCCGTACCTTCGTCCCGCAGTTCAAGCGCCAGGGATCCGGGCATCTCATCCTGATCGCGTCACTGGCCGGGGTGGTGCCGATTCCGGGCGAGTCCATCTACGCGGCCAGCAAGTTCGCCGTGCGCGGCTTCGCCCATTCGATCGCGCACGAGCTGAGGGGAACCGGCGTCTCCGTCACGGTTGTCTGCCCCGATTCGACCCGCACCAGGATGCTGGACATCGAGGCCTGCGATCCGGGCTCGAGCCTCTCCTTCTCCAGCCCCGCGATGGAGCCGGAGGAGGTTGCCGGCGCGATCATCGGGGCGCTCAAGGCGCCGCGGCTCGAGGTCACGGTGCCGGGATTCCGGGGCCGCCTGATCCGCTGGCTCGGCGCGATGCCCACCTTCTTCGGATGGATCTACCCGCTCCTCGACGCGATGAGTCGCCGGCGCAAGGCGCGCTACTACGAGGCGCTGCATCGGCGACGGATTCGGTCGCGATCCGGGGAGGCCGCGTTTGCGCCGAGCGCCGTCGAGCCGTAGGCTCCGGCGTGCTCTGGTTCCTGATTCCCCTGCTGGTCGGGTTCGCGCTGAACGTCGCGAGCGCTTACACGGCGGAGTGGTCGGCGCGGTGGGGCGAACGGCGCGGGGAGCTGGTCACCGCCGTCCTGCGCAACGTGCTCGGGATCCCCGTGTGGGCGATCGGCGTGATCCTCGCGATGCGCACCGCATCACCGGCTCTGTTCCCAGCTGCGCCGGCCGTCGAGGCGCTGGGTTGGCTGCTGCTCGGTGCCGGCTGCGTGATCATCGGCCTCGGGCTCCACGCCCTGCGCGCCACGGCCGCACTGCCGTCCACGCGCGACACGCTGGTCGAGCGCGGGCTGTACGCACGGGTGCGCCATCCGATCCATGCGGGGATGTTCCTCGTTTGGATCAGCCTGGTCCTCGTTCACCCCACGGCGGCGGTCGGCCTGGCCTCGGGGTTGGGCGTGGTGTGGACGCTGGTGCAGACCGGGGCGGAGGAGCACGACCTGCTGCGGCGGCTGCCGGCATACGGGGACTATATGCGGCGGGTGCCGAGGTTTGTGCCGCACCGAAAGTGAGAAGGGAGAAGCCGCCGACCCGCCTCTCACCTCTCACCTGTCCCTCTCACGCCTCACGCCTCACTTCTCACCTGGGCGCACGCATCTCGTACTCGTGCGGCGGCTCCGCCCCCATGAGATTGCGCACGAAGTAATCCCACCGCCGCCGCACCATGTACGGCTCGGAGCCGAATCCGTGCCTCCGGTTCGGCAGCAGCAGCAGATCGAAGTCCTTGTTCGCCATGATCAGCTCGTTGACCAGCAGGAGCGTGTTGTACGGCGGCACGTTGTCGTCGGTGGTGCCGTGCGCGATCAGG
>DATKLR010000255.1:0-3655 GCA_035542295.1 Gemmatimonadales bacterium | reverse complement strand
GCTCAGTTGGTAGAGCATCAGCCTTCCAAGCTGAGGGTCGCGGGTTCGAGCCCCGTCGCCCGCTTGCTCGCGTAGCTCAGTCGGTAGAGCGCGTCCTTGGTAAGGACGAGGTCAGCGGTTCAATCCCGCTCGCGAGCTCTCGGGACATGAAACGGCGTGAGAAGCGAGACGTGAGGAGTGAGAAGGCGGAGTGAGAGGTGAGAGGGCGAGGGTCGTGAGCGGTGAGAGGGTGGCGCCTTCGCAACTGACGCGGTGAGAGACAGGCATCCATAATGGCGCGCGAAAAGATCATCCTGGCGTGCGGCGACTGTAAGGAGCGGAACTACTTCACCACCAAGAACCGCCGGAAGCATCCCGAGCGGGTCGAGTGGAAGAAGTACTGCCCGCGGTGTCACAAGCACACGCTGCACAAGGAGACGAAGTGAGCATCTCGACGATCGCCATCGCGGTGGTGGCGCTCGCGGCCTTTGCGGCCGTCCTCGTCTGGCGCGCGCAGGTCCGCGAGGCGGCGCGGCAGGCCGTGACGTTCGTCGGCGAGGTCAACAGCGAGATGCGGAAGGTCACCTGGCCCGACCGGCAGCAGCTCCGGAGCGCGACCGGCGTCATCATCCTGTTCGTGGTGATCGTCGCGATCATCATCGGGCTGATGGACGTGATCCTCCAGCTGATCCTGGTGAAGTGGCTCCCGGCGTGGCTGCGGTGACCGGCGCGGGAACCACGATGGAGCACCGCTGGTACGCGATCCAGACGACCGCGGGCCACGAGAACAAGGTGCGCTCGCTGATCGACCGCCGCATCCAGGAGGACCCGCGCCCGGCCGAGGAGAAGCCGATCCGCCAGGCGCTGGTGCCGACTCAGGAAGTGGTCGAGATCAAGAACGGCAAGAAGGTCAACGTCGAGCGGAAGCTGTATCCGGGCTACGTGCTCGTGGAGATGGTCGCCAACCAGGAGACCCTCCACGTCATCAACAACATCCAGGGCGTGATCAAGTTCGTGGGCACCGGGCGCGACCCGATGCCGCTCCGCCAGGAAGAGGTCAACCGCCTGCTCGGCGTGGCCGAGGCGGTGACCGAGACGGAGCCCAAGGAAGAGATCCCGTTCCTGAACGGGCAGGTGGTCGAGATCATCGAGGGACCGTTCTCCGACTTCAGTGGTACGGTGGAGGAGGTCCTGCCCGACAAGGGGAAGGTGCGCGTGTCGGTGAGCCTGTTTGGGAGGCCGACGAGCGTGGAGCTGGACTATCTCCAGCTGAGGGCGCACTAGCAGAAGCGGTGCTAGGTGTCAGGTGACAGGTGGCAGGAAGGCGCATCGGGGCGATGCTGCCACCTGCCAACTGCCAACCGCCATCCAGAGTCCCGCGACCGCGCGGGTGATCGCGGCAGCTGGCGGCCGGCTCAGGAGCCGCAGCGAGAGGTGAGGGACGCATGCCACCCAAGAAGGTCCAGGCCGTCGTCAAGCTCCAGGTTCCGGCGGGAGCGGCGACACCGGCGCAACCCGTCGGGTCGGCGCTGGGGCCGCACGGCATCAACATCATGGAGTTCGTGAAGCAGTTCAACGCGCGCACCGCGGCGCAGGCGGGCGTGGTGATCCCGGCCGTGGTGACGATCTACCATGACCGGTCGTTCACCTTCGTCACGAAGACGCCGCCGGCCGCCGCGCTGCTGCTCAAGGAGGCGGGCATCGAGAAGGGCTCCGGGGCGCCGAACCGCGACAAGGTCGGGAAGGTGTCGCGCGCCGCCGTGCGGAAGATCGCCGAGCTCAAGATGCCGGACCTCAACGCCAACACGGTCGAGCAGGCGATGGCCATGATCGCCGGCACCGCGCGGTCCATGGGTATCGAGGTGACGGACTGATGAGCGCCCACGGCAAGAAGTACCGCGCGGCGGTCGAGCGGTTCGACCCGCAGGCCCGGTTCGAGCCGCGGAAGGCGATCGAGCACGTCAAGCAGTCGGCGTACGCGAAGTTCGACGAGACGGTGGACATCGCGCTTCGGCTGGGCGTGGACCCGCGCCACGCCGACCAGATCGTGCGCGGCACCGTCGTCCTCCCGCACGGCACCGGCAAGAAGGTGCGCGTGCTCGTCATCACGCAGGGGGACAAGGCCAAGGAGGCGGAGGCGGCGGGCGCCGACTTCGTCGGCGTCGAGTACGTGGCCAAGATCAAGGAAGGCTGGCTGGACGTGGACGCGATCGTCGCGACCCCCGACGTCATGGGCCAGCTCGGACCCTTGGGCCGGATCCTCGGCCCGCGGGGCCTGATGCCGAATCCCAAGGCGGGCACCGTGACGATGGACGTCACCAAGGCGGTGCGCGACATCAAGGCCGGCAAGATCGAGTTCCGCGTGGACAAGTCGGGCAACGTCCACGCCCCGATCGGCAAGGTGAGTTTCAGCGTGGAGCAGCTCGAAGCGAACTTCACGGCGTTCATGGACACCATCGTGCGCTCGAAGCCCTCGGCGGCCAAGGGGACCTACATCCAGACGGTCGCCCTCTCGAGCACGATGGGGCCCGGCGTCCGTATCGACCCGGCGATCTACCGATGAACCGCACCGAGAAGCAGACCGCGATCGACGCGCTGACCGCCAAGCTGTCCGGCGCCAGCTCGATCTACGTGACCGACTACGCCGGGCTCAACGTGCACAACGTGACCGAGCTGCGGCGCCGCCTGCGGCGTGCGGGCGTCGAGTACTTGGTCGTCAAGAACACCCTGGCCCTCCGGGCGCTCGCCGGCGCGAAGATCACCGGCCTGGACGCGCACTTCGCCGGGCCGACCGCCGTGGCGCTCACGGCCGCGGACGCCGCGGCCGCCGCCAAGGTGCTGACCGAGTTCGCCAAGGAGTTCCAGAAGCCGGCGGTCAAGGCCGCGGTCGTGGACGGGCAGGAGGTCTCGCCCGACCAGGTCAAGCGGCTGGCCCAGCTCCCGCCGCGCGAGGTCCTGCTGTCCGAGCTGGCCGGCGCCCTGAACGCGCCGCTGTCCGGATTCGTCGGAGTCCTGTCCGGGCTCCTGTCCACGTTCGTCGGCGCCGTCGAGGCGCTTCGTGCGCAGCGCGACACCGCTGCCTGAACCACTGAAGGGGAACGCACCACGATGGCAACCACGACCCTGTCGAAGGACGAGATCCTCGAGGCGATCGGCCGCATGTCCGTGGTCGAGCTGGCCGACCTCATCGAGGCGTTCAAGACCAAGTTCAACGTGACGATCGCCGCGCCCGTCGCGGCCGCCCCCGCCGGCGGTGCCGGCGCCGCGGCACCGGCCGCCGAGGAGCAGACCGAGTTCACGGTCCTCCTCAAGGAGGCCGGCGCCAAGAAGATCCAGGTCATCAAGGTCGTCCGCGAGCTCACCAGCCTCGGCCTCAAGGAGGCCAAGGACCTGGTGGACGGCGCGCCGAGCACCGTGAAGGACGGCGTGCCCAAGGCCGAAGCCCAGGCCATGAAGGCGAAACTGGAAGAGCAGGGCGCCACGGTCGAGCTGAAGTAGGACTGGCTACGCACGACGTTCGCGTTCGCAGGTTGATGCCCCACCGCACCGGGGCCTTTTGCGCTGCCCGAAGGACGGATCATGTCTGAGACGCTGCCCGAGATCTCGTTCGCCAAGCTGGAGGAGGGGATGCCCATGCCCCACCTCCTCGACATCCAGACCCAGGCCTTCCAGGCGC
>DATKLR010000254.1:0-13686 GCA_035542295.1 Gemmatimonadales bacterium | reverse complement strand
CGAACCGCGGCCGCACGTATACCACCGCCGTCCCACCGTAGTAGCGCGTCGGGTACCAGTAACTCGGATAGAAGTAGAACGGGTCGTAGTACACATACAGCGAGTACCGCGAGCAGAAGAGCCCGTACGGGTTCCAGACCGGATACGGCGCGTACGCGTGGCAGTCGTAGCAGAGGAACCGCGGATAGTCGTAGCGCTGCTCCACGTAGTAGGGCAGGAGGTGCGTGTCGTAGTCCGCGTAGCCCTCGGGCTCGATCTGCTGCACCAGCTGCTGGAGCGTGGCATACGGATCGCCGTGCAGGCGCCCGTTCGTCAGATTTTCGGCGGCGTCGAAGTCCCAGTGCTCGTTCGCGGTCATCGGGTCGTAGTCGAACGGATCCTGGCTGGCGACGCCGAACACGTAGCCGACACCCGGGTAGTCGTCCACGTAGAACGCGTCGCGATCGTTCACGCCCTCGACGTCGTAGGTTTCGCCGCCGTGCGCGAGGTTGGGATCCGTCGGCTCGCGCGGGAACAGCACGCGGAGCCGGCCGTCGGTGTCGACGCGGAAGATGGTCACGTACGCGTCGCGCTCGGTGCGGAAGTAGATGCGTACCGCCTCGCCGCGGTGATACGTGTCGCCGTGCGACGTCCACAGCCGGATCCCCGGCGGGACCGGTGCCGCACGCGGGGCGCTCCCGGCGCTCGCCGGCGCGGCCAGGAGCGGCAGCGCGAGCATGAGCGAAGCGGCGAACAGTGTGTGGCGCACCATGGCGACCTCCGGACACGTGGTCCGAAGGGATGGAGGAGCAGGGACCGTGCCAGGCACCACAATCGGGCCAACTGCCAGTTTCATAAGGAGTTGGCGCGCCATGGAGGCCGCCCCTACCTTTCGTCTGTGTCCTGTTCCAGTGACAGGGAATGGCCGCGCCCGGCGCCGTGAGTAGCCGGCCCGATCTCCTCGATCCTCACGAGGTGGCGGGCCTTGGCGGGATCGAGCTCGTGGCTGAAGGGGTGGTGGAGGGGTTCCTCTCCGGGCTCCACCGCTCCCCCTTTCGCGGCTTCTCGGTGGAGTTCGCCGAGCACCGGCCGTATCAGCCGGGCGACGAGCTGCGCTACCTCGACTGGAAGGTGGTAGGGCGCCGCGACCGGCTCTATGTGAAGCAGTACGAGGAGGAGACGAATCTCCGTGCCTCGATCGTGCTGGACATCTCGCGCTCGATGGGCTGGTCGGGGGACCCGGAGCGCGTTCTCAGCAAGTTCGACTACGCCACGCGGATGGCTGCGGCGCTCGCGCTGGTGCTGCTGCGGCAGCGGGATGCCACGGGGTTGATCGCGTTCGACGACGAGGTTCGGCTGGCCCTTCCCCCGCGGACGCGCTCCGGGCAGTGGCACGTGGTGGCACGCGCGCTCTCGGGCCTGAGGGCGGGCGGCGGCACGGCGGCCGAGCGCGCGCTCGCCCGCGTGACCGATCTGCTGCGCCGTCGCGGGCTGGTCGTCTTCGTGTCGGACCTGCTGGTGGAGCGCGAGCTGGTACTGCTCGCGCTGCGGTACCTGCGCCACCGCGGCCATCAGGTCGTCGTCTTCCACCTGATGGATCCCGCCGAGCGCTCGCTCGACCGGGCCGAGGAGGCGCGGTTCGTGGACCCGGAGTCGGGCGAGAGCGTCGTAGCGTCCCCGCGCGACCTCGCTCGTGACTACCGTGCGACGGTGGACCGGGTGGTGTCGGCCTGGCGGAGCGCCCTGCGGTCGAGCGGGATCGGCTACCATCACGTGACGACCGATACGCCGTTCGGCCACGCGCTGCGCCGCGCCGCGGAGCGGAGGGCCAGGCTCGGCTGATGTACTTCCTCCAACCGCTCGCGCTGCTGTTTCTCGGCGCCGCGCTCGTCCCGCCGCTGCTCCACCTCTTCGAGCGCCGCCGGCCTCCCGACGTCGAGTTTCCTGCCGTGCGCTATCTGCGCCAGACGGAGCGGGAGGCGTCGCGCACCATCCGCCTGCGCCATCTGCTCCTGCTGCTGCTTCGCGTCGCCGCGGTGGCGCTCCTGGCGCTCGCGGCCGCGCGTCCGGTGGTTCGGCACGCGGGCGCGGCGCACCAGCCCACCGCAGTGGCGCTGGTGCTGGATCACTCGCTGTCCTCGGGCGCGGTGTCGGGGGGCGTCCGCGCGTTCGACGATCTGGCGGCGCGCGCGAGAGAGACGCTCCTGGAAACGCGGGCTTCCGACGTCGTGTGGTTGATCGGCGCCGACGGCATCGCGCGCCGAGGCGCGCGGGAGGAGCTGCTTCGGGTGCTGGCGGACATCCGGCCGGAGGCGCGGCGCCTCGATCTCTCCGCGGCCGTGGCCACCGCGTCGCGCCTGGTCCGCTCGTCGGGTTACGCGCAGGGCGAGGTGCACGTCCTGTCCGATCTCCAGCGCACGGCGTTCGGAGGCCCGGACAGCGCGGCCGCCGGACTCCCGCTGCTCTTCTACCACCCGCGCGGGGACCCGCCGGCCAACCGCGGGATCGTCTCCGCGCGGGCCACGCCGGCGACCTGGCTCGCTGGCACGGCGGGCGCGGTGGCGGTCGAGATCGGCGGTGCCCCCGCGCCCGGCGCGAAGGCGTCGGTGACGGTGGCGATGGCCGGGAGGGCGGGCGGCCGCGCGATGATGGGGCCGGGTGACGTGGCGGCTCTCGCCGTGCCGGTGCCGGGCCCGGGCTACGTCGCGGGCGAGGTGCAGATCGAGCCTGACGAGCTCCGGGCCGACGACCGCCGGCCCTTCGCCGCGCGCGTGGTCGCGCCCGCCACCGTCGTGGCGAGTGCGCAGGCGGAGCCCGGCCGCTTCGTGAACGAAGCGCTGCAGACGCTGGCGGCCGCGGGCCAGATCCGGCTGGGCAGCTTCACCAACGCGAGGGGGAACACGGTGTTGCTCGGCGAGCGCGCGGGCGCGGCGGGCGCTTCCGCCGTGGTCTTTCCGCCGCACGATCCGGTCGAGGTCGGTGCGGTCAACCGGTCCCTCGCCGCGGCCGGCGTTCCGTGGCGTCTGGGCGCGCGGATCGAGCGGGAGGACACCCTGTCGACCGCGGCTTCGCTCCTGCATCCGATTGCCGGCGCCCAGATCCACCGCCGCTACCGGCTCGAGCCGACGTCGCCGGGAGGCGGTGGCGTGCTCGCCCGCGCGGGCGGTGACCCCTGGCTGGTCGCCGGCGGGCGCGTCGTCGTGGTCGGCAGCCGCCTCGTGCCTGAGGAGACGGCGCTGCCGCTGTCCTCTTCTTTCGTCCCCTTCGTCGGCGCGCTGGTCAATCTGCTGGCGCGCGGCGACGCGGGGATCGTCGAGGCCGCCCCGGGCGAGAGCGTGCCGCTGAGCGGGGCGGTCACCGCCATCGCCGTCGGCCCCAATCAGGTCCGGCCGGTCGAAGGCGGCCGCGCGGTCGCCGCGCCGGAGGGGGCTGGCCGAACGACGCGTCAGTCCTTTGCGCCGCCCGCACGCGAGTCGAATGGTCCGGTGATCACCGCGCCGGAGGAGGCTGGCGTGTATCCGCTCCTGGCCGGCGCGGACACCGTGGGCGAGCTGGTCGTCGCGCCCGATCCCCGCGAGTCCGACCTCCGGCGGGCGACGGCATCGGATCTGGCCGCACTCTTCCCGGGCGCGAGCGTGACAATGGCGGGGGACGCCCGGGCCTACGCGGGCGAGCGGTTCAAGGCGGCGGGCCGCGCCGAGCTGACCGGGGCGGCGCTGCTCGCCGCGCTGGTGGTCCTCGTCGTCGAGGGCCTGGTCGCGGCCGGCGGCGTCCGGCGGCGCGCGTAGCGATGGCGCTCCCGCGGCTGGTGGCAGCGTTTGCGGCGCTCCCGCAGGTGGACGCGCTGCTGCGGAAAGGGCCGGCCCGTGGGGAGCGGGTGGGGCTCGCGCCGCTGGCGGGCTCGGCGGGCTCGGTGCTCGTCGCGGCGCTCGCGGAGCGGCGGCCGCACGGTCTCGTGGCGGTGGTGACGCCGACGCCCACCGCAGCGGAGCGGTGGCTCGCGGACCTGAACGTGCTCCTGCCCGACGACGCCGTGGCGCTCTATCCGCAGCGCGAGGCGCTTGGCGAGGACGAGCCGCACTACGAGATCGCCGGCGAGCGCGCGGAGACGCTGGAGCGGCTGAACCGCGGCGCCGTGGGCGTGGTCGTCACGACCGCGCGGGCGACGGCCGAGCGCACGCTCATGCCGGCGGCGCTGGAGGCGGCGCGGCTCGAGCTGGCGGCCGGGGCGTCGTTCCGCGACGCAGTCGCCCGCCTCGCGCGCATGGGCTACACGCGCGTGCCGATGGTCACGGACGTCGCGCAGTACTCCGTGCGCGGCGGCATCGTCGACGTCTACGGCTTCGGCATGTCGCAGCCGGCGCGCGCCGAGTTCTGGGACGACGCATGCATCGCGCTGCGCGCGTTCGATCTCTCGTCGCAGCGCTCCGTCGGGCCGCTGGAGCGCGCGACGGTGCTGCCGGTGGATCCCCGGGCCGCGCTCGACGAGGGCACGCGGGTCCGGCGCGGTGGCCCTCGTGACGAGGCGGAATCCAGCGGGCGGCGCGTCGGAGGTGTCGTTCCCGGCTCGTCGGCCGTCCGGCGCAGCCTGCTGGACCTGCTGCCCGCGGCGACGCTGCTGGTGGAGGCGGAGGCCGAGGGGGGGGGCGAGCGCCTCGAGGACGAGGTGGGCCGCGCCTGGACCGAGGCCGAGCACCACGCGGAAGTGGCGCGACGGCTCGGCGAGGAGGTGCCGCCGCGCCGGGAGCTGCTGGTGGCGCCCGAGGCGTGGCGCACCGCGCGCGGCGCCTTCGCCCGGCTGTCCATCGGGGTGCCGGACGGCGAGCGGCTCCCGGTGGGGCCGCCGCCCGACGTCGCACGTGATCTCGCGCGACTCCGCCCGCCCGACGGCGTCGAATCGCTGGTGCTGTGTGACAACGAGGGCCAGCTGGAGCGCCTGGAGGAGCTGCTCGGCGAGGGCGGGCGGTTCCCGGAGCGCACGACGCTGGCGGTGGGCGCGCTGGGCGGCGGGTTCACGATCCCCGGCCTCACCGTCTTCACCGATCACGAGGTGTTCCGGCGGGCGCGGCGGATCCGCCGGCCGCGGCGTTACCGGCAGGCGTCGCCGCTGGGTGCGGCCGCGGCGCTGAAGCCCGGGGACGCGGTCGTGCACCTCGAGCACGGGATCGGGATCTACCGCGGCCTCCAGACGATCACCGTCGAAGGCGGCACGCTCGACGTCGCGGCGGTGGAGTACCAGGGCGGCGACCTGCTGCACGTGCCGCTGTACCGGATCGACCAGCTCGAGCGGTACCGCGGCGTGGAGGCGGACGGCGCGGAGGCGCCGGTGCCGCGGCTCGACCACCTGGGCGGGAAGCGGTGGGCGCGGGTGCGGCGCCAGGCGGAGGAGTCGGTGCACCGGATGGCGGCCGAGCTGCTCGATCTGTACGCCCGGCGGAAGGTGACGCTCGGCTTCGCGTACCCGCCGGACACCAAGTGGCAGCGCGAGCTCGAGTCGTCGTTCCTCTACGAGGACACGCCCGATCAGCGCCGCGCGACCGACGAGGTGAAGGCGGACATGCAGCAGGCGCGGCCGATGGACCGGCTGGTGGTGGGGGACGTGGGCTACGGGAAGACCGAGGTCGCCGTGCGCGCGGCCTTCAAGGCGGTGACCGCCGGCAAGCAGGTGGCGGTGCTCGCGCCGACGACGATTCTGGCGGAGCAGCACGGGCGCACCTTCGGCGAGCGGCTCGCGGACTACCCCGTGCGCCTCGTCACGCTGTCGCGGTTCCGCACCCCGAAGGAGCAGCGCTCCGCGCTCGCCGATCTGGCGGCCGGCAGGATCGACATCGTGATCGGAACGCACCGGCTGCTGTCGCCCGACGTGGTCTTCCACGACCTGGGCCTGATCGTGGTGGACGAGGAGCACCGCTTCGGGGTCGAGCACAAGGAGCGGCTCAAGAAGCTGCGGCTCGCCGTGGACGTGCTCACGCTGACCGCGACGCCGATTCCCCGCACGCTGCAGCTGTCGCTCACGGGGCTCCGCGACCTGACGCTGATCGAGACGCCGCCGCGCGACCGCTCCCCGGTGCTGACCTTCGTCGAGCCGTGGGACGACGAGCTGCTCGAGGAGGCGATGGCCCGCGAGCTGGACCGCGGCGGGCAGGTGTACTTCGTCCACAACCGCATCGAGACGATCGACACCGTGGCGGAGCGGATCCGGCGGCTGGCGCCGCGGGCGGCGGTGGCCGTGGCGCACGGGGCGATGCGCGCCCGCGATCTGGACGAGGTCATGCGGCGCTTCGTCGCGGGGGAGGTGGGCGTGCTCTGCTCGACGATGATCGTCGAGTCGGGGCTCGACGTGCCGAACGCCAACACGATGATCGTGCACCACGCGGAGCAGTTCGGGCTGGCGCAACTCTATCAGCTCCGCGGGCGGGTGGGGCGCAGCGACCGCCGCGCGCACTGCTACCTGCTCGTGCCCGACGACGTCGATCCGGGCGCGGAGGCGCGCCTCGAGACGCTGGTCCACTACACGGACCTGGGCGCCGGCTACCGCATCGCGCTCAGGGATCTCGAGCTGCGGGGCGCGGGGAACATCCTCGGCGCGGAGCAATCGGGCTTCGCGCTGTCGGTGGGCGTCGAGGTGTACCTGCGCATGCTCGAAGACACGGTGCGCAGCCTCAAGGGGGAGGCGCGGGGCGTCGCCCTGATGCCGCCCGAGGTCCTGCTGGACCGGCCGGCGCTCCTGCCCGACGCGTACGTGGCGGACGACGCGGCGAAGCTCGACCTCTACCGGCGGCTGGCGCGCGGCCAGACGACCGGCGACATTGAAAGTCTGCGGGAAGAAATGGCGGACCGGTTCGGCCCGCTGCCCGCGGAGGCCGAAGCGCTGGTGGCCGTGACGCACCTCCGCGTGATCGGCGCACGGCTCGGTCTCGAGACGATTCTGGTGCGGGGAGAGGACGCCCGTCTGGTCTTCCGGGCCGGTGCGGTCCCCCGGCTCGCCAATCTCACCGCCGCGATGGACGAAGTGCAGTTTGCCGCCGAGGTCCGCCGGGCGGCGCCGCTGGTGATGAAGCTGCGGCGGCTCGGCGGAATGCCCCTGCTGGCCGGACTGGTCCGGGCGCTGCTCCGGGCCCTGTCCGACACCACCTGAGAGGAGCAAAGATGGTTCGCCGCTTCGCGGTGCTCTTTCTTCTAGGCGTCGCCGGCTGCGCCGGCCTCAAGGACGCCCTGACCGCCCACCAGGACGTCGTCGCACGGGCGGCCGGGCAGGAGCTCGCGGTCAACCGGCTTGCGGCCGCGATCGCTCCCTCCAGCAACGTCCCGTTGCGCCGCGACATCATGGACCGCGTGGCCGATCTGTGGGTGAACTGGCAGCTCCTCGGGCAGGCGGTCGCAGGCGGCGACAGCCTCCTCGACAGCGCGACGATGTGGGCGGCCAACTGGCCGCAGGTGACCCAGCGGCTCGTCGACCGGCTGCACGACACGATGATCGTATCGCGGGCGCACGTGACGCCCCGTCTGGTGGACAGCGCCTACAATGCCGGCGACGCGCGGTGGCTCGACCACATCCTGATCAGCGTACCGCAGACCTCGACACCCGCCGTTCGCGCGGCGAAGCTGCGCGAGGCGGAGGGCTGCCTGGCCCAGCTCCGCCGCGGGGCCGACTTCGCGCGGCTGGCCCACCAGAAATCGAACGACACCGCGAGCGCGCGCAACGGCGGCTCGCTCGGCCTGGTGGCGCGCGGCCAGATGGTCAAACCGTTCGAGGCGGCGGCGTGGAGCCTCAAGCCGGGCGAGTACTCCGGCGTGGTGGAGTCGCCCTACGGTTACCACATCATCTGGCGCCCGCAGCTCGCCGCAGTGCGGGACTCCTTCGCGGCGCATCTCCACGACCTGGTGGTGCGGCAGCTCGACTCGCTGTTCGTGGACAGCCTGAACAAGCACGCGAACATCAAGGTGAAGTCCTCGGCGCCGGCCGCCGCCCGGTTCGCGGCGCAGAACATGCGCGAGGCGAAGCGGAGCGGCCGCGTCGTGGCGACCTACACCGGCGGCCGGCTGACCGAGGCGGACCTGGCCCGCTGGATGCAGGCCTTCGGGCCGCAGACCCTGGGGATGATAGGGCAGGCGCCGGACTCGACGCTGTCCCTGTTCGTCAAGAACATCGCCCGGAACGCGATGCTGATCCACACCGCCCAGGAGGAGCACATCCAGCTCACCAAGGCGGACCGGGATTCGATCCGGGACGCGTACCGCGCCGACCTGAGCTACATGATCCAGCGGCTGGGCGTCTCGCCGGAGTCGCTGGCTACCGACACGGCGCCGCGTCAGGCCAGGGCACAGATGGTGGCCAGGCGCGTGCAGGCGTTCTTCGACGACATCATCACGAACTCGCCGCGCCACCAGTTCTTCGACGTGCAGCCGTACCTCGCCGACGTGCTGCGGAGCCGCTACCCCTGGAGCGTTTCACCGCTGGGGGTGGACCGGGCGCTCGCGAAGGCCCAGCAGCTGCGGGGCCCCGCGACGCCGACACCGGCGCCGGCGTCGGCCGCGCCGAGTCCGACGGGCCCGACGCAGCCCGCGCCGGGCGGGCCTCCGATGAGCGCACAGCCGCCGGCCCGCGCGCCGGAGGGCAAGGCCCCTGCGCCGAGCCGTCCGAAGGCGAGGCCGTGAGATGAGCTGGCGCTCCGGGGCGGTGGCGTGCGCGGCGCTGGTCCTGGCCGCGCCGCTCCCGGCGCGCGCCCAGGCGGCGCCGCAGGTCGTGGACCGGATCGTCGCCATCGTCGGCGCGACGCCCATCCTCTTCTCGCAGCTGCAGGAGCAGATCCTGCAGAAGCAGGCCAGCAACGAGATCACGGTCCCCACCGACTCGGCCGCGCTGGCGGCGCTGCGCCACCAGGTGCTCGAAGGGATGATCGACGACGAGGTGCTCTACCAGACGGCCCGCCAGGACACGAGCATCTCGGTCAGCGACGCCGACGTTCAGGTCAAGGTGGAGGAGAAGGTCAAGCAGGTGCGCTCCGGGTTCCCGACCGACTCCGCCTTCCGCGCCCAGATTGCGGCGGCGCACTTCGTGACGCAGGAGGAGTGGCGCCGCTGGCTGGGAGAGCAGCAGCGGCGCCAGGACTACGAGACGGCGTACATGCAGAAGCTCCAGCAGGACGGCAAGTTCAAGCCGGCCCTGGTCAGCGAAGCGGAGTTGCGGCGGTTCTTCGACGAGATGATGGCGCAGCCGGGCCCGCGGCAGAAGCGGCCGGCGACGGTGAGCTTCAAGCAGATCGTGGTCGCTCCGCGGCCGACTCCCGCGGCCCGTGCCACCGCCCTGGCGCGCGCGGAATCGCTGCTGGTGCAGGTCAGGCACGGCGCCGACTTCGAGACGCTGGCGCGCCGCTACTCGGACGATCCGAGCACCCGGGACCGCGGCGGCGACCTCGGCTGGTTCCGCCGGGGCATGATGGTCCAGTCGTTCGACCGCGTCGCGTTCGCCCTCCGGCCCGGCGAGATCTCCGACGTCGTCGAGACGCCGTTCGGCTTCCACATCATCAAGCTGGACCAGGCCCAGCCGTCGGAGATCAAGGCGTTCCACATCCTGATCACGCCGGTGATCGACTCGACCGACCTCGCGCAGGCCCGGCTGCGGGCGGACACCGTCGTGGCCGCGCTGCGCGCGGGCGCGTCGTTCGACTCGCTCGCCACCCTGTATGCCGATACCACCGAGCCGAAGGTGTACAACCGGGCCGAGCGGTCGCGGCTGCCCACCGCGTACCAGGCGGCGTTCGATTCCGCGACCGTCGGCCGGGCCCTCGATCCGTTCCTCAGCGACCCCGACACTCCGACGCGCTCGAAGGTCATCGTGGCGATCGTGACGGCGTCGGAGCCTGCGGGCGACTACACCTTCGACGACGTGCGCGAGCAGATCCGCGTGCAGCTGAGCCAGCAGAAGGCCTACCAGGAGCTGATGCGGCAGCTGCGGGGCCAGACGTACGTGGAGGACCGGCTGTAACCGGAGGCTCCATCTCCCTACCCAGGCTGGCCGTCACCGTCGGCGATCCCAGAGGGATCGGGCCCGAAGTCGTGGCCGCCGCGCTGCCGGATGCGCCCGCCCACATCACGGTCGTGGGCCCCGACGACGTCGTCGCCGCGACGGGCGCCGAGCACACGGCCGGGGTCGGGCGCTGGGACGGCGAGGGCGGGGGGGCGCTTTCTCTGGAGCTGGCGGGGCGGCTGACGGGCCGCGCGGTGGAGGAGGCGGTCCGGCTCTGGAAAGCGGGCCGGGTGGACGCGATCGTCACGGGCCCGGGCGACAAGCGCGCCCTCAACGCCGCGGGCTACCGCTTCCCGGGACACACCGAGCTGCTGCGCGACCTCACGGGCGCGAAGCAGGTCGCGATGATGCTGGCGTCCGACCGGCTGCGGGTCGTGCTCGTCACCACCCACCTGGCGCTGCGCGAGGCGCTCGCCATCGTCACGCGCGAGCGGATCGTCGAGATCGGGCGCATCGCGCGGCACTACCTCACCGCCTGGTTCGGCGTGGCCCAGCCGCGGCTGGCGCTGTGCGCCTTGAATCCCCACGCCGGCGAAGGTGGCCTGTTCGGGCACGAGGAGGAGCGGACACTCGCTCCCGCCGCCGCGGAGCTCGGGATCGCGGGCCCGCTGCCGGCGGACACCGTCTTCGTGCGGGCGATGAAGGGGGAGTTCGACGCCGTGCTGGCGCCCTATCACGACGTCGGAATGACGGCCATCAAGGTGGCGTCGTTCGGCCACGCGGTGAACGTCACGCTCGGGCTCCCCGTCCCGCGCACGTCGCCGGATCACGGGACGGCGATGGACATAGCAGGGAAGGGCACCGCGGACCCCTCGTCCATGCGGGAGGCAATCCGGGTCGCCGCGGCGATCGTGCGGCGCGTGAGAGGCGAGGCGTGAGAGGTGAGACGTATAGGTGAGACGTGAGAGGGCTCATCCTTTGACGTACTTCGCTTCCGCCACCCGCCGCCCGTCCATCGCCGTGATCTCGAACGCGCCCCCGTCCACGGCGACGCGATCCCCGGTCTTGGGCAACCGGCCCAGTTTGCCGAAGAGATAGCCCCCGAGCGTCGTGTAGTCGGCGCTCACCAGCGTCAGGCCGCAGCGCGCATTCACCTCGTCGAGGGTGAGATTGCCGGGCAGCGCGGCGCCGGGCGGGAGGGCCGTGCCGCTGGGCCGCTGCTGCCCCGGCCGGTCGTACTCGTCGTAGATCTGCCCGACGATCTCCTCGAGCAGGTCCTCCATCGTCACCAGGCCGGCGGTCCCGCCGAACTCGTCCAGCACGATCACCATGTGGACCCGCATCAGCTTCATGTCCGCGAGGACGTCCTCGATCTCGCGGGAGCCGGGCACGAAGTGCACCGGTCTGACGAGTGAGGCAAGTTGGGCGGGCTGTTCGCCCGCAGCGGCGCGCAGCGCCGCCAGCACATCCTTCGCGTGCACGATCCCCGCGATGTCGTCGAGGGAGGCGCGCATCACCGGGTAGCGCGAGCGCCGCGCCCGGGCGATCAGGTCCGCCGCCTCGCCGAGGGACGCGTCGAGGTCGAGCGCCACGATCTCGGTGCGCGGCGTCATCACCTCGCGCGCGGTCTTCTCCGAGAACTCGAACACGCCCGCCAGCAGCCGGGCGTCATCGCGGTCGAGCTTCCCCGCCTTGGCGCTCTGGTCGACCAGCATCCGCAGCTCCTCCGCGGAGTGCAGCCGCTCCAGGGTGGTCGGCGCGCGTAGGCCGAAGATCCGCAGCACGAGGTTCGCGCTTCCCCGGAGCAGCCAGATGAACGGGTTGGTGGCGGTGGTGAAGACGATGAGGGGGCCCGACAGCCACCGGCTGGTGCGCTCGGGGTAGAGGAGGGCCAGGGCCTTCGGCGCCAGCTCTCCGAGCACGATGTCGAGGAAGGTGATGAGCAGGAAGGCGATCGTGACGGCCGCGCCGTGCGTGGCCAGCAGCGCCAGCGGACTCGGGAGGGCGGCGAACAGCCCCTCGAGGGTGCGGGCGATGGCCGGCTCCCCCACCCACCCGAGGCCGAGGCTGGCGAGGGTGATGCCGAGCTGCGTGCCGGAGATGGACTTGTCGAGCGCGAGGAGCGCGCGGCGCGCCAGCTTGGCTTTTGCGTCGCCCCTCCGTATCATCGCCTCGAGGCGCGTGCGCCGCGATGCCACCAGGGCGTACTCGGCGGCGACGAAAAAGGCGTTCGCCAGCACGAGCAGCGCGACGACACCCAGCCGCGCGAGGACGGATTGCCAGGACAGGTCGCTCATGTCAATGGTAGCAAACAATATGCGAGGGAGAGGCGGTCCGTGAGGGTGCGCCGGTGAGCGCGCCGGACGGGAGCCGAAGCGGGCATGACACTTCCGATGCGCCGCCCGCTCGATCCGGCCCTGCGACGAGTGCAACCGAGCCCCCGTGCATGCACCCGCCCGCGCGGCCGGAGAGCGGCCGCGCCCTCGGCTGGGCGCTGGGGCTGACGATCCTCATCGCCGTCGCGGAGATCGCGGGCGGGCTCCTGTCGCACTCGCTGGCGTTGCTGGCCGACGCCTGGCACATGGTGACCGACGCCGGGGCACTGGGGCTGTCGCTGTTCGCCCTGTGGGTCGCCCAGCGGCCGGCCACGGCGGAGAAGTCCTTCGGGTACTACCGAGTGGAGATCCTGGCGGCGCTGTTCAACGGCGCCCTGCTGATCGCGATCACGGTCTGGATCGTGGTCGAGGCCTTCGGCCGCCTGCGCCACCCGCGCCCCATCGACTCGGTGCTGATGCTGGTCGTCGCGACGATCGGACTCGGCGCCAACCTCTGGGCCGTCATCATGCTCCACCGCGCGCGCCAGGAGAACCTCAACACGCAGGCGGCCTACCTCCACATTCTGGGCGACACCCTCGGCTCGGTCGGCACCATGGCCGCGGCAGGCATCATCCTCGTAACGGGGTGGCTGCCGGCGGACGCGCTGATTTCCATGGGGATCGCGGTGTTGATCCTGGTGAGCGCAACGCGGCTGGTGTCGGAGTCCGTGGACATCCTGCTCGAGGCGACGCCGGCGCACGTGTCGCTCCCGGAGCTGCAGAGCGCCATCGGCGCGGTGCCGGGCGTGACCGGCGTGCACGATCTCCACGTGTGGACGGTGAGCAACGGAATCGTGGCGATGAGCGCTCACGCCACGGTCCCCGATCCGGCGGGCCAGCAGGCGGCGCTGGAGGAGATATGCCGGCGGGTACGGACCTTCGGGATCCAGCATGTCACCGTCCAGCTGGAGGTACAGTCGGTCTGGCACCGTGAGGGGTGAGGTGTGACTTGCGCCATTGGTGCCCTCCATCTACCTTGCCGCCGCGCACTCCCATGACCTCCAGCCTGTAGGGCTCCAGCCAGAGCGGTTCCCAGTGCAGATCCGCAACATCGCCATCATTGCCCACGTCGATCACGGCAAGACGACGCTGGTGGACAAGATGCTCCGCCAGGCGGGGGTGTTCCGCGCGGGCCAGCAGGTGATGGAGCGTGTCCTGGACTCCAATCCGCTCGAGCGGGAGCGCGGGATCACGATCCTCTCCAAGAACACGTCGGTGCGCTGGGGGGACGTGAAGATCAACATCGTCGACACCCCCGGGCACGCCGACTTCGGCGGCGAGGTGGAGCGCATCCTCCGGATGGTCGAGGGCGTGCTGATTCTGGTGGATGCCGCCGAGGGGCCGATGCCCCAGACGCGGTTC
>DATKLR010000253.1:0-2032 GCA_035542295.1 Gemmatimonadales bacterium | reverse complement strand
GAGCGCTTGTTGATCTGCTGCAGCTCGGTCGGCACGAGGGCCACGCGCTCGGCGACGGCGAGCACGGCCGCATCCAGCTCGGCGGCCGGGAAGGCGCGATTGGCGAAGCCCTTGGCGGCGGCCTCCACGCCGGTGATGGCGTCGCCCGTCAGGAACATCTCCATGGCTGTCCGCATGCCGAGCAGCCAGGGATGGAACTGATTGTCGGGCGGGCTCATCAGGCGGGTGGGTGGATAGCCGATGCGCGCATCCTCGGCGACGTAGACCAGATCGCAGCTGGTCGCGAGCTCGCTGCCCCCGGCCAGGCAGTACCCGTGCACCTGGGCAATGACGGGCTTCGCGAGGTCCCAGATCCGGAACCAGCCGTCCACGACGTGCCGCGCCCACTGGCCCGCGCCACTCGCCGTGTAGTACGGCTGGTCGACGGCGTTGTTCGCGCCGAGATCGTAGCCGGCGCTGAAGGCGGGGCCGGCGCCGCGAAGGATGGAGACCTTCACGTCGGGATCCGCGTCGGCCTCCTGCAGGGCAGCCAGGATGGCGCCGCGCAGCTCGTTGTTGAGGGCGTTGCGCTTCTCCGGGCGATTCATCGTGAGCCGCCGCACGCCGGGGCGCGGCGCGTCGATCACGAGCACGTTCGCGGGCATCACACTCCTCCTGTGGATAAGGTATCGGCGCCGGCGATGATACTCCAGGCGCGAGAGAGACCGGAGTGGGTTCACGTGGTCCTCCGGATACCCGTGGCAAAGCAAGAGTCTCCGAATCGATACGCGCGCAGGTCGCTTGCCGGTCCCATGCACCCACGCTATAGTCGCCGCGCCACAACGAAGGGAGAGGGCCCGTATGAACTCTTCTCCGTCGCTCGGCCGGCTGCTCTACCCCGTCCGTCCCGAGGGCCTTGCCGCCCTCGCGGTCAGGGAAGCTCGGCCTCCTGACGCGCCCAAGCCGCGTCTGCTCGACCGCGTGCGCGAGGCTCTGCGCACCCGCCACTACAGCCGCCGGACCGAGCAGGCCTACGTCGCCTGGACCCGTCGCTTCATCTTCTTCCACGGCAAGCGCCATCCCGCCGAGCTGGGCGCTCCCGAGGTCGCCCGCTTCCTGAGCGCCCTCGCCGTCGAGGGGCGCGTCGCCGCCTACACCCAGAACCAGGCCCTGAGCGCACTCCTGTTCCTCTATCGCGACGTGCTGGCGGTCGAGCTGCCGTGGCTCGACGACGTCGTGCGCGCCAAGCGCCCCGTGCGCCTGCCCGTCGCTCTCACCCGCGACGAGGTGCGAGCCGTGCTCCAGCGACTTGCCGGCCCGACGCGGCTCATGGCCTGCCTGCTCTATGGCGCCGGCCTCCGCGTTCTCGAGTGCTGTCGTCTCCGCGTGCAGGACGTGGACTTCGGCGCCAACCTGATCGTGGTTCGAGGCGGCAAGGGCGACAAGGACCGCAGGACAATGTTGCCGGCGACGGTCAAGGACGACCTCAGGCGCCACCTCGCCGGCGTCCGCGCCCAGCACGAGGCCGACCTGGCCACGGGCGCCGGCTGGGTCGAGCTGCCGACGGCGCTGGCCCGGAAGTACCCGCGGGCCGGCCGCGAGTGGGTCTGGCAGTGGGTGTTCCCGGCCACGCGTTTCTACGTGGACCGGGCCACAGGCGAGCGGCGGCGGCACCACCTGCACGAGACCGTCCTGCAGCGCGCCATCAAGCACGCGGTCGGCCAGGCCGGCCTGGCCAAGCGGGCCAGCCCGCACACCCTCCGACACTCCTTCGCCACCCATCTGCTCGAGGACGGCCACGACATCCGCACGGTCCAGGAGCTCCTGGGCCACCGTGACGTGACCACGACCATGATCTACACCCACGTCCTCAACCGTGGCCCTGCGGGAGTACGCAGCCCGGCCGACCGGATGTTCGGCGCATGACCCGGCTCGCTGTGCGAAATCTTATGGCCGACGGGATACGCAGCAGTCCTCCGCAGCCTATCTCGGAACCACCACTCGGAGGCCCACACGCCAAGGCCTTAGATCGAAGGAAGAAAGCTGAATTCGG
>DATKLR010000252.1:0-2973 GCA_035542295.1 Gemmatimonadales bacterium | reverse complement strand
GATGTAGGTCAGCTCCTGCCCCGACACCTCGCGCGCGACCCCCGGCACCCGCACCGGCAGCAGCCGCTCGCGTCCCTGCTCCCGGATCTCGCGCGGGATGTCCGCCGGCCGGATCTCGGAGGTCGGTGCCAGCACCACCATCGACTCGATCAGGTTCCGGAGCTGGCGCACGTTCCCCGGCCACGGCGCGTCCACCAGGATCTGCAGCGCCGCGGGCTCGATCCCGCGGAACGGGCGGTCGTGCAGCTTGCTGAACTCGTGCACGAAGCGGCGCACCAGCAGCGGGATATCGCTGCGCCGCTCGCGGAGCGGCGGCAGGTAGATCGAGAGGACGTTGAGCCGGTAGTAGAGGTCCGAGCGCACCTCGCCCGTCAGGACCTCGTCCTTGAGGGACCGGTTGGTCGCCGCGACGACGCGCACGTCCACTTTGATCGGCGCGGCCCCGCCGACCCGGTAGAACTCGCGGTCCTCGAGCACCCGGAGGAGCTTGACCTGCGTCGCGGGCGGCATCTCCCCCACCTCGTCGAGGAAGATCGTCCCGCCGTCCGCGATCTCGAACCGGCCGAGCCGCCGCTCCGCCGCGTCCGTGAACGAGCCTTTCTCGTGGCCGAACAGCTCCGACTCGAGGAGCGTCTCCGGCAGTGCGGCGCAGTTCACCGCGATGAACGGCTTCCCGCGCCGGGGCGAGAGGTCGTGGAGGGCCCGCGCCACCAGCTCCTTCCCGGTGCCGGACTCCCCCTCGACCAGCACCGTGCTGCTCACCGGCGCCATCTGCTCGATCTTGATCAACACTTCCAGGATGGAGGGATGGTCGCCGAGGATTCCGGTCCGCTCCTGGAGCCGCTTGCGCTCGATGAGGCGGCGGCCCAGCGCCACCAGGTCCGCGGGGTCCGCCGGCTTCGTCACCGCGGCGGTGAGTCCCATCCGCTGCGCGACCGCGGCGGGGTCGGTCTCCGTCGGCTCCAGCAGCGCGAGCGTGGCGACACGGCCGTCGCGCACGGGACCGAGGACCCGCGCCGCCGGCGCCTCGTGCAGCCCACCCGTCACGATGACGAGGTCCGGATCCTCCCGCGCCACGGCGGCGCGCGCGTCGTCCTGGGCCGAGACCATCGCGGTCTCGAACCCGGCGCTCTCGAAGGCGGCGTTCACGCGGACCGCCGCCTCGAGATCGTCCATGGTGATGAGGACCCTGAGCGCCATCAGCCGTGCTCGGTCTTGCCCTGCAACAGGTCCACCGCGTGGGCCACCAGCGGCTCGAGGGCGGCGAGCCCGTCCTTCACGCCGCCGACGGAGCCCGGGAGGTTCACGATGAGCGCGGCGCCGCGGACGCCCGCCACGCCGCGCGACAGCGCCGCCCGCGGCATGCGTGCGGCGGCGCTGCCGCGCAGCACCTCCGCGATCCCCGGCGACTCACGCTCCAGGACGGCGCGGGTCGCTTCGGGCGTGCGGTCGCGGGAAGCCAGACCCGTGCCGCCCGTCGTGAGGATCAGGTCCGCCGCCCCCCGGTCGGCCCACCGCACCAGCGCGCCCACAATGCCGGATGTCTCGTCGGGGACGACCTCGCGGGCCGCGATGGCATACCCGCGCAGCGCCGCCCACTCCTCGATCGTCGCGCCCGAGAGGTTTTCGCGCTTCCCGGCGGCGACGCCGTCGGAGACGGTGAGGATCGCCACCCGGATCAGCGGTGCGAGCCTTTCTTCCAGAACGGTGTCTCCACCACCACCGCCGGGAGCCGCTTGTCGCGGATCTCCACCTCGAACGTCGTCCCCGGCTTCGCAACGGCGAACGGCAGGTACGCCGTACCGATCGGTTCGCCCAGCGACGGCGACACGATCCCGCTGCGCACCTCCCCGAACCGCTGCCCGTCGACCCACACCGGGTAGCCGTGCCGCGGGAAGCCGCGCTCCTTCAGGATGAAGCCTACGAGCTTTCGCGCGAGCCCCTTGGCCTTCTGGACCTCGAGCGCCGCCTTCCCGACGAAGTCGCCCTTCCTGAGCTTCACGATCCATCCGAGCCCCGCTTCGAGGGGCGTCGTCTCGTCGTCGATGTCGTTCCCGTAAAGCGGGTACGCCATCTCGAGCCGCAGCGAGTCGCGCGCGCCCAGGCCGACCGGCTTCACCGGGCTGCCGGGCCTGACCAGCGCGTTCCAGAGCTTCACGGCGTTGCGGTTGCCGTGGTAGAGCTCGAATCCGTCTTCGCCCGTGTAGCCCGTGCGGCTGATGATGCACGGGACGCCGGCCACCTGGCCGGTGACACAGTGGTAGTACTGGATCTGCTCGAGGTCCACGCCCGGCGCCAGCGGCTGCAGCACCGCCTGGGCCTCGGGCCCCTGCAGCGCCAGCAACGCAATCTCGTCGGACTGGTTCACCAGCCTGACGTCGAACTTCGACGCGTAGCGGTTGATGTGCGCCCAGTCCTTGGCGGTGTTCGACGCGTTCACCACCAGCATCATCCGGTCCGCCAGCCGGTAGACCAGGCAGTCGTCCACGATCCCGCCGCTCTCGTGCATGAAGCAGGAGTACTGCACCTGCCCGTACGCGAGCGCGCCGGGGTCGTTCGAGGTCACGAACGAGACGAAGGCGAGGGCGTCCTTCCCGAAGACCTCGAACTCTCCCATGTGCGTGACATCGAACAGGCCGACGGCCTTCCGCACGGCGTTGTGCTCGGCCGTGATCCCGTCAGGGTACTGGACCGGCATCTCGTAACCGGCAAACGGCACCATCTTGGCACCGGCCGCGACGTGCAGATCGTAGAACGGCGTGCGCTTCAGCTGGTCGCTCATCGTGCCTATCCCATCAGGGTTGCGAGCAGTGCCTTCTGGACGTGGAGGCGGTTCTCCGCCTCGTCGAACACCCGGGACTGCGGGCCCTCCATCACCGCGGCCGTCACCTCCTCGCCGCGGTGCGCGGGGAGACAGTGCAGGAAGATCGCCGAGGGCTTGGCGAGCTTCATCAGCGCCTCGTCCACCACGTA
>DATKLR010000251.1:0-7066 GCA_035542295.1 Gemmatimonadales bacterium | reverse complement strand
CAGGTTCACGTAGGTGTCGCGGCCCAGCTCGGTCGCGATCCAATCCAGGATGGCCCTGGTCTCGTCGAGGCAGCCGGGCATCACCAGGTGCCGCAGCAGCACGCCGCGCACCGCGACGCCGTCGTCGTCCATCACCAGCGGACCCACCTGCCGGTGCATCTCCGCGATCGCCGCCCGCGCGGCGTCGGGGTAATCCTCGGCCATCAGGTATAGCCGGCTCTCCTCGCGGCTCCAGCACTTGAAGTCCGGCATGTAGATGTCCACGACGCCGTCCAGCAGGGCGAGGCTCTCCAGCGAGTCGTAGGAGCCGGTGTTGTAGACGATGGGCAGGCGCAGGCCTCCCGCGACAGCCACCGCGAGGCCTTCGAGCACCTGGGGTACGACGTGCTCGGGCGTGACGAAGTTGATGTTGTGGCAGCCGGCCTGCTGGAGCTGCAGCATCATCAGGGCAAGTGCCTCGGGCGGGGCCGAGCGCGCGGCGGGGCCGGGCCCGAGCCCCTGGCTGATGTCGAAGTTCTGGCAGAAGACGCAGCGCAGGTTGCAGTGGCCGAAGAAGATCGTGCCGGAGCCCCGCGAGCCGCGGAGGCAGTTCTCCTCGCCGAAGTGCGGGAAGCAGCTCGTCACCACGGCGTACCGGCCCGTCTTGCAGGCGGACCACTTGTCGGCGAGCCGGTTCACCCCGCAGTCGCGCGGGCAGGCCCGGCAGGCGGCGAGACCTTCGACGGCGCGCCGCGCGCGGTCGCGGAGCTCGCCGCGGGGGAGGTTCAGGTATGCTGGCCCCAAAGCGCCACTCCTCCGCTCGTTCTCAGGCTGCTCCCCCTCAGTTACTGCGCCGGAGGCGTCGGCGCCAGCACCCGATCGTGGCGCCGGCTCTCTTGACCCGCGGCCGAGCGGCGGGCAGCATAGTGCGCCATGCGCCTCCACTTGCTCTCGGCCTGCGCTCTGGCCGCCCGCGCGCTGGTCCCGGTCGCCGGCAGGGCCCAGGACACGACGTCGGCAGCGGCGTTGTGGCGCTACCGGCAGGTCGCCCCTCCCGTCGTCGCGCAGCGCGGCATGGTTGCAGCCGATCATCCGATCTCCAGCCAGGTCGGCGCCGACATCCTGCGGCGCGGCGGCGACGCCATTGACGCCATCGTCGCCGTGGCCTTCGCCCATGCGGTCGTCGAGCCCGCTGCGGGGAACCTGGGCGGCGGCGGCTTCCTGGTGTACCGGCAGCGCGGCGGACGGTCGTTCGCGCTCGACTTCCGGGAGACCGCGCCGGCCGCGGCCACGCGCGACATGTACGTGGACTCCGCCGGCAAGGTCACCGACGACGCATGGCTGGGGCCGCGGTCCATCGGCGTGCCCGGATCCGTGGCCGGTCTGTGGGAGATGCACCGGCGCTTCGGCCGCCTGCCATGGCGCGACGTGGTCGCGCCGGCCATCGCCCTGGCGCGCAACGGCCACGTGGTGGACTCGGCGCGCGCCGACATGCTGCGGGGCAGCGAGGACCTGTTCAAGCGCTTCGAGTCGGCGTCGCGGGCGTGGCTGCCCGGCGGACGGCCGTTCGTGGCGGGCGACACGCTCCGCCAGAGCGACCTGGCTACCACGCTTGAGCTGATCGCCGACTCGGGGGCGGCCGGCTTCTACCGGGGGCGCACCGCCGACCTCATCGTGGCCGAGATGCGCCGCACGGGCGGACTGATCACGGCCGCCGACCTCGCGAGCTACCGTCCCATCTGGCGCACGCCGCTGCGCGGCCGCTATCGCGGCTATGAGATCATCACGATGCCCCCCGTTTCCAGCGGGGGCGTGACGCTGCTCGAGGCGCTCGACGTCCTGGCCGGCTACCGGCCGCAGGCCTTCGGCACCGCCGCCGAGCGCCACCTCTTCATCGAGGTCGAGCGGCGCGCGTTCCTCGACCGGAATCGGCTGCTGGGTGACCCCGCGTTTGTGAAGATGCCGCTGGCCCGCCTCACGAGCATGGCCTATGCGGCGCGGCAACGGCGCACGATCCGGCTCGACCGCGCGACGCCGACCGAAGGGCTGCCGCCGCACGAGGGGCCGCACACCACCAACTACTCCGTCGTGGACGCGGAAGGGAACGCGGCCGCCCTGACGACCACCATCAACCACGGGTTCGGCTCGAAGATCTTCGTGTCCGGGGCCGGGTTCTTCCTCAACAACGAGATGGACGACTTCACCGCGAAGCCGGGCTCAGTCAACACGATGGGCATCCAGCAGATGGGCGAGGCCAACGCGATCGCCCCCGGCAAGCGGATGCTTTCCTCCATGACGCCGACGATTGTGCTCGATCCGCGCGGGCGCCTCGACCTGGTGCTCGGCTCCGAGGGCGGCGCGATGATCATCACGGCGGTGCTCCAGGTCATCATCAACGTCGTGGACCACGGGATGACCCTCGCCGAGGCGGTGTACGCCCCGCGCCTCCATCACAATGCGCTGCCGGACTCGGTGGCGTGGGAACCCGCAGCGCTGGCGCCGGAGGTGAAGGCGCGCCTCGAGGCCATGGGCCATCACTTCTACCGGAACCCCTTCTACTTCGCGACGGTCACGGCGATCCGGGTGACGAAGGCTGGACTCGAGGGCGTCACGGACCCCCGAGTGCCGAGCCGGGCGGCCGGATTCTAGATCTCCCCAGCCGCCCCGATTCGGTTGGCTGCGAATTCGTTATCCGACGCCCGCCATGGCGTCCTCTAGAACACCACGGTCGGCAGGTTCCGCGAACGTACGAGCGCCCGGAATCCGGCCACCGGCCCGGCCATCGCGGCGTCCACCCGCGCCTGGGCGTTGCGCACCTGCCCGTGCAGCAGCTGCGCCACCTCGCGCTGCGAGGCGGTGGGCGCGAAGTCGGACCCGGTCGTCGTGCGTGCGATGTACATCAGCTGCTCGGCCAGATGCGCCGGCCAGCGCAGGACGTCCTGGCCGCGCCCCGTCACCTTCATCTGGAACAGCGGGTCCTCGACCGCCAGCAGCGTGCGGTCGAGCGAATCGGCGGCGGCCCGCACGTCGGCGGCGCTCGAGTCTCCCGCGAGCGAGGCCCGCACAGCGACCAGCTGGCCGCGCAGGACCTCGAGCCGGTTGATCATCGCGACGGTGCTGTCGATGTCGGCCGCGAGGGGGTCTTCGAAGGCGATTTGCGACCGCAGGTCCTCCGCGCTCGCCCCGGTCGTCGGGTCCTGCAGGACGTCCAGGGGCTGCTCCAGCGTCTGGCCGCCGACGGCGAGCCGCACCGTGTAACGGCCCGGCGCCACGAGCATCGAGAAGCGGCCGACGCTCGGCGCCGGCGTGCCCTCCGGCTTCACGGGGAACCAGGCGGCGTACGGGGGGCTGGTGCGGAGCTTCGCCTGCGCGGTGGGCTCGCCGCGCAGATCCCACCAGACGCGGTTCATCCCCGCCTTCGGCACCTGCCTGAGCGTCCGCACCAGCTTCCCGCCCGCGTCGAAGATCTGGATGGCCAGCGAGTCATGGCGCGTGCTGTCGGGCGCCGCGCGGCGCCACCAGGTGAGCGAGGCGCCGTCGGGCGGATTGGTGCCCACGACGGGATCGTCCATCGCCTCGAACGGTGCGGCGACGCCCCGCAAGCGATAGGCGGCGCGCGGGGCGAACAGCCAGGCGTCGCGGCCGGTGATGTCGGTGCCGAGCGTGCGCAACGGGGTCACGTCATCGAGGATCCAGAAGCCGCGCCCGTAGGTAGCGATGACCAGGTCGTTGAACCGCTCCTGCACCGTGATCCCGTACACGGGAGCGTGGGGCAGGTTGTTCTGCAGCGGCTGCCAGTGCGCCCCGTCGTCGAGCGACACGTACATGCCGTTCTCCGTGCCCGCGTAGAGCAGGCCGCGGCGCACCGGGTCCTCCTTGACGGCGTGCACGTAGCTCAGTGGCGAGCGCGGAATGCCGGCGGTGATCGGGGTCCACGTCGTCCCGTAGTCGGTGGTCTTGTAGATCCACGGGTCGAAGTTGCCCACCTGGTGACCGTCCACGCTGAGGTACGCGGTCCCCGTGTCGTAGCGCGACGGCTCGACGCTGGAGATCGTTCCCCAGTCGAGCAGCCCGCGGATGTTGCGCGTGACGTCGGTCCAGGTCGCGCCGGCGTCCCGCGTCACCTGCACCAGGCCGTCGTTGGTGCCCGCCCAGATGAGGCCGCGCTTCAGCCGCGATTCCGCGATGGAGAAGACGACCCCGGCGTACTCGACGCCGATGTTGTCCGGCGTGAGCCCGCCGGAGGGCCGCTCGTGCGTCGTGTCGTTCCGGGTCAGGTCAGGGCTGATCTCCTTCCACGTCACGCCGCCGTCGGTGGTGACGTGCACGTATTGGCTGCCCACGTACAGCGTGGTGTGGTCGAACGGCGAGAAGACGAGCGGGAAGTTCCAGACGAACCGGTACCGCACGGCGCTCGCCGGCGCGCCGATCGTCGAGACCGGCCACACCTCGACGTGGCGCACGGCCCCGCTGCGGAGATCGTAGCGGGTGACGATGCCGCCGACCGCCCCGGAGCCGGAGGCCGACGACCAGACGATGTTGGAATCCCCCGGGTCGGGCGTAGCGAAGCCGCTCTCGCCGCCGCCCACGGTGATCCACTGGCCACGGGCGATGTCGCCGGTGCGGCTGTTGCTCGGCCCGCGCGCCGAAGGACCGTCCTGGCGGTTGCCGTAGACGTAGTAGGGAATCCGGTCGTCCACCGTCACGTGGTACATCTGCGCGATCGGGAGCTGCACCCGCAGCCAGGTGCGGCCACGGTTCTGGGTGATCGAGATGCCCACGTCATGGCCCACGGCCATCCGGTTGCCGTTGGTGGGGTCGATCCAGATGTCGTGGTGGTCGCCGCCGGGAACCATGGAATCGGGCGGGTCAATGATGGTCCGCCCTCCGTCCAGCGTCTTCGACCAGGACGCCGCGAGGAAGTACGCCTCGTTCTCGTTGTCCGGCTCCACGGCCATCCGGTTGTAGTAGTGCGTGCGGCCGGCCACCTGCCGGTCGTAGCTGACGAGGTGCCAGCTCGACCCGCCGTCGTCGGAGCGGAACAGCCGCCCGCTGTCGGGCTGCGCGATGTTCACCGCGGGGACGCCGTCGCCGGTTTCGATCAGCGCGTAGACGCGGCTCGAGTTCGCGCGCGTCATCGCGAGGCCGATCTTGCCGACCTGCCGCGTCGGCAGGCCGGCCCCCTTGAGGCGCGTCCAGGTGGCGCCGCCGTCCGAGGACTTCCAGATCCCGCTGCCCGCGCCGCCGCTGGTGCGGCCCCAGGTGCGGACCTGCACCTGCCAGAATCCGGCGAAGAGGATGCGCGGGTTGTTCGGGTCCATCACGAGGTCCGAGGCCCCGGTGCTGTCGTTGACAAACAGCACGTGCTCCCAGGTCGCGCCGCCGTCCATGGTGCGGTAGATGCCGATCTGTTGCTGCGGGGCGTACAGATGCCCCTCCGCCGCGACGTAGACGATGTTGGGGTCGGTCGGGTGCACGATGATGCGGGAGATGCGCCCGGTGCTGTCGAGTCCCATCTTCTTCCAGCTCTTGCCCGCGTCGGTGGAGCGGTAGACGCCCCAGCCGACGGAGACGTGGGAGCGAATGAACGGCTCGCCGGTCCCGACCCACACGACGTTCGGGTCCGACGGTGCGACGGCCAGGGCGCCGATGGCCGAGACGGGCTGATCGTCGAAGATCGGGGCCCAGTGAATGCCGCCGTCCACCGTCTTCCAGAGCCCCCCGGACGCCGCGCCGGCATAGTAGGTCAGCGGGTCGCCGGCGACGCCGGCCACCGAGGAGACGCGATTGCCCTCGGGGCCGATGTGGCGCCAGCGCAGCGCGGCCCACGCCGTGGAATCGAGAACCGGTGCGGGGGCGGCGGCGCTCGCTGTCGCGCGCGCCTGGTGGCCCTGGGCTTCGGCGGGCCGGGCTGCGGCAAAGGGCGCGAGCAGCAGCGTGAGCGATGCGGCGGTGAAGCTGACGCGGCGGGTCACGGATCGGCTCCTGGCAACGAGGGTCGGCCCAACTATGCGGGTCCGAGCGCGCGAGCGCCAGGCCGTCTGGCCGCGCGCGCGAGCGTGCCGTACTGTTGTGCTACGCCGCACCTCGATTCCCGGAGGGACGCATGAAGCAGCTCGATCTCGCAGCCCTGAAGCTCGGCAAGCAGGCGGCCCGGCGCGATCCCCGGACCCTGCAGTTCGCGAAGTACCTGGTGGAGGAGGCGCTGCCGCCGCCGCCCGCGTCGGAGGACTGGGCGAAGAAGGTGACGAAGTGGCCGATGATGGCGAACGACAGGGTCGGCGACTGCACCTGCGCCGCCGCCGGCCACATGATCGAGCAGTGGACGACGTACTCGGGCACGCCGGTCGTGCTGAGCACCAGGCAGATCCTGGCCGCGTACTCCGCGATCACCGGCTACGACCCGAAGAACCCGGCCAGCGACCGGGGCGCCGTGGAGCTCGACGTGCTGAACTACTGGAGGAAGACCGGCATCGCCACGCACCAGGTCGAGGGCTACGTCGCCCTGGAGCCGGGCAACCACGTCCACATCGAAGACTCGGTGATGATCTTCGGCAACTGCTATATCGGCCTGGCGCTGCCGGTGAGCGCGCAGACGCAGAAGGTGTGGGCGGTGCCGCCGGGCGGACCGGTGGGGCCCGGGGCGCCGGGCTCCTGGGGCGGGCACGCGGTGCCGGTGGTCGCGTACGACCAGCGGGGCCTGACCGTGATCACCTGGGGCATGGTGAAGCGGATGACCTGGGGCTTCTGGAACGCATACTGCGACGAGGCCTACGCAGTCCTGAGCGAGGACTGGATCAGCAAGGTGAACAAGAAGGCGCCGAACCAGTTCGACCTGAAGACGCTGCAGGAGGATTTGGCGGCGCTGAAGAAGTAGGGAAAGGAGCACTCACGTGGCGATCTTCTTCAAAGCGGCGGCGGCGCCCGCACAGCCGGCCGCGGAACAGGCGCGCCTCGTCTGGGGCAGGGTGGTCGCCGCCGGGATCCTCCTGCTCGTGATCCTCGGCGCCGGGCTGTACGCGGGCACCGTTCCGGCGCTGGATGCCTGGAACAAGGCGCTGCTTCACGCCTTCGAGGTGCTGCTGGG
>DATKLR010000250.1:0-5821 GCA_035542295.1 Gemmatimonadales bacterium | reverse complement strand
CCACACCCTCGATCGGCTTGTCGTGGAGGAAGACCTGCGCGAGCCGCAGCAGGTGCTCCTGGTCCTCCGCCGGCAGGCGCGCGGCGAGGGGGACGTCGCGCGCGACGATCGCTCGCCAGTGCGCCGGGACGGGCTCCTTCCGGAAGCGGACCCGCGCGCGAAACGGCAGGAGGTGCAGCATCCGAGCGAGGCGCGGGACGAGAAGATAGGCCGCCACCGCGACGCCGATGCCGGCGGCGAACCGCAGCACCAGCCACGCGGCGTCGAGGAGCGCGTCCGGGATTCGTGGCACGGATGGATGATAGCACCGCCGCGGACGCCCATGTCAGATTACTTTCCCGCATGCCATTCTCTTCGTTCGGCCTGCACCCGACCCTGCTCAAGGCGATCAAGGAGCTGGGCTTCACCCGGCCCACCCCCATCCAGGAGCAGGCGATTCCGCCCGCGATGCTGGGCAAGGACGTCCTCGCCAGCGCGATGACGGGGAGCGGCAAGACCGCCGCGTTCCTCCTCCCGATCGTCCATCACCTGATCCCCAAGGCGCGCGGCGTCACCCGCGCCCTGGTCCTCGCGCCCACGCGCGAGCTGGCCGCGCAGATCCACGCGCACCTCGAAGAGCTGGCCGTGCACACGCCGGTCACCGGCGCACCAGTGTTCGGCGGCGTCGGCATGCAGCCCCAGGAGCACGCGTTCCGCAGCGGCGTCGACGTCATCATCGCCACGCCGGGCCGCCTGCTCGACCACTTCCGCCAGCCGTACGCGAAGCTGGAGCGGCTCGAATTCCTCGTCCTCGATGAGGCGGACCGGATGCTCGACATGGGTTTCCTCCCCGACATCCGCCGCGTGCTGCACCACATCCCGGCGAAGCGCCACACGTTGTTCTTCAGCGCCACGATTCCGCCGGAGATCGCCCGGCTCTCGGCCGAGCTGCTGCGCCATCCGGTCACGGTGAACCTGGAGCGCAAGGCGGCGCCGGCCGTCGGGATCACGCAGGCGGTCTACCCGGTGCCGCGGGAGCTGAAGTCGGGGCTGCTGCTGGAGCTGCTCAGGCGAGACGAGATCCACGACGCGATCGTCTTCTGCCGCACCAAGCACCGCGCCAACCGGTTGGCGGAGTACCTCACCAGGCAGGGCGTCTCGAACGCGAAGATCCACGGCAACCGGAGCCAGGCGCAGCGGACCGAGGCGCTGGCGGGGTTCAAGAGCGGGAAGTACCGCACCCTGATAGCGACCGACATCGTCGCGCGCGGCATCGACGTCGAGGCGCTGGGCCACGTGGTGAACTTCGACGTGCCCAACGTCCCGGAGGATTACATCCACCGCGTCGGCCGCACCGCGCGGGCGGAGACCACCGGCGACGCCTTCACCTTCGTCGCACCGGAGGAAGAGGCGGACCTGCGGGCGATCGAGCGCGCGATCGGGAAGCGGCTGCCGCAGGTGGTGCTGCCCGGATTCGACTATGCGCGCAGGACCACCGAGCGGCTCGAGATCCCCATCGGCGAGCGCATCGCCCAGATCCGGGCCCGGAAGGCCGAGGACCGGCTGCGGGCCAGGGCCAACGCGGAGCGGAAGGCGCAGCCCCATGCTCCGGCGCACCATGCCCCGCCGCACCATGCGCCGACCAGAAAACCGGAGCGGCCGGCCGAGCGCGAGAAGCCTGCGGAGCAGGTGGAGCGGGCGCCCGCAAGCCGGCTGACACGGCTGCACCGCCGCGGGCGCTGAGGTCTCACCGGCAGCTCACCCGATGACGAAACGGCCGCCCGATCCGGGCGGCCGTTTCACGTCTCGACGTGTGTTTCGGCTACGGCTTCGGATGCGCCTTGCCGCCCGAGCTCGAGCTGGAGCTGGAGCCCGAGCTTCTGCCCGAAGGCGCCGCCTGAGCAGCGCCCGACGATGACCCTGCAGACTGGCTCGTGCTCGGCTGCGTCGGCGAAGTCCCGCCACTGTCCCGCCGATAGCCGTGCCCGTTCACGATCTGGCCATGCTGCGGTGGGTTGGCCGACTCGCCGCCCGACACCACGATGATCGTCCCGCCGCCGTAGTAGTAGCCCCCGTAGCCGTAGCCGCCGTAGTAGTAAGGTGAGAACGTGCCGTACGGCGAGTAGAAGAACGGCGAGTAGTAGCCATACAGCGACCAGCTCCACGGCGAGTAGTAGTCCCAGCCCCACGGTTCCCCGCCCCACGGATACGGTGCCCCGTTGAGCCCGTAGCCGTAGTACGGATGCCGGTAGGCGTACATCGTGTCCGCCGTCGGCGGGCGGACCGACGCCTCGGCCCCGTTGAAGCCGCCGCGCGTCGATGGCGCCGCAACCGTAAACACCTTCGGGTAGGTCATCGCGACCATCACGTCGATGACGTTGCCCGGCACGCCCGAGTCGGCGAGCGCGAGCAGCTGCTTCCCGGTGAGCGGAAACCCTTCCCCATCCTGCGCGAGCCACGCCTCCACCACGGCCGGGTCAACCGCGCGCGACGCCTCGATGACGTCGGCGGTCGTGAGCGGCGTCGCGGCCATCCCGCGCGCCAGGCTGGCCTCGGACGCCTCCGACGCCAGGGCCTGGACGATCTCTGTTACCGCGGGCACCACGGCGCTCCGGTACCGGAGCGTGCGCACGCCCATGTTGCCGCGTGCGGACAGCCCCTGCACGTCCAGCCACTCCCACTCCGGCGTCATCGCGAACACCTCGCTGGCGTCGCGCTTGACGTCGCCGGGGCAGGTGTACTCCGACCGGCGATAGAGGCGATCGCTCTGGCTCGACCAGACCGCAGTCTCCCAGCCGGTGCAGGTCGAGCGCGAGACCGGATGCCGCTCGGGGTTGGCTTCGATATGATCCCGCGCGACGACCGAGGTGTCCACCACGGTGAGCACGTCCACGCCCCTGCCGGCCGGGATCACGCACACGGTCGGCGTCTTGCCCGTCGGGCTCGGCGCCGTGCCGACCACCGCCATCCAGCAGCCGTACCACGGTTCCCAGCGCAGATCCGGCTGCGGCGTCTGTGCGCGCGCCGCGACCGCGGCGGCTACCAGGATCGAGCCGAGCAGCAATGGAGTCTTCATGGTGCCCATCCTCTCAGAACCTCACGCCCATTCCGACCGTCACCGAAAAGCCCGACAGGTTCATATCGCCGAAGTACTTGAAGTCGGGACCCAGCGGCGTCTTCGCGTAAGCATAGCGGGCCTCGGCGCTCATCACAAACCGCGGGCCCAGCGGCACCTCCACTCCCGCGAACGCGTGGGCTGTGCCCGTCCAGCTCTCGGACGCGTAGTTGTCGCTGAAGATGGTGGAGTCCGTGTAGTCGACGAAGTCGCCCCACTGGTGGATGCGCGAGTACATCAGCCCGCCGCCCGCTCCCACGTAGGGCACAACGCCCGTCGACGGCACCCAGGCGAATCGCCCCACCGACCGGCCCCGCGGCCTCAGGTAGTACTTGAGGCTCACGGTCAGCGGCACCCGCTGGAACGTCGTCATCTGCCGGATCGGCTGATCGTTCGCGTCGAGCCAGTGCCGCATCTCCGACGGCGCCTGCGAGCCCGCCCACCCTGCCGAGACCACCACGTCCAGCCGCGGGTCGACGGTGAAGGCGAGGTCGCCGGCCAGGTCGAACGCGAGGTAGCTGGAGCGCCTGAGGGTCAGCTCGTTGGAGAAGAAGGAGAACGGGTCCCCCGTGGCGTTCGGCATCGCGAGCCCCATCCGCACGGTGAACGTTCCCTGCGGCTGGCGGAACAGGAAGCCGTTGCCCTCGCTCTGGCCGAGGGCCGGGGTCGGAAGCACCAACATGGCCGCCACTCCGATGGAGCCCGCGGCCAGAGCGAGTCGCCGTGTCATGTCCATGTCCCACCCCCCTGCCGAGGTAGACGATACCACCGCCGGGACGTTATGTCAAGAGCCTTGAAATTAGCATGGAATCATGACTGGCCGTCCGCCCTTTGCCCCGATTGCGCCCGGTTGCGGGAGCCCATACCATAGGGCCCATGCGCCAGAAGCGAAAACGGACCAAGGGGCCGGCCTCCGGTGGGGCGAGCCGGACGCCCGCGTACCGGCATGGGACGCTGGGGTGGCTGGCCTCCTCCGTCGCCTTCAAGGAAGGCTATGACGCGGCGGTGGCGGTGCTGCGCGACTACCTCCCCGCCTCGGCGTACCAGGACTGGAACATCGTGCACGAGGCGCAGGGGTTCTCGACGCTGCGGACGGAGGTGACGGCGGCCTCGGACATCACCTATCTGAGCTACGATCCGCCGGACCTGTGGGGGCCGTCGTACTCGGTCCTGCGCGCCACCTTCGCGCCGCGCCGGGCGCGGAACGAGTTCATGTCGCACTCGGGGGAGGAGGCGCTGATTCCGATCGCCGGCCGCATCCAGTATCACTTCGCGTGGACGCCCGGGGGGAAGGCGCCGGAGGTGCATCTCTCGCCGGTGCTGGAGAAGGGCTCGGCGATCCGGCTGGCGTCGCAGGTGCCGCACCACACCTGGGCGGTGGGGCAGAACGAGGCGTCGGCGTGGATGGTGTTCCGCCCCTCGAGCGAATCGCCGACGGCGATCAACGTGAGCGCGCGCGGGGGCGGCGGCGAGCGCCGCGCGTCGGTGGGCAAGACCGGATTCACGGCTGCGCAGGTGCTGAACCCGGTGACCTACGCGCTGCTGGCCTGGGGGATCGCGGAGCAGACGCGCCTGTTCCGCGATCGCGCGAACATCGGCGTCTCGACCCTCGCGGCGCTGTGCCACGTGGATGCGGCGCAGATTTCGCGGATCGAGGCGGCGAGCCAGAACGTCTCGGTCGAGGCGATCGCGCGGCTGGCGCGGTTCCTCCGCTTCCCCCTGCCCCAGCTCATCGTGCAGGCGTCGCAGGAGTGGATGGTCGCGAGCCTGCCGGACGCTGATCGCGAGGCGCCGCAGCAGCCGGCGTGGCGGCCGCTGCTGGCGCCGCGCGGCGAGGTGCCGCACAACCTGCACCTCAGCGTGATGCGGCTCCGGAACGGGTGGACCGGGCGCGCGCCGGCGTACCGCACCCTCGGTCCGAGCCGGGCGGCAAGCTGGATCGTGCTGGAGGGCTCGCTGGAGATCCAGCTCCGCGACGCGTCGGGGGCGGTGACGCGCGCGGAGGTCCTGCGGCAGGGGACGGTGGCGCACTTCCGGCGCGTGCTCCCGACCCATCTGGTCGCGCGCCCGGCGAGTGTGCTGCTCCAGGTGATGACCGGCGCCGAGTGCACCTGCGGCGGGCCGTCCGACTGAGGCGGGGCGGGCAATGAGACACCGGGTCGAGGCCGACTACCATCTCGCGGGCCAGGTGCGGCAGCTCGTGGCCGACGTGTATGGCGCCGCGTCGTCGGCCGTGGTGCTGGCGCCGGGGACGCTGGCGGGCCTCCGGCTGGTGTTTGCGTCGCTCGGCATCGAGCGGATCGCACTCTCGGATGGCGAGTATTTCGACGCCATGAGCTTCCCCGACACGGCCGTGGACGTGCTCGACGCGGACGCCGTGCTCGAGAGCGTCGTGCGGCACCAGCCCAACGCCGTGCTCCTGAGCCAGGTCACGTGGAGGGGCGAGCGGCTGCAGCTGGAGGCGATCTTCCGGCACATCCGCAGGCGCCTCGGGACTCGGACGCCGCTGCTGGTCGCGGACTATGCGCACGCGGGGGCGGCGGGCTTCCCGAAGGTGGCCGAGTCCGGGGCGGACGTCGTCGTGGGGGACGTGACCAAGTGGATCACACCTCCCACCTGGCCGGATCGAATCGGCTACCTCTGGTTCCGGAGTCCCGAGCACCGCGCGCAGGCGCGGCGCATCTTCGCTTCGTTCTACCTCGCGGGCGCGAAGCCCTCGGCCCAGCT
>DATKLR010000249.1:0-14527 GCA_035542295.1 Gemmatimonadales bacterium | reverse complement strand
TCCTTGGCAGTCACGATCGGCTGGAGGCTCCGGGACTGGAATCCCAGCAGCACGCGGATCGCGGTGGGCAGCACGAGCAGGTAGGCGAGCGACACGCCGGCGAGGAACAGGACCGCGGCCACGATCGTCACCGGCAACACGACCCGCCGCTCGCGCGCGTACAGCGCCGGCGAGAGGAACCGCCACAGCTGCCAGACGATGACCGGCGACGCCAGAACCAGGCCGGTGCAGAACGCGAGCTTCAGGGTGAGCATGAACGGCTCGATCGGGCTGGTGAAGTAGAGCCGTCCGTTGGGGAGATGCGGGGCGATCGGCCGCATGAGCAGGCCGAGCACGTCGAACGCATCCACGATCACGAATCCCACCACGAACCCGACGGTGAGCGCCAGCAGGCTCCAGATCAGGCGCCAGCGCAGCTCCTCGAGGTGGTCGAGGAACGGCATCTCGCCGCGCTCATTGCGCTCGAACCGGGGCACGGTGGGATTCCGGGCTCAGTGCGGCCGGGGCGCGGGGCCGAGCGCGCGCAGCTGGTCGCGCGCGAGCGCGGCTTCCTCCGACAGGGGGAAGGACGCCACGAGCCGGTTGAACTGCGCGCGCGCCTCGTCCTTCTTCCCCGCCTGGACGGCGATCAACCCGAGCTTGTAGAGCGCCGCCGCCATGTGGCCCGACGAGGGGAAGTGCTGCACGACCTGCTGGTAGGCCGCGGCGGCCGAATCGGCCTGCTGGTCGGCGGTCCAGGCCTCGCCCGTGAAGAACCAAGCGTCGCCGGCGCGCGGATGCTGCGCGTAGCGCTTCAGGAACTCCGCGAAGGCGGTGCGCGCCGTGGCCGGGCTGCCGCGCCTGAGCTGCTGCAGCCCCAGCTCCATCAGCTGGTCCGCGGACGGCTCTCCCGCCGCCGGGTTCGGCGCCGCGGCGCCCGGCGCTGCGCCGGCCGCCGGCGTGGGCTCGGGCCCGGGGCTCTGGGCGGCGATCTGCTCGGAGCGCTGCTCCAGCTGCGTCCTGAGCTCGGTGAGGCGCTGCTGGCTCTGGCCGGTCAGCTCCTGCACCGCGACGAGCTGCTGCTCGACGTTGTACAACTCCACCCGCAGGTCGCCCCGGAACGCATTCACCGTGGCCTGCTGCGCGGCGAGGGAGTCGAGCACGCTCTGCACTTGCCGCGCGATCGCCGCCAGGCTCGCCCGATTCACCGAGTCGGCACGGGCCGCAGCCGCCTGCTGGTCCAGCAGCTGGGCCTGCAGCCGCGTGATGTCGCTGTGCCAGGCGCAGCCCGCGGCCAGCAGCGGGAGCAGCGCGGCGGCGAAGGCGCTGGGACGCACTAGTTCGCTCCCCGGGTCACGACGAAGTCGTCACGGCGGTTCTTCGCCCACGCGTCTTCGGTGTGCCCGGGATCGAGGGGCCGTTCCTTGCCGTAGGAGACGATGGCGATGTGGTCGGCGGCCACGCCGTGCGCCACCAGATAGCGCTTGGCAGCGGCGGCGCGGCGCTCACCGAGCGCGAGGTTGTACTCGTCCGAGCCCCGCTCGTCGCAGTTGCCGGCGACCTGGACTTCGAGGCGCGGGTGCGCCTGGAAGATCGCGAGCTTGCGGTCGAGCTTCGGGAGGTCGGCGGCCTGCAGGTCGGCCTTGTCGTAGTCGAAATGGACCGCCTCGGCGAGCACGGCGGAGTCGGCCGGCGCGAGCCCGCTCCGGACGGCGGCCGCCACGGAGTCCGCCTGGGCGCGCTGGACTTCGGCGCGCACCGAGTCGGCCCGTGCGCGCTCCCGAGCCGCGCGCTCGAGCGAGTCGGCCCGGGTGGCGGCGGCCAGCGAATCGCGGCGGACCGCAGCGCGGGCGGCCGAGTCGGCCGCGGCGGTCGCGGGCGCGGCGGCCACTGGAGCCGGCACCGGCGCCGGGGCCGCCGGCGCAGGCGGCTTGCTGCACGCTGCAACCACGAGGGACGTGCAGAGCGACGCGAAGGCGACGCGGTTCATCATCCTGCCTCCAAAGATGCATGGCCAGGCGACCACGCGGGTAGGCGGGCGCCGGCGGTCGAGTTGAGCTGCCGCATCCGGCCGGTCTCCAGATCCACGACCCACAGGAGCCGCGTGCCGCTGCGGGAGGACACGAAACAGAGGTGGCGCGCATCGGGCGCCCAGGTGGCGTCCTCGTTGCGCCCCTCCCCGGTGATCTGCTTCACCGCACGCGTGGCAAGGTCGAGGACGAAGACCTGCGGGACGCCGGCGACCTCCCGGTGAAAGACGACCGCCTGGCCGTCGGGGGACCATTCGGGCGCGTACGTCATCCCCGTGAAGCCGTAGTCGAAGCGCGCCAACGCCTCCTGCCCCGTCCCGTCGGCCCCCATCACATAGAGCTGGGGCGACCCCGCGCGCGTGGAGATGAAGGCGATGCGCTGGCCGTCCGGACTCCAGGCCGGCGAGAGGTTGTCGTAGTATCGCCCCACGGTCAGCCGGGTCGTGGTGCGCCGCCCCAGGTCGTACACGTAGAGGTCGGTGCCGTTCTCGGTGCCGTGCGCGTACGCGAGATGGCGGCCGTCGGGGGAGAACTCGGGCGTGATGTTGATCCCGTACTCGGTGCCCGGCACGACCTCCCGACGCCCGGTCGCGAGGTCCTGCAGGACGATCGGCTGGCCGCTGGGGACGAAGGCCGTATACGCGAGCGTGCGGCCGTCGGGCGAATAGGCCGGCGAGAGCGCCGGCCGCCCCGCCGCGGCGATCAGCGCACGGTTGGCACCGTCGGGGTCCACGCGCCAGATCTTCCCGTCCGCCACGAAGTAGATCACGGACGACGCTATGCCCTTCGCCCCCGTCGCCCACCGCACCACGTCGTCGGCGGCGCGGTGCACCGCGCGCCGCAGCCCGTCCGCGCTCGCGCCGGCCACCTGGAGCGAGATCCGGTTCTTCACCGCGCCGCTCCGCACGTCGTGCAGCAGGACGTCGAAGCCACCGGGCGAGCGCGGATCGCCCTGCGCGGAGGCCTTCGTCACCACCGACACGACGAAGTCGGTGCCGAGCGCGTTGAGCGCGCGGTAGTTCGGCACGCCGCCGGAGTCCAGGGACGCGGCCGCCTGCGGGGGCACGACCACCTCGAACCGGTCGGAGTAGTCGAGATCGCGGCCGAGGATGGTGCGGACGCTGTCCAGCGCGGTCCCGCCGGCCACCAGGACCGCGACGCTGGGCCGCGTGCCCGGCGTGTACGTGATGCCGACCCGCACACCCGGCACGGGGGGCGTGGTGTCCTGCGCCGCGAGACCGACCGGGAGCGCGAGGAGCGCTGCCACGCCGAGCGCCGGCACGCGGATCACCGCACGCTCCGCGGGTTGAAGTAGAACGACACCGGGAGGACGTCCGGGCCGTAGCCGGTTGGGAGCTGGCCCAAGGCGCCGGCGCGCGCCGCCGCCTCGATCGCGCCCTGCGCCTCGAGGTCGAACGCGAACGAGCCGGAGCGCTTGATGAACTGGAGGCCGGTCACGGAGCCGTCACGGTGAACGAAGAAGAAGACCTCCGCCTGGAGCGACGCGTTGGACGGGGCCGGGCGCCACCGCCGGTACACCTGGCTCACCAGGTTCTGTAGATACCCCGGGAACGGGAATTCGACCCCCTCCGTCTTGATCGTCGCGACGTCGGTGCCCCCGGGCGTGCCGCCGGGAATTCCGGCGGGTTGGGAAGGCGAGGTGGCAGGTGGCGGGTTGTGGGTTGCCGGAGAAGCCGGGGCCGCCGCCTGGGGCTTCGGCGCCGCGGGCGTCCGGGCCAGCGGCACCGCGGGCCGGCGCGAGACGGAAGGTGTCGGGTGTCGGGTGCTGGGTGCCGGGGCGCTCTTCGCGGGGGCGGGGGCCACCGGCGTCGGAGTCGCCGCGGGGGCGCTCACGCCGGGCGGCGCGACGAGCGAGACGCGGTAGAACGGCGGGAGCGGCGGACGATGGCGGCCGGAGCCGGCGACGAGGAAGGTGGCGACCACGAGGGCGTGCAGCGCCGCCGAGCCCGCTATCCCCGGCCCCCGCAGCCGCTCCTCGGCGGCGCGCTCCCGCAGGCCTCTCACGGCCCCACGGACTCCGGCTCGGTCACCAGGCCCACGTCGCGGATGCCCGCAGTGCGGATGATCGCCAGCACGCGCACGACGTCGCCGTAGGGCACGCCGCGGTCGGCGCGCAGGTAGATCGCGGCGGGCTTCCGCCGCGCGACCAGCGCGCGGAACGTGGCGCGGAAATCCTCGTAGGAGAACGCCGCCTCGTCCACGAAGATGCGGCCGCGGCGGTCCATCGAGACGATGAGACCGGCCTGCGTCTGGAGCGGCCGCGCTTCGGCGCGCGGCAGCCGGACCTGGACCCCGCCCTGCATCATCGGAGCCGTGATCATGAAGATGATCAGCAGGACGAACGCCACGTCCACCAGCGAGGTGACGTTGATGTCGGCGTTGAAGCTGGCCCGGACGCGGCGGCGCGCCACTTAGAGCCTGCCCTCCCGCGCGAGCGTCACGATCAGCTCGCGCGCAAAGCCCTCCAGCTCGGCGGCCACGAAGTTCTGGCGCGCCGTGAAGATGTTGTAGGCGATCACCGCGGGGATGGCGACGGCGAGCCCGGCGACGGTCGTCACCAGCGCCTCCGCCACGCCGGGCGCGACGGCCGAGATGTTGCCGGAGCCGCCGACCGAGATCCCGATGAAAGCGTCCATCACCCCGAGCACGGTACCCAGGAGGCCGAGCAGCGGGCTCACCGAGCCGAAGGTCGCCAGCCACGGGATGTAACGGCCCAGCTGGTCATGCTCCGCGTCCACCTGCGTCTCGAGCACCATCCGCAGCGCCTCGAGCTGGGTCGGCGTCAGCGTCGCGCCGACCGACGGCTCCCTGGCGAGGCCCCCGGGATGAATCTCCGAAAAGAACGTGATGCCCTCGGCGAAGAGCCGCGTGAAGGGCGAGGCCTTGAGCCGGCCGACCTCTTCGCGCGCTTCGTCGAGCCGGGTGGCGTGCTGGGTCGCGTCGTAGAACAGGTCGGCCGCGCGGCGGATGCGCCGGAACTGCACGAGCTTCGCGAAGATGAGGAACCAGGAGACCGCGGAGAAGACCACCAGCACGCCGAGGACGATCTTGGTCGCGAGGCTGGAGACGGCGATCAGCTCGAGCTCGGTCGTCGGCACCGCGCCACCCACCTGCAGCAGCATCACGAGCCCTCCCGCACGATCCAGTCGTAGGTCGTCTTCAGCCCCTCGGCGAGGGTGACCTTGGGGCTCCAGCCGAGGGCGCCGGCGGCCTTGTCGGCCGTCAGGGCGTTGGCCAGCAGCTCGCCGCCGCGGGCCGGCGCGTGCTCCACCGGGACGTCGACGCCGGACGCCGTGATCATCGCGTGGGCAAGCGCGTTCACCGACGTCTCGATGCCGGTGCCGATGTTGAACGCCCGCGCGTCGATGGTGCCGTCGAGGGGCGGAAGCGGCGCGTCCGCGGCGAGCACGTTCGCGCGCGCCACGTCGGCGACGTACACGTAGTCGCGGGTCTGATTCCCGTCGCCGTAGATCGTCAGCGGCTTCTTCTGGCGCAACCGGTTGCCGAAGATCGCGACCACGCCCGCCTCGCCGTGCGGGTCCTGGCGCGGCCCGAAGACGTTGCTGTAGCGCAGCGCGACGGTCTCCAGCCCGTAGAGCTGCGCATAACAGCCGAGGTAGTACTCGGCGGCGAGCTTGCTCACGCCGTACGGCGAGATCGGGAACTTCGGCGTGGTCTCCACGTGCGGCGGCCGCCGCTCGCCGTAGACCACGCCGCCCGAGGAGGAGAACACGATGCGGCGCGCGCCGCCCGCGCGCGCCCCCTCCAGCAGCGAGAGCAGGGCGAGCAGGTTCTCCTCCGCGTCGAATATCGGATCGGACACGGACACGCGCACGTCCACCTGCGCCGCCAGGTGGACGACGACCTCGAATCCGCCGCCCGCCACCAGGGCGCGCGCCTCCTCGGAGCCGACGTCCAGCTGCCGGAACTCCGCGGCCCGCGGCACCTGCTGCGGACGGCCGCGCGACAGATTGTCGATGACGGTGACGTCGTTGCCTGCGGCGAGAAAGGCGTCGGCGACGTGGGACCCGATGAATCCCGCCCCGCCGGTGACGAGCACGCGACGCTTCATGGAATGCAGGACCCTGCGCTGAGCCGGTTGCGCCGTGAGGGTTGAGAGCCGAGCACTCTCAACTCTCGACGCTCAACTCTCGACGGCCGTCACGACGGCATCCGATAGATCTGGCGCGCCGTCGCCCCGGGCTGCACGTCCGGCCGGTCGATCTGGATGACCACGCCCGACGAGGTGTGCGGCCGCACCCAGACGATCAGCACCTTGACCTCGTTCTGGACCACGTGGCCGATGCCGCTCGCCGCCGTGGTCATCCCGCTGAGCTGGAAGATGTCGCCCAGATGCACGCTGTCCTCCGCCCCGCGATCGAGGAACACCACGTCCTGCATCGTCACCAGCTCGTGTGTGTCCCTGATGTCGATGACCGAGCCCACCACGCCGCCGCTGTCCACGCGGACCCCGCGCTTATTCGCCGGCGCGAACCCCGGCACAGGGATCACGTACTGGTCGCTGGCGATCGACTGGTAGACCGCGATCACCTGCGCGGCAGCATTGTCGGTCGGGGACCCGACCGCGGTGACCTTGAGCAGGCCCGTCGGCCGCACCACTTCGCCGTACGGGTCGATGCGCCGCGGTACATCGTACGCGAGCAGGAGGTCGCCCGGCTTCAGCGTATCGCCCGGCGGCGGGGAGACCGCGACCTCACTGAACAGCGTCGCGCTCGTGGTCGCGCTGAGGCGGCTGATCGAGGCCGTGCGCGTGTTGCCGAGCAGCCGCCCCGGGTTCAGCTGCTCGCCCTCTGTCAGGAATCCCGCGGCGAAGTGCTCCCCCACGCGCACCGCGCGGTAGGCCTGCTCCGTCTGGAGCTGCAGGGTGCTCGTCTGCGACGCGACCGTCCTCTTGCTGGCGAACACGGTGGGCGCGTCGAACGGATTGCCCGACGGCGCCGCCGGCTGCGCCCGCGGCGCGGTCGTGTCCGTCGGCGTCGGCGCCACAGTGATCTCGCCCGGAGCCGGAGGCGCAGCGTTCTGGGCCGCCGCCGGAGCGGGCGCGGCCGCAGCGGCCAGGGCCGCCGCCGGAGCCGGCGTGAAGCGCAGCTCCTCGCCCGGGAAGATGTAGTGTGGATCCTCGATGACGGTGGTGTTCAACCGGTAGATCTCGGGCCAGAGCAGCGGGTCGCCGAGGAACTGCTTGGCCAGACCCCACAGTGTCTCACCCTGCTGCACGATGTGCGTCGCGGGAGGAGCGGCGAGCGACTGGCCCTGGGAGGGCACCTGCTGGGCTGAGCCCGGCGGGGCACCTGAAGGCTGCGGCTGCTGGGATGCCAACGGGGCCGCCGGCAGGCCGAGGGCGAGCGCGACGGCTACCAGATGCGCTCCCCTAGAACGGGAGATCGTCATCCTCCTCATCGAGCGCCTCCGGGAAGTCCTCGAAGGAATCCGCCTTCGCCGGAGCTTCCGCCGATCCGGCTCCGGCGCCTGCCCCCTTCTCGGCGGCCGGCGCGGCCGCCCGCCGCCCCTTCTCCGCACGGTCCCCAGAACCTGTCTCGCCCGCTGCTCCGCCATCGCCACGGCCGGAGAGCATCACGAGGTCGCGCACGTTGATCTCCGTGGTGTACCGCGTCTGCCCCTCGCGGTCCTTCCACGTCCGATACTCGATGCGCCCCTCCACATAGACCCGGTCGCCCTTCTTGAGGTACTTCTCGACCACGTCGGCGAGTCCCGACTGGCGCGTGTTCCAGACCACGCACCGGTGCCACTCCGTCTTCTCCTGCTTCTCGCCGCCCTGGGTCGTCCACTGGCGGCTGGTCGCCAGCGACAGCGTCGCGACCCGGGTCCCGTTGTTGGTGCTTCGAACCTCGGGGTCCGCGCCGAGGTTCCCGATCAGCATCACTTTGTTGAGACTGCGACTCACCTGACGGCCCTCCTGGGGACCTGCTCGGGTACCACGGACAGGGCGGAACTATAGGCGCCACAACGGTTTTTGTCAACCGAACGGACGCAGGTTCTCATCGTTTTCTCGCCGCCTCCGAGCCCAGATTGAGGGTCATCGTCACCGCGTGCTCGGTTGGATTCCGGTAGTAGGTGCGGCGGAGGGAGACGGGGCGGAAACCAGCGCGGGCATAGAGCGCGATGGCGGCGCGGTTCGACTGCCGCACCTCGAGGAAGACCGCGGTGGTTCCCGCCGCGCGCATCGCTTCGAGCACCGCGCGGAGCAGGCGCCTGCCGAGGCCGCGGCGCTGCGAGGACGGGTCGACCGCCAGGTTCAGGATCTCCCCTTCCCCCGCGACCAGCGAGTAGAGGGCGTAGCCCGCCAGGCGGCCGTCGCTATCGAGCGCGAGGGCGCGCACCTGGGGCTGGGACAACAACTCCACGAAGGAGCGGCGTGACCAGGGGTCGGTGAAGGCCGCGCGCTCGATCTCGGCCACGCGGTCGAGGTCGGCTTCGACCAGCGGCCTCGCCGTCACGCGCGGCCGGATGCGCGGTAGCGCGCCTCGGCCTCCGCCGGCCGCCCGTACGCCGGCTCCCACCCGGCCGGATCGGCGACGGGTCGCGCGCCGCCCGTGAGCTGGACGAGGCGGAGAAGCGAGGCGGCCGACGCGTCGTCCGCGGTCGCGCGAGCGTGGCCGGCGGGCAGCGCGACCGGAGAGCCGGCGGCTGCCAGCGCGGGAGCGAGCAGAACCTCGACGCGGCCGGGCGCCAGGCGATACGCCGCGCGGTACACGTCGCCGCGCAGGGCGTCGTACTCGGCCAGCGCGACGCCGCCGCCGCGCACCGCGGTCCACGCCGCGCCGAGGAGCGACGGGGCGGCGAGCAGCGGCAGCTGCCGGGCGCGACAGAGCCCCTTGGCGAAGGCGATGCCGATCCTCAGGCCGGTGAAGCTGCCCGGGCCGTCGGCCACGACGACACCCGCCAGATCGCCAAGATCCACGCCGCGAGCAGTCAGGAGCTGAGCCGTCAGGCGCTCCAGGTCCCGGGACAGCTCGCGGCGTCCCGGGATCCGGATCACGGGCCCCGGATCCTGCGGCGTGCCCAGGGTGAGCGACGGCACGTCGGTCGCGGTGTCCAGCGCGAGGAAGAGATCCGTCATGGGGATCGGCCGTCCACTTCCAGCGCTCGGATCGCGTCGTCCTCCGTGTACGCGAGCCGGATGCTGTGGCCGAGGGGCGGAAGCGCCTTGCCGAGTCGCTCCGGCCACTCGATCAGGACCACGGCGTCCGGCTCCGCCAGCGCCTCGTCGAGCCCCAAGTCCGCTGTCTGGTCGGAGGGCTTCAGGCGGTATGCGTCCACGTGATAGACCGTGGTGCGCGTGCCCGTGTAGCGGTGCACGAGGGCGAAAGTGGGGCTCGTCACCGGCTCGGCGACGCCGAGGCCGTGCGCGACGGCGCGGACCAGCGTGGTCTTGCCGGTGCCCAGCTCGCCGGCGATGCCGACGGCGATCGGCGGCCGGAGCGAGCGGGCGAACGCCTCTCCGAACCGGGCCAGCGCAGCTTCATCGACGCGCCGGCCGCCCACGCCTCCCTCTCGGTTGCGACCTGCGGTCTTCGCCTTCGCTGGCAACTTGGCGTCTTGGCGTCCGGGAACTGGCTTTCAGATCCATGATCTGGTCGCGGATCTGCGCGGCCAGCTCGAAGTCCAGATCGTCGGCCGCGCGGCGCATCTCGTCCTCGAGCTGCTTCACGAGCGCGTCGCGCTGCGCCTGGTCGAGGGCGCTCCATTCGCCGGCCGCCTTGCCCATGAGGGAGACGGCTTCGGCGCGCGGGACCGGGTCCTCGCGCGCGTCGGCGACGCGAGTGGTGAAGCGGATCTGGTCCACCGACTTGACGATGGAGCGCGGCGTGATCCCGTGCTCGGCGTTGTAGCGCTCCTGGGTGGCGCGGCGGCGGTCCATCTCCGCCAGCGCCTCCTGCATCGAGTCGGTCATCCGGTCGGCGTAGAGGATCGCCTTCCCCTGGAGGTGGCGGGCCGCGCGGCCGACCGTCTGGATCAGCGACGTGCGCGAGCGCAGGAAGCCCTCCTGGTCCGCGTCGAGGATCGCGACCAGCGAGACCTCGGGGAGGTCGAGCCCCTCGCGGAGCAGGTTGATCCCGACCAGCACGTCGAACTCCCCGAGCCGCAGGCCGCGGATGATGTCCATCCGCTCGATGGCGTCGATGTCGGAGTGCATGTACCGCACGCGGACGCCGACCTGGGCGAGGTAGTCGGTGAGATCCTCGGCCATCCGCTTGGTCAGCGTGGTCACCAGCACGCGCTCGCCGCGGCGCTCGCGCGAGCGGATCTCCTTCAGCAGGTCGTCGACCTGGCCCTCGACTTTCCGGACCTCGACCTCCGGGTCCACCAGGCCGGTGGGCCGGACCAGCTGTTCCACGACGGCGCCGCCGGAGAGGCGCAGTTCCTCGGGGCCGGGCGTGGCGGAGACGAAGAGCGCGCGCGGCGCCAGCTCGAGGAACTCGTCGTAGCGCAGCGGGCGGTTGTCGAGCGCGGAGGGGAGGCGGAAGCCGTACTCGACCAGCGTCTCCTTGCGCGAGCGGTCGCCGGCGTACATCGCGCCGATCTGCGGCACGGTGACGTGCGACTCGTCCACGATCACCAGGAAGTCGCGGGGGAAGAAATCCAGCAGGACCGCGGGGCGCTCGCCCTGCGCGCGGCCCGAGAGGTGGCGGCTGTAGTTCTCGATGCCGTGGCAGGTGCCCACCTCGAGCATCATCTCGATGTCGAAGCGGGTGCGCGACTCGAGGCGCTGGGCCTCCAGGAGCTTCCCCGCGGCCTTGAGCTCGGCCAGGCGCGCCGCCAGCTCCTCGCGGATGAGCCCGATCGCGCGCTCGAGGTTGCTGCGGTTGGTGACGAAGTGTGTGGCCGGATAGATCGCGCACCGCTCCAGCTCCGCGACCCTGCGCCCGGTCAGGGGGTCGATCTTGACGATGCGCTCGATCGCGTCCCCGAACAGCTCCACGCGCACCGCCTGCTCCTCGTAGGCCGGGAAGACCTCGATCACGTCGCCGCGCACCCGGAAGTTGCCCGGCTCGAAGGCGACGTCGTTGCGCTGGTACTGGATCCCCACCAGCCGCTCGAGGATCGCCCGCCGCCCGACGGTCTCCCCGCGCGCGAGCCGCAGCATCTGCTCCCGGTATTCCACCGGGTCGCCGAGGCCGTAGATCGCGGAGACCGTCGCCACCACGATCACGTCGTCCCGCTCCACCAGACTCGACGTGGCGCGCAGGCGCAGCCGCTCGATGTCCTGGTTGATCGACGCGTCCTTCTCGATGTAGGTGTCGGTCTGCGGGACGTACGCTTCGGGCTGGTAGTAATCGTAGTACGAGATGAAGTACTCGACCGCGTTGGACGGGAAGAACGACTTCAGCTCGCCGTAGAGCTGCGCCGCGAGCGTCTTGTTGTGCGAGAGGACCAGGGCCGGCCGGCCCAGCCGCCGGACGGCGTTGGCCATGGTCATCGTCTTGCCGGAGCCGGTGACGCCGAGCAGGACCTGGTGGCGCTCGCCGCCGGTGAAGCCGCGGACCAGCGCCTCGATGGCCTGGGGCTGGTCGCCGGCCGGCTCGAACGGCGCCTCGAGACGGAACTCGGTCGCACCCGTGCCAGGGCCGGATCGTGCGGGCGGCGCCTCGGAGGAGTCCTTCGCGGGTCGGCCCCCGTCCGGCGCGGTCACGCGATCAGGCGTTCGCGCCGCCGCACGTCGGTGACGCCCTTCACGCGGCGGATGGCCTTCATGACCTTGTTGAGATGGGAGAGGTTCTCGACCTCGACGATCACCTGCCCCGTCATCCCGCCCTCGCCGCTGGCCAGCTCGCAGCTCCGGATGTTGGTGGCGGCGGTGGAGATCGCCGTGCAGACGTCGGCGTAGAGACCGCGGCGGTCCTCGCCCTGGAGGTCGAGGCGCACCGCGAAGACCTCGCCCTCGATCTCGTGCCAGTCGAGGTCCACCCGGCGCTCCGGCTCGCTGTCGAGGGCGAGGAGGTTCGGGCAGTCCACCCGGTGGATCGAGATGCCCCGCCCCCGCGTCACGTAGCCGGTCACCGCGTCGCCGGGCACCGGCTGGCAGCACTGGGAGTAGCGCACCATCAGCCCGTCCACGCCCTGGATGCGGACCCCCTTGCCGACGCGGATCCGCTGCACCAGACGGCCGAGCGCCCCCGCCTTGGGCGCCGGCGACTCCTGCTCCTGCTCCTCCAGGTCGGGGAAGAGCGCGCGCAGGACCTGGGTGACGGACAGATCGCCGCGCCCCAGCGCCGCCTTCACGTGGTCGACGTCGGGGAGACTGAAGGCCGTGACGGCCCGGTTGAGCGCGGCGAGGTCCGGCTTCGGCAGGCGGCGCCGCTTGAGCTCGCGCTCGAGGATCTCATCGGCCAGCGCGATCGAGGTCTCGTGCTCTTCCTGCTTGACCCACTGGCGCACCTTCTGCCGCGCCCGCGCGGTGCGCACGTGCGCCTGCCAGTCGCGCGACGGCCGCGCCGTCGGCGAGGTCAGGATCTCCACCGTGTCGCCGTTCTTCAGCGCCCGGTGCAGCGGCGCGATGCGCCCGTTGATCTTCGCGCCCTGGCAGTGCAGTCCCACCTCGGTGTGCACGGCGAAGGCGAAGTCGATCGGCGTGGCCCCCTTCGGGAGCTGCTTGACGTCGCCCTGCGGCGTGAAGACGAAGATCTCGTCCTGGTAGAGGTCGATGCGCAGGAACTCGATGAACTCGTCCGGCGTCATCGCTTCCTGCTGGTAGTCCACCAGCTGCCGGAACCAGGTGAGGTGCTTGTCGAGCTCGTCGCGCGAGCGGCCCTCCTTGTAGAGCCAGTGCGCCGCGATCCCGTATTCCGCCGTATGGTGCATCTCCCGGGTGCGGATCTGGATCTCGTACAGCTGCCCGGTCGGGCCGAAGACGGTCGTGTGGAGGGACTGGTAGCCGTTCGACTTGGGCTGGGCGATGTAGTCCTTGATCCGCTCCTGCAGCGGCGTCCAGCGCGAGTGGATCACGCCGAGGGCGTGGTAGCAGTCGGGCACCGAGTTGACCAGCACCCGCAGCGCCATCAGGTCGTAGATCTCCTCATAGGGGAGGTCGCGCCGGATGATCTTCTTGTGGATGGACCACAGGTTCTTGGGGCGGCCGGTGACGTCCACGTCCCGGATGCCGGCGCGCTCCAGCTCGCGCTGCAGCGGCTCGCGCATCCGGGCCACCAGCTCCTCCCGCTCCGCCTTGCGCGCCGCGACCTTCTTCGCGAGCGAGGCGTACTCCTCGGGCTCCAGGAACCGGAACGCCAGGTCCTCCAGCTCCGCCTTGATGCCGGCCATCCCGAAGCGGTGCGCCAGCGGCGCGTAGATCTCGCGCGTCTCGAGCGCGATGCGGCGCTGCTTCTCCTCCGGCAGGTGCTCCAGCGTCCGCATGTTGTGGAGCCGGTCGGCCAGCTTGACGATGACGACGCGGGCGTCCTTGGCGACCGAGAGGAGGAGCTTGCGGTAGTTCTCGGCCTGCTCCTCGGCGGTGGAGCGGAAGCTCAGGGTGGAGATCTTGGTGAGGCCGTCCACGATCGTGGCGACCTCCTTGCCGAACTCGCGCTCGAGGTCCTCCACCGTGACCTCGGTGTCCTCGACCACGTCGTGCAGCAGCCCCGCCGCCGCCGAGACCGCGTCGAGGTGCGCCTCCACGAGGATGCGGGCCACGCCGATGCCGTGCGACACCGCGTCCTCGCCCGACCAGCGCTTCTGGCCGCGGTGGGCCGCGGCGCTGAACTGGTAGGCCCGCTCGAGCAGATCGAGGTCCAGGCGATCCGCGTAGGGCTCGAGCGCGTCGCTGAGGCCGGGGATGGCCGGCACCGTTCGCTTGGCGGGAGCGACGGTCACAGCAGCCCGGCCTCGGCGAAGCTGAGGTAGCCCCTGGCTCCCACGATCACGTGGTCGTAGACGGGCAGGTCCAGGACCTTGCCCGCCTCCACCAGCTGGCGCGTCACCGCCCGGTCGTCGGCCGAGGGCGCGGGATCGCCGGACGGGTGGTTGTGGACCACGATGATCCCCGCCGCGGCCTCGGCAATGGCGCCGCGGAACACTTCGCGAGGATGCACGAGCGAGCTGTTCAAGATCCCCCGGGTCACGAGCAGGTCGCGCAGGATGCCGCTCTGGCTGTCGAGCGCGAGCACGTGGAACTCTTCGGCCGCCAGGTCCGCCAGGCGCGGCGCATACCAGCGATACACGTCCGCCGGCGAGCGGATCCGCGTCCGGTCCGGCCGCCCCTCCTCCTGCAGGCGCCGGCCCAGCTCCAGGGCGGCCGCGACGCGCGCCGCCTTCGCGGGGCCGACGCCCGGCACCGCCGCCAGCTCCACCACCGTGCGGCGGGCGAGATGGGCCAAGCCGGGCCCGCCGCCGGCGAGCAGCGCTCCGGCGACCTCGGGCGCGGAGACGCCGACGCGCCCCGTACCGATGAGAATCGCCAAGAGTTCCGCGGTCGTCAACGCGGAGGGGCCCAACGCGAGGATCCGCTCCCGGGGGCG
>DATKLR010000248.1:0-7563 GCA_035542295.1 Gemmatimonadales bacterium | reverse complement strand
CCCCGGGCGTCGGTGCCGATTCCACCGGCACGTAGCTATAGCAGCCCGCCAGCGCCGCCGGCGCGAGGGCAAGAACCCCGCGCGCCAGGCGGCGCAGCATCGCTTGGGCGCGGCCCTTCGCGCCGCCGGTCATGCGATTCCCCATCCATCTGCTAGAGACCGTAGTTCCCCTTCGCCGCCAGCCGCGTCAGGCTGTAGATCGGCAACTGGCGCGTCTGCAGCTCCTGGTACGGCGTCGGATACTCCAGGACGGAGCCGTTCGGCAGGTCGCCCCAGCCACGCCCGTCGATCCACCAGGCGCCCCAGTGCGTGTACGCCTCCTCCAGCCGCTTCTCCCACTTCATCGCCTCCCAGATGTTCCCGCACTTCGCCGACTTGTAGCTCGTGGCGGGGTCCGGGACCTTCGGCACGCAGGCGTTGCCGCCGGGGACTCTGGTAGTTGTATCGGCGATCCCAGCCAGCGCCGGCAGACCGGCGGGCACGCGCGTCGCGTTGATCGCAGTCATCGCGGCGGCGTAGTTGCCTGCCCTGAGGTAGCCCTCGGCCATCAGCCCGTTCATCTCGCCCACGGTCATCACCGGGACGGGCCCGTTCGACGCGGAGGCCGCGACCTCCTGTTGGAACCGCCAGAAGTTGTACTGCGACGTCTGTTCGGGCGAAACGGTGACGTCCTGGCTGACCACGTGGTTCTGGATGTAGGGATAGCCGTTATTGGGGGAGAACCCGGCAGAGGCCGCGTTCTGCGCCGCGCGCGACTCCCCCGCCGGGAACCGCTTGTCCGGAGTGACGACCAGGAACACGCCGTTGTTCACGGTGTTCGACAGATAGGTACTGTAATTGCCGCTCGTGTCCGCCATTCCGACCATCCACTGCCACATCTGGGACCAGGTGGTCCCCTGGTTGATCTCGCTCGGGTCGTAGGCCCAGTTAGGAGGAGAGGTGGTCATCGTGACTACGAAATCGCTGGTGATGCCGGCCTGCGCGTCGGCGATGACCTTGGTCCAGTCGACGGCAGCGCGCTCAGCCGGTGTCCGCGCCACGCCCGCGCGGAGCCGCGCCTTCCAGGAGTGCACCAGCTTGAGGAAGGTGGCCTGGCTCCCATCCCACCCGTTGATCCACGTGCCGGGCGCGGGCCACCCGTTCGTCCCATTGGGGTTCTGCGCTCCATAGGCAAGCGCTGAGTCGAGGTAGCCGAGGGCCGCGGTCATGAGCGTGGCAGCCCCGACGTACGGTGGCGCTGTCCCGGAAAGGTTGTCGCCCGGGGCCACGACCGTCCCGGAATCGTACACGAGGGCGACGTCGCCCAGAGCCACGCCGATCTCGAAGTACCCGAACGCCACGTCGCGCGCAAATTCCGCCGCATCAGCCGGCACGAACGTGAACCCCTTCTGATTCATCTGATTGATCGCAATCGCGCTCGACCGCGCGGCGCGGTAGAGGTAGAGGTACGGGTTGTACTTGTTGATGGCCGACGGGTTGTTGATGCCGTTGTCAACCGGCACCCGCGGAATGCCGCAGTACTTGCCGGACTCGGCGTTGCCGAGGCCCGTCGAGCTCTCCATCCCCAGGCACTCCAGCTGCATCTCCAACGAGACGGCGGTGCCTTGGGTGTTGTTCCAGATGACGCGGAACTGACCCGTGAGCAGGTTCTCCACGTCGCTCGCCGACTGGAGGGCGCGCCCCTGGTCTGGCTGGTTCAGATCCACCACCACCAGCTTCGACTCGGAGCACGCGGCCAACGCTACGAGGGTCAGCGTTCCCACGACCGCACTCATGATCTTCATCGAATACCTCCCAAAGAGCCCGGCGCCGGCCGCCGCGAAACCGTTACTCCGGTTCCGCGGCGGCCGACCGCCCGAGCTAGAAGCTCGTGGTGATCGCGAACGTGAGCGTCCGCAGGTTCGGGAACCCGTAGTCGTCAACCGCGTTGATCGCGCCGGACCCGGTATCCGAGCCCACAAGGCCGGTCTCGGGATCGAATCCGTGGTAGCCCGTGATCGTGAAGACGTTGCGGCCGATCACGCTCGCGGTCCAGTTGCCCCACCCGCCAATCGGCCCGACGTTGTACGACACCGAGATCTCGCGAAGCTTGGCGTAGCTCGCATCCTCGACGAAGTAGCTGTTCGGGGCCAGCTTGTTGTAGAACCCGCCGAGCCCGTTGGCGTTGACCGGCGGCGCGCCGCGGGCGTAGTAGCCGAGCGGCTTTGCCGACGCCACCGTGCGGTTGGCCTGGTCGACGTCATTCACGAGGAAGTCGTAGTACGACCACTGCCGCCCCTCGTTCCAGACCTTGCGGCCGTACGAGCCCTGCAGCAGCGCGAACAGGCCCAGTCGCTTCCACTGGAAGTTCGTCCCCACCGAGCCATTCCACTTCGGCAGGGCCGTGCCAAGGGGCTGGTCTATCCCGGCGCACGAGGTGCTCGGCTTCGCCACGCAGGCCGGATCCCTCGCCGTGATAAGCATGCCCCAGTTCAACGCGACGCCCCACGGGGCCTGCGCCCCGGGCAGCTGCGCCTGGTAGGCGTTCTTCGTGATGCCCTGGCTGGGGTCCAACCCCCCCGTCCAGACCAGGAAGCCCTGATCGTTGTGCTGGTAGTTCATGCCCTTGCCGCCGCACTGCGACTGGAAGGCCGTCGGCAGCTCCGAGCAGGTCCGCAGGAAGTAGTTGCCGTAGAAGGTGGCGTACGGCTCATTCACGTGCGCCGTGAACAGGTAGTCTCCGCTGTTCGCGTAGTCGTACCCGTAGGCGAACGGCGGGACGTTGAGCTGCGTGATCTTCGTCCGGGTCGCGTCATAGCTGAACCGCCAGGACCACGACACGTCGTGGCGCGTGACGATCGGGAGGTTCAACGACAGCTCCCACGTCTTGTTCTGCAGCGTCCCGGCGTTCTTCCACACCGTGCCGAAACCGGACCAGGCTGGTACCGGGACCGGCAGAATCTGGTTCTCCGTCGTGGACTGCGCGTTCGTGATCGTGATCCCGACGCGATGCAGAATCTCGATGTCGGCGCCCAATTCCGTCTCGGTCGTGACCTCGGGCTCCAGGAGGGCGTTGCCCGACTGCTGCAGAGCGATGCCGCCGGCGCTCACGCCGAACGTCTGATACTGCGCATAGAAGTTCGGGCGGCCACCGGCGCTGCCGCGCGACGCGCGCAGCTTCAACTCGTTCATGAAGTCCTTGAGCGGCCAGAAGCCCTCCTGCGCGACGCGCCATGCAAGCGAGCCGCGGCCGAAGGTCTTCCAGCGCCGCGATGAACCGAACAGTGAGCTGCCGTCGCGGCGGATCAAGGCCTCGGCGATGTACTTGTTCTGATAGGTGAGGCCCACGCCGGCCGAGTAACCGATCTCGCGGATGGACGACGTGCCGGAGTGGACTTCGAAGTCCGACGTCGCGTTATCGAGAACCGGCACGCCCACCGCGGCCAGGGTGTAGCCGCGGCCGCTGTTGTTGTCGTTGTCCTGCTGCACGTAGCTGTACCGCAGGTTCAGCCGGCTCTGCAGGTCCCGGCCGAAATCGTGCCGGAGCGTCGCGCTCAGGCCCGCATTGAACGACCGCGCCTCCTGCCGGTCATCACGGACTTCACCCGGCAGGTACCCATCCCAGTAGTTCTCGGTGGAGTACCTGAAGTTCTTGTCGTAGAAGTAGGTGTCCCGCTGCGTGAACATGTCATAGCTGAGGTTGCCCTCGACATCCGCCCAGCTCACCGGCGTGAACCGGAGGCTCATCCCGCCGATGAACCGGTCCTGGTACTCATTGGACCTGAAGTCCTGGAGTATGACCAGCGGATTGACGTTCTGCTCGCCGGAGTTCTGGAGGTTCGTCCGGGCATACAGCCGGCCCAGCGTGTCCGTCTGAAGGATGTTCACGTTCGCGGGAACGCGCGTCAGGTCGAAGAACGCACTGCTGTTGTTCTGGCCCGGGCCGTCGGAGCGGCCCTGGCTGTAGAACGTCCGGATGCCGACCGACCACATGTTGCCGATGCGCTGGTCAATGTTGAGCCGCGCCGTCCAACGGTCGTAGCCGCTCAAGTACCGGATCGCGCCACCCTGCTGCGTGAAGGAGCCGCTGGCATAGAACTGCGTCCCGCCGAACCGGCCCGTCGCATCCAGGTTGGTGGTCGTCGCGAGCTGGGGCCTCACGATGGCGTTGATGGCATTGTACGTCGATCCGGGCCACGGATTGGCCTGGAAGGTGTTGCGCAGCGGCTCCCTGGTCAGCGACAGCCGCGGGTCCAGCGGGAACGGGGGCGGCACCAGGGCCCAATTGCCCGGGAAGTTGTTGATGGCCGCCTGCTCCGCCTGGTAGTTGATCGTCTGGGCGCACAGGGGCAGGCCGGTCACGGCGATGCAATACCGTGAGTTCGTCGGATCCGTGAGCATCGCGGTGTTCTTCGCGAGGACCCACTGCTTCTCGACGTCGCTCCTGCCGACTTCGGTGTGGAAGTTCCAGGTCAAACCCTCGCGACCCAGCGTGCCGCTCTTGGTGGTGATCTGGATGGCGCCGGATCCCGCCCGCGCGCCGTACAGCGAAGACGCAGCCGCGCCTTTCACCACCTCGACGCTCGCGATGTCGGCGGGGTTCAGGGTCTGCAGGGCCCCGCTGCCGAGAACCACGCCGTCAACGATGTACAGGGGCTCTTGCGAGCGATCCTGGCCGTTGATCGACTGCACGCCGCGCAGCATGAGGGTCGGGGAGTCCCCGGGCCGTCCGGAGTAGCTGACGATGTTGGCCCCCGGCACCTGGCCCTGAAGCATGGAAAGCGGATCGAGGGCGGGCACCGGCAGGTCCGCCACGTCCACGCGCGTGATGTCGAACGGGGTCTCGGCCTTCGACTGCCCCACCATCTCGCCCGTGACCACGATCTCTTCCAGACGGTTGATGTCGGCGGCGAGCTTGAAGTCGAACACCTGCTCGCCGGCGGTCAGCGTCAGCGTCTGCTCGCCGGGCCGGTACCCGATCATCCGGGCACGCAGGTGGACCGCCTGTGTGTGCACCCGGGCAGGCGGGATCGTGAAGAGATACTTCCCGGTGTTGTCCGTCGCGGTCTGCATGGCGAGTTCGACGATGAAGACGCTCGCCCCCTCGATCGGAGCGCCGTCCACCGACGTCACCGTACCTCGAATGACCGCGCGTTGCGCCTGCGCCGCGCCGGCCGTCGCGATGAACAGCGCCGCGAGCGCTCCGACGACGCGCAGTGTGCTGAACGTTGTACGGTTCATCTGCTGACCTCCTGCGTTGATGAGATTCGACAGACTGTCACCGTCCACGCATCGACCCACGGCGACTACGCTACTGCGCCCGCCCGGCACGCAAATCGGAAAGCTCGGGCCAGTTCTCCTCGCCCAACCTCAGTATCATGCGCACTTGAGACGAGCAGACACCCCATCACTGCCTGGGTCGTGCGGCTATGCTCACTCGGTCGCAGCCCGAGGTGCCATAGCCATATTGCAACCCGTTTCAGAACCGCGCAATACCCCCCCCAAGGACCGGGGGCCCGGGGGCCCAGTCCTCCGGGTCACCCTTCGCCGTCGCCGTATCTCATTGAATCTGCAGCGTGTAGGAGCCGACCTGACCCGCGCTGGTGCTCCCCACCCACAGGCGGTACGCGCCCTGGCTGCCGACGGTGGTGGTGAGCAGCGCAGTCGTGCCGAGGCTGTCTGCAGTCGAGGGCTCGGTTCCGTCGGGACCGGTCAGAGTCATCCCCGGCGCCAGCGACGTGGAGTGCTCCGAGAAGACGACGCTCTGCCCCGACCTCAGCAGCAGCCCGTAGACGTGTGTGAAGGAATTGCTTCCGCCGGGACCCTGGGTGCAGTCGGCGTGAGAGATCGTCTGAGTGGTCGTGATGCCCGGGGTCACCCACACGGCGCCGCAACCGCCGACTGCCGACGTATCCGTCACCGCCAACAGGGTGTACTGGGCCCTCTGCCCCTCATGGTACGGTACGACAAAGATCTGGTAGCCGCCCGCCCCGAGCATCATCCGCACCGTGGTCGTGGTGTCCAGCGCCGTGCTCAGCACGGAGTTCACCCGGATCACCCCGGTCGAGTCCGAGACCTGCAGGAACGTCTGGATGCCGGGCGACGTCAGCGTGACTCGGAGGTTCGTCTGAGCGCCCACCGAGAACTTGTAGAAAGCGATGCACGTCTTGGACGTGAGGGAGTCGCTGGCCGCGACGCCGAACGTCAAGTTGTGGTAGTCGCTCTGCTCCACGGCGCACGTGGACCCGGTCACATTGATGCACGCGGCCGCCGTGAGCGACGCTGCCGCCGCAGCGACGGCTGCCACGAACGTAAGGGAGCGGTGCAGGGAAGCCTCCTGTGTGCAGGGCCGCTCGTAGGTCGGGCGCCGCGGACAACCTAACCGATCGGGCAGGCCAGGCCAACCCGCCGACCGCGCGTGTCCGTAGCCGAGGTGCACCTCAGCGCCCCATGCGCGTCCAGATAGCGACGACACCGCAGCGGAGGCCGAGCCGCTGGAACTCGATCGGCGTGCTGAACACGTCACCATAAACCTCGATGCCGCGAATTCCCTGGATCGGGAAGTCCGGGCCCGTGGCGAGACTGGCGGGAAACCCGTCGAGGAAGTACTCCGGCGTGCAGGGCGGCGTCGAGCGCAGCATGAGGACCCTGCAGCCATAGGAAGTGCAGAACGCGTACACTCCCGGCACTGTGCGCAGCACCTCCGTGAGCGTTAGCGGTTGCTGTTGCTTGATTTGCTCCTCGGTGATGAAATAGCCGTCCCCCCGCTGCCGCCGCAGCTCGAACCCCTGCGGCGAACGCCAGTCGGCCAGCGGAGGAGTGGTGGTAGTCGTCAACTCCGGCAACACGATGGGCACTTCCTCCATGTCGAACGTCCTGGAGACGACGGTGCTCTCGGCCAGGTTCACCGCCCACGAACCGATCCGGTACCCGATGGCGCGGATTTGAAGGAGCCCGGGCCCCGGCAGGAGTCCCTTCAGCTCGAATCGCCCATCCGAATCGACTGCGACTGATCTGCCGGTCCACTCGAGCCGGGCGACGGCTCCTTCGACGGGGGCATGCGTCTCCCGATTTCGGACCACGCCGACAATGGACGCGGAAGCGGTCGGGCGCTGCGCGGCTGCGCGACTCGGGGGCAGGCATGCCAGAGTAATGATCGCCGCGACAGCCACCCGCCATCCGGATCCCGGCAGCCTGAAGGGCGCGAACCGGCTGGCGGGGAAATCCCTGGTGGGGATTCCCGATTGCGTCTCGACGTCTGGATTCAAGCGGATGGGCTGTGGCACCCTGTGGCCTCGCGAGCCTGGGCGACACCAGTCAAGGTACGCGACTCGGGGCGGCTCGGGAAGCCACCCCCACCGGGCGGACGCGCTGGGCGCGCTCCGGCCCGCCAGCCCGGTCGGGCGCTAGCTGGGAGAGGGCCTTTCGGGCGGCGACCCGGCAGTGAACCGTTGCCCGAGCGCCGCCAGACTGGAGCCGAAGTCGGCCACGCTGAGCTTGCTGCGCTCCAGGTCGGCGGTCTTGGCCTTGATCTCGTCCAGGCGCTGGCGCGTCTCGGCCAGAAGGCCATCCACCCGTCGCGTC
>DATKLR010000247.1:0-10841 GCA_035542295.1 Gemmatimonadales bacterium | reverse complement strand
TCCTCGGAGACCGCCTTCACCAGGCGGCGCAGGCGGTCCTCGTACTGGCCGCGGTACACCGTGCCCGCGAGCAGGGCGACGTGATCGAGGGCGACGAGCCTGACGGAGCGCAGTGCCGCGGGCACCTCGCGCGCGACCACGCGCTGGGCCAGCCCTTCGACGATCGCCGTCTTGCCGACCCCCGCTTCTCCCACCAGGGCCGGGTTGTGCTTCGTCTGGCGCAGCAGGATGTCCACGACGCGGCTGATCTCCGCGTCGCGGCAGCGCACCGGCTCGAGGTCGCCGCGGCGCGCGGCCGCGGTGAGATCGTAGCCGAGCCGCTCCAGCACGTCGTTGCCGGTCTCGGCGGTTCCGAACAGTCCTTCGGTCATGCTACACCCTACCCCCTACACCCTGCACCCGGTTTCACGTTCACGGCACGGACGAGACGAGCATCCCCGAGTACCATGCGACCAACGCATCGCCCGCCACCAGCGTCACCACCGCGCCGACCGCCAGGAAGACGCCGAAGGGGATGGGGCTCCGGCGCTTGAGGAGGACGAGCGGGAGAAACACCAGCACGCCCGCGACCGAGCCGAGGAAGGCGGTGAGCAGCACGCCCCGCCAGCCGAGGAAACTCCCGACCATCGCCATCATCTTGAGGTCGCCGCCGCCCAGCGTGGTCGGCGTCTCGCCCGCCTCCAGCACCTGCTGCAGCTCCTCGCCGCGGATCATCCCGCGCTTCAGCGCCCAGTCGCCCGCGGCCTTGACCACCCAGAGCAGGGCGAATCCCGCGGCCGCGCCAACCAGCGAATCCAGCGGGCTGATCCCGCCGGGGATGAAGGAGAGCGCGAGGCCGGCGCCCAGGCCGCCGAGGGAGAACTCGTCGGGGATCAGGTAGTGGCGCGCGTCGGTGAGCGCGATGCCCAGCAGCAGGGTCGTGAGCACCGCGGCGCTCAGCGCCTCCCACGACGCGCCCCGCCAGACCACGGCGCCGGCCCAGATGAGCGCGACCGCCAGCTCGACCAGCGGATACTGCGCGCTGATGCGCGCGCCGCAGTGCCGGCAGCGGGCCCGCAGCGCGACGTACGACAGCAGCGGGATGTTGTCGTACCACGCGATCGGCTTCCCGCACGCGGGGCAGTGCGACGCCGGGCGGATGACGGACTCGTTCCGCGGGAGCCGCCAGACGCAGACGTTGAGGAAGCTCCCCAGCATCGCGCCCCAGATACCGGCGAAGACGGCGAGCACCGGCTCAGTGACGTCCACGGGTCACCTCGTACAGCAGGATCGCCGCGGCGGTGGCGGCATTGAGCGACTCCGCGCCCGGCTGCATCCGCACGCCGACTCGCCGCGCCGCAGCGGCGAGCACCTCCGGCCTGAGGCCCGCGCCCTCGTTCCCGACGACCAGCGCGAGCCGGTCGGGCCGCACGTCAGCCGGCGGCTCGGCGCCCTGGCACGCGGCCCAGATCGTCACCGCGTTGGCCTGGGCGAACGCCGCGAAGTCCGCCCAGTGGGCCTCGACCACGGGATGCCGGAACGCCGCGCCCATCGCCGCGCGGAGGACCTTGTGCGCACCCGGATCGGCGGTGCCGTCCAGTGCCACCGTCGCCGCCGCGCCGAGCGCGTGCGCGGTGCGGATCATGCCGCCCACGTTGCCGGGGTCCTGCACCGCGTCCAGGACCAGCAGCGTCGCGCGCGGCGCGAGCGCCAGGTCCGCCAGCGTCTTCGGGCGCCACTCGATGACCGCCAGCACGCCGCTCGGCGTCTCCGTGTCGGCCAGCTCGTTGAACGCGCGCCGCGGAGCGCGCTCCACCGGCACACCGCGCCGCGTCGCCGCCTCGAGCACCGGCTGCAGCGGCCCCGCCGCGTCCTCCGCGACGAGGAGCGCGGTGATCTTCACCCCGGCCTCGAGCGCGTCCGTCACCAGCCGGCGGCCTTCGGCCACCACCAGCCCGCGGCGCTCCCGCGCCTTGCGGCGTTGGAGATCGCGGAGCAGGGTGTGCAGATTACCCGCCATGCAGATCGCCCTCACGATCGCGGGGTCCGATTCCGGCGGCGGCGCGGGAATCCAGGCCGATCTCAAGACCTTCCATCAGTTCGGCGTCTTCGGCACCAGCGTCATCACCGCGGTCACCGCGCAGAACACCGTGGGCGTGCGCGGGTGGGAGGCGCTCAGCGTCACGCTCGTCACGCAGCAGATCGAGGCGCTCGCCGAGGACCTGCCGCCCCAGGCGGTGAAGAGCGGGATGCTCGGCACCGCGGCGCTGGTGGAGGCCGTCGCGGCCGCTGTGGCGCGCCTCGACCTGCCCAACTATGTCCTCGACCCCGTGATGGTCGCCACCTCCGGAGACCGGCTGCTGGTGCGCGAGGCGGAGCGGACCATCGCGGCCCGCCTGGTCCCCCTCGCCTCGCTCGCCACGCCGAACCTCGACGAGGCACAGATCCTGGTCGAGGAGGAGGTCCGGACCGTCGCGCAGATGGAGCGCGCCGCGCGCGCGCTGGTGAAGATGGGCGCCGCGGCGGCCCTCGTGAAGGGCGGGCACCTGAGCGCGGAGGCAGGCGACGTCGTGGACGTCCTGGCGACGGGCGCGGGCGTCACGCGGTTCGCGCACCCGCGCCTGGCGACCACCTCGACCCACGGGACCGGCTGCACGCTCTCCGCCGCCGTCGCGGCCGGCTTCGCCCTCGGCCGCCCGCTCGAGCGCGCCGTGAGCGATGCGCTCGACTTCGTGCATCGCGCGATGGCCGCCGCCCCGGGCCTGGGCCGGGGCCACGGCCCGCTCAATCACTTCGTGGAAGCGGTCCCTAGAGGCTCCTGACGATCCCGCGGACCAGGCGGGCCAGATCGCCCTTCACCCGGTCCGCCGTCTCCAGCACCTCCGCGTGCGACAGCGTCGGCGCGCCGAGGCCGGCGGCGAGGTTCGTGACGGCGGAGATCCCCACCACGCGCATCCCCCGCGCGCGCGCCACGATCACTTCGGGCACGGTGCTCATCCCCACGGCGTCGGCCCCGACCCGCTTCAGCATCTCGATCTCCGCTTTGGTTTCGTACGACGGGCCCAGCGTCGCCGCGTACGTCCCCTCCTCGAGCGCGATCCCCTGCTCGGCCGCGACGCGCCGCGCCAGCGCCCGCAGCTCGGCATCGTACGGATCCGACATGTCGGGAAAGCGCTGCTCGCCCTCGAGCACGGGCCCCGCGAGCGGAGCGCGGGCGGTGGTGTTGATGTGGTCGGCGATCAGCATCAGCGACCCGGGGCGGAAGGTGCGGCGGATCCCGCCCGCGGCATTGGTCACGATGAGGGTTTCGACGCCGAGCGTCGCGAAAACGCGCACCGGCAGTGCCACCACGGCGTCCGGGTGGCCCTCGTACATGTGGAATCGGCCGCTCTGCACGATGACCCCGCGGCCCTCGAGCGTCCCCGCGATCAGCTCACCGGCGTGGCCCTGGACCGTCGGCCGCGGAAAGCCGGGGATCGAGGCATAGGGGAGCCGCACGGCATCCGCGATCTCCTCGCCCAGGAAAGAAAGCCCCGAGCCCAGGACGATCGCGACCTCCGTCTTCCGCCTGCCGATCGCCTGCCGGACGGCGTCCGACGCTTCCCGGATCATGTCTGACACGGCCCGCCTCTCGGGTCAGTTCCGCAGCTTCTCGAGGTCCAGCTTCGCCTGCTCCACCAGCCTGGCCCGCTCCTGGTACGGGAGGAACGCGCTCTCGAAGCCGTACAGAATCATCCGCTCGATCTCCTCGCGCGAGAAGCCGAGCTTCGTGTGGGCCAGCCAGTACTCGTCGGTCACCGTGGTGGCGCTCATCAGCCGGTTGTCGGTGTTGAGGCACACGACGATCCCGAGATCGAAGTAGCGCCGCACGGGATGCTGCTCGATCGACGCCACGGCGTGGGTCTGCACGTTGCAGGTGACGCACACCTCCAGCGGCACGCGGCGGTCGTTGACGTAGCGCTCCAGGTCCGCGTCCTCGAACAGCCGGGTGCCGTGGCCGATGCGATCCGCGTGGCAGTAGTGCAGCGCCTGGGCGATGGATTCGGGGCCGTAGGCCTCGCCCGCATGGATCGTCGCGGCGACGTTGGCGTTCACGACGGTGTAGAAGGCCTCGCGGTGCTTCTTGGCGGGATAGTTGTACTCCGCGCCCGCCAGGTCGAACGCCACCACGCCCTTCCCCTTGAACGCGACCGTGAGGTTGGCGAGGTCCATCGAGGTTGCGGGGCTCATGTTCCGGATCCCGCAGATGATGAGCCCGGTCTTCACGCCGAAGTCCTTCTCCGCGCGGTGCATCCCCCTCAGGGGCGCCTCGACCGCCTCGGTCAGCGGCATCCCCTTCTTCGTGCACAGGATCGGCGAGTAGCGGATCTCCATGTAGCGTACGCCGTCGGCGGCGCCGTCCTGCACCAGCTCGTACGTGACCCGCTCCAGCGCCTCGGGCGCCTGCAGCACCGAGAGCGTGACTTCGAAGCGGGCCAGATAGTCCATCAGGTTCCGCGCGTCGTGGACGTGGAGGTAGTGCGTCAGCTCCGCGAGGTCGGTGGTCGGCAGCTTGACCTTCTGCTCGCGGGCCAGCTCGACCAGCGTGGTCGGGCGCAGGCTGCCGTCCAGATGGACGTGCAGCTCGGGCTTCGGCATCCGCCGGATCAGGTCCCTGGTGAGGTCGGGGCCCCGCGGCGTCTTGGTCGTCACGGGGACCTCCCGCTCTCCACGCGCACGTCGTCCGGCGGGCGAACCGGCTGCGGCAGCGCCCGCAGGTAGTCCACTACGGCGTCCAGGTCGACGACCCCCGTGTTCTCGGCCGGGACCCGCAGCATCGCGTAGCCGCTGCCGCCGGCGGCCATGAAATCAGGCACGGCGAGGGTGTAGGCCGCAGTGTCGACGAGGGGGCGGCCGCCCGCGAGCATCACCGCCGTCACCCGCTGGCCCGCGGGGTTGGAGGGAGTAACTCGCACCGTAATGCCGGAGACGTGCGCCCGCGCGTCGGCCGCGCCGACGGCGTGCTCCAGCGCCGCCTTGAGCACCGCGCCCGTCACCGTGAGCCGGACGACGTAGTTCTGGAACGGCACCACTGCGAACAGCTGGCCCCAGGTGACCGTGCCGGCGGGAAGGTCGGCGCGGATCCCGCCGTTGTTCACGATCGCGACGTCCGAATGCGCCGCCCCCCGGTACGCGTCGGCGATCAGGTTGCCCAGGGGATACTGGTCACCGGTCCGTTCGAGTGGCGCGGCGAGCGTCGCGACCGCGCGGTTCGCGAGCGGTGCGGTGCGGCGGACATAGACGTCCACCACGCGCGCGACGGCCGTGTCCGGGGCCTCGCGGTCGGCGTACACGGTCTCGACCCGGATCCGCGCGACCCTCGTCCCGGCACTGTCCACGAAGTCCACGATGCCCAGCGCGGTCGTATTGGCGCGCGCCTGCACGATCGGGATGCCGTTCACCGTCGTCTGGATGAGCGAGTGGGTATGCCCGCTCACGATGAGGTCGGGGCGCCCGGTCAGGGCGCGGGCCAGGTCCACCACTTCACCCTGGCACGTTCCGCTCCGGTCGCAGAAGGCGCCCTCATGGGCCACCACGATCACGAAGTCGGGGTGCTCCCGCCGCGCGGCGGCGATGGCGGCGTCGATCCGCGCCGGCCCGCTGTCGAACCGGAGCCCCGCGACGATGGTCGGGCGCGTCGACGCCGGCGTCGTCACCGTGGTGTATCCCACCAGCGCGATCCGGTAGCGGCCCGCGGTCACCACCCGCCATGGCACGGCCCACGGCGGCACGGCATCGGTCTCCCGCTCGCGGATGTTGGACGACAGCCACGCGAAATGGGCCTGGCGGATCCGCGCCTGCAGGGTGTCGAGGCCCCAGTCGAACTCGTGGTTGCCGATGGCGGAGGCGGCGTAGCCCATCGCGTTGAACGCCTCGACCGTGGCGCGGCCGTACGAGAGATTGGAGACGGGAGTGCCCTGCATCACGTCACCGGCGTCGAGGCGGATGGCGGTGCACTCGCACTCGCGCGTGAGGCGCGCCATCATCCCCGCCACCGCCGCCGCCCCGCCCACCGGGCGATGGTTGCTCCACGGCTGCACCGCTGCCTCGAGGGTGCCATGCACGTCGTTGGTGATGAGCACGCGGAGCAGAATGGAGTCGCCGGGCGCCTGGGCGGCGGCGACAACGGCGGCGGCGAGCAGCGTTGAGAGGAGAGCCATGAGGAAATGTAAGGGAGCCCGTCGCGGTCGCAACCGCGCCGGAGGTTGCCTCACGCCGAAGCCAAGGTGATACTCCGCGCCATGGCCGCGCCCGAGGCGCACGTCCTCGTCGTGGACGACGAGCGGGACATCACGGCGCTCGTCGCCTACCATCTTGCGAAGGCCGGCTATCGCGTCGCGACCGCCGGCACGGGCGTCGCCGCCCTCGAGGCCGTCGCGGCCGAAGTCCCCGACCTGATCGTCCTCGACCTGATGCTTCCCGGCCGCAGCGGCTACGACGTGCTCGCCGAGCTCCGGCGGCGCGAGGAGACCCGGGAGATCGGCGTCATCGTCCTCACCGCCCGGCGCGACGAGTCCGACCGCATCAAGGGGCTCGCCGGGGGCGCGGACGACTACCTCACCAAACCGTTCAGCCCCGAGGAGCTCGTCCTGCGCGTGGGCGCGGTGCTGCGGCGCCTGCGGTCGCCGGCCGCCGCGGCCGGTCCCCTGCTCCGCGCCGGAGCCGTCGCGATCGACCGGGGCGCGCACGCCGTCACCGTGGACGACACGCCGGTGGACCTCACGCCGATCGAGTACCGCCTGCTGCTGCTGCTCGTGGAGCGGCGCGGCCGCGTGCAGAGCCGGCCGCAGCTCCTCGAGGCCGTCTGGGAATCGCAGCCCGACATCCAGACGCGGACCGTGGACATGCACGTGCAGCGGCTGCGCTCCAAGCTCGGCGCCGCGGGACGGGCCATCGAGACGGTGCGGGGCTTCGGCTATCGGTTCCGTGCCGACTCCCCTCGCGGCCGCGCCAAGTGAAGCTCTCCCGGAAGCTGTTCGCGTCGTACGTGCTGCTCGTCGCGGCCAGCACCGTCACGCTGACCGTCGCCACGGACCGGTCGTTGCGATCGCGGCTCCTGCACGAGGCCACACTCGAGGTCACCCGCGAGACCGCCATCCTCGTCCATGCCGTCGCGGGCCGCCACGGCGCCGCGCTGGACGCGCTGGTCTACCGGCTCGGGCGCGAGACCGGGCGGCGCGTGACGGTCATCGACACGACCGGCCTCGTGATCGCGGACTCGGACTTCCCGCACGACCAGCTGGCCAGCCTCGAGAACCACGCGACGCGCCCGGAGTTCCGCGCCGCGCTGCACGGCGCGACGGGCACCGACCTGAGGCGCAGCGTCTCCACGGGGCGGTGGGAGCTCAAGGTCGCGATGCCGATCGCGGGCGGCGCGGCCCGCGTCTCCACGCCGCTGCCGCAGGTGGACGTCGTCGTGGCGGACGCGCAGGGCGCCGTTCTGCTCGGCGGTCTGCTCGCCCTCGTCGTCGGCGCGGTGCTTGCGTCCGGCTTCGCGCGCTCGGTCGCGCGCCCGCTGGTGCGGCTGCGCGAAGCCGCCCAGGCCTTCGCCCACGGGAAAGCGTCCGTGATCGACACCCGGGGACGCGACGAGGTCGGCGACCTGGCGCGCGCCCTCCGGACGGTGCAGGAGAACCTCACGCAGCGCATGGCCGACCTGGAGCGGGAACGCGCCGAGATGACCGCCCTGTTCTCCTCCATGGTCGAAGGCGTCATCGCCCTCGATGCGACCGGCGCCGTCACCGCGCTCAATCCGGCCGCCCGCGAGCTCCTGAAGCTCTCGCCGGAGGGCCCGCTCCCGGCGGCCCTGGAGCTGTTCCGCCAGCGCCCCGCACACGACCTGGTGGAGAAGAGCCTCGCCGGCGGCGCCAGCGCGGGCCAGGAGATCGAGCTCGACGACCGGACGGTCCTGCTCTCGGCCCACCCGCTCCCCACCCGCGGCGCCGTGCTGGTGCTCCACGACATCACGGGCCTGAAGCGCCTGGAGAACGTGCGGCGCGACTTCGTCGCCAACGTCTCGCACGAGCTCAAGACGCCGCTCACGGTGATCCGCGGATACGCGGAGACCCTCCTGGCCGAGGAGACGCCGCCCGACATCCGGAGGAGCTTCGTCGAGAAGGTCCTCGCGAACGCGCACCGCATGCAGCAGCTGGTGGATGACCTGCTCGACCTGTCCCGGATCGAATCCGGCGCGTGGACGCCGCGGCTCGGGTGCCTCCCGCTGGCGCCTCTGATCCAGGAGGTCTGGACCACCCTGAAGCCGCGCGCCGACGCCCAGCGGCTCACGTTCCAGTCCGAGATCGCGCCCGACGCCGCGGCCGTGACCGCGGACGGACCGGGCGCGCGCCAGATCCTCCTCAACGTGCTGGACAACTGCGTGCGGTACACGCCGGCGGGCGGGCGGGTCACCGTGCGCTCCAGCCGCTCGGCGGAAGGGGTCACCGTCGAGATCAGCGACACCGGCGTGGGCATCCCCAGCGAGCACCTGCCCCGCATCTTCGAGCGGTTCTACCGCGTGGACGCGGCGCGCTCCCGCGAGGTGGGCGGCACCGGCCTCGGCCTCGCAATCGTCAAGCACCTGGTCGAAGCCCACGGCGGCCGCGTCACGGCCGAGAGCGCGCTGAGCGCCGGCACGACCATCCGCATTCTCTTCCCCGAGCCGCCAGCCGGCTGAGCCAGCTCCGCGATCCGCGGGGCGCCATCGGAAGACCAAGGCCCGCAAGCCGTTACGGAGACGTGACGCGGGCGTCGCCGCGGCTTGACGGGGCGGGGCAATCCTCGATCGGTGCGCATCGCGCTCGTGACCGACACCTACACGCCGCAAGTCAACGGCGTCACCACGATCGTCCGTCGCGTCGTGGAGGTACTCGGCCGGGCGCGACAGGACGTCGTCGTGGTCGCGCCGGAGTACCCCGTCTCGCAGCCGGGGACGGCGGATGTCGAGCTGCGCGTACCCTCAGTGGCCTTTCCTCTCTACCCGGCCCTACGCCTCTCGCTCCCCCAGCCACGCCGCGTCGCGCTCTTCCTGGACGCTTTCCACCCCGACCTCGTCCACGTGATGACCGAGGGCCCCCTGGGGCTGGTCGGCCGCCAGTATGCGCTGCGGTGCGGCCTGCCCCTCGTGACCTCGTACCACACCGACTTTCCGCAGCACAGCCACTACTACGGCCTCGGCACGCTGGAGAGCGCGATCTGGCATTGGCTGGTCTGGTTCCATCGGCCGGCCGTCCTCACGCACACCCCGGGCGCGTTCGTGAAGGCCGAGCTGGAGCGGCGGGGACTCACGCGGGTGCGCGTCTGGGGGCGCACGGCGGACACGGAGCTGTTCGACCACCGCAAGCGGGACATCGCGCTGCGGCGGCGGCTCGGCGTGTCCGACGCGGCCGCGCTGGTGGTGCACGTGGGGCGGCTCGCGAAGGAGAAGAACATCGACGTGCTCGCCGAGGCGTGGAAGCGCGCCCGCGCGGAGCTCGGCGGCCGCGCGGTCTTTCTCTTCGCCGGCGACGGCCCCCTCGCCGAACGCTGTGCGCGCGAGATGCCGTGGGCCATCCAGCTCGGCTTCATGGACGTCGCCGAGCTCGCAGTGCTCTATGCCAGCGCCGACCTGTGTGTCCTCCCCTCGCGCACCGAAACCTGCGGGCTCGTGGCGCTCGAGGCGATGGCGTCCGGCCTGCCCGTGATCGCCGCGGACGCCGGCGGCTTCCGCGAGAGCGTCACGACCTGGCTGAATGGCTTCCTGGTCGCGCCGGACGACGCGCGCGGATTCGCGTCGGCCATCGCCCAGCTCGTACTCGATTCGGAACTGCGCCACCGGATGGGCGCCGAAGCCCGGCTCGCCACCGTGATGGCCGACCGCGGGGAAGAGGACGAGTGCCTGCTCGTCGACTACGCCGAGGTGCTCGGACGACACACCGAGGAGACCCAATGGCGCGCTGCGTAGTTCTGCTCGTGGACGGCCTCCAGCCCGATGCGATCCGCCCGGCACTCGCCCCGTCCCTGTCGACCCTGTCGGCCGATTACAGTCACGCGCCGCTCGCGCTCACGGTGCGGCCGAGCGCGACCGTTCCTGCGCTCCTGTCCCTCACGACCGGCGTCGGCCCGGCCACGCATCAGCTGACGGAGCCGGGCCTCGCGGCACTGCGGCGCCTCGGCAAGCTCCGGCCGATCCCGAAGGAGCTCGCGGCGCACCAGCTGCCCACCGTCGTCGTGGCCGGCGCCGTCAAGGCGACCGAGGTGCCGATCGCCCGCGTCCTCAGCTCGTTCGCCGGCGTCACGCGCTTCGTCGCGACGGCCGGGCCGGCCAGGCACGTCGCCGCCGCCGCGCTCGGCCGGCTCCGCTTCGTGCCCGACGGGCTGGTCTTCGTCTATGTGAACGACTGCGACCGCGCGGGGCATGCCCACGGCTGGATGTCGCGGCCCTACCTCGAGGCCGTGCGGGAGATCGACGCCGCCGTCGGCATCCTGCGCGGCTGCGCGGCCGACTCGCTCTTCTGCGTGCTGGCCGACCACGGCGGAGGCGGCGTGGCGCCCACCGACCACGACGCGCCCCACCCGGTCAACGACCGGATTCCGCTCGTGCTCGCCGGGCCGCGCGTGCGGCGGAGGCACGTGATGCGGCAGCCGGTGTCCATCCTCGACGTCCCGCCCACCCTGCTCTGGTGGCTCGGCCTCGACGTCCCCGAGGAATACGAGGGCCGGCTGCTGCGCGACGCCTTCATGGCGAGCGAAGCCGCCCGCGCGGTGGCCTGATGCGCTGGATCACGCATCTGGGCGGAGCGCCCTCCACGGTCGGCATCCCCACCGCACTGTGGCTCGCGGGAGGA
>DATKLR010000246.1:0-3245 GCA_035542295.1 Gemmatimonadales bacterium | reverse complement strand
TCGGGGAGGAAGACGCGGCCGGTCCCGTTACAGGCCGGGCACGCGCCCGTCATCGACTGCATCAGCGACGGGCGCACCCGCTGGCGGGTCATCTCGATGAGCCCCAGCTCGCTCACGGCGAACGCCCGCGTCCGCGCGCGGTCGCGGGCCAGGTGCGTGCGCAGCTCCTGGAGCACCTTGTCGCGGTTGGCCCGGGTTTCCATGTCGATGAAGTCGCAGACGATGATCCCGCCGATGTCCCGCAGCCTGAGCTGCCGCGCGATCTCGCGCGCCGCCTCGAGATTGGTCCGCAGGATCGTCTTCTCGGGGTCCTTCTTGCCGGTGTACCGGCCGGTGTTCACGTCGATCGATACCAGGGCTTCCGTCTGCTCGATTACGACGTAGCCGCCGGTGGGCAGGTCCACGCGCCGGTTGAACAGGCTGCGGATCTCGGCCTCGATCTCGTACTTGTCGAACAGCGGCGCGTCGCCGCCGTACAGCTCCACCCGCTCCTTCAGGTCCGGTCCCACCTGGTCGAGGTAATTCTGGATCTCGTTGTAGAGCTCCTTCGAGTCCACCGCCAGGTGATCCACCTTGGCGCTGAACAGGTCCCGGATGATGCCGCGGGTCAGGCTGGTCTCGCGCTGCACCAGGGTCGGGGCGCGGGCGAAGGTGGATTTCTTCTTGATCTTCTTCCACAGCTTCAGGAGGGAGTCCAGCTCGCGCTTGAAGTGTTCCTCGGTGAGCTCCTCGCCGACGGTGCGGACGATGACGCCGCCCGAGTCCTTGGGCAGGATGTTCGACACCATCTGCCGCAGCCGGGCCCGCTCCTCGCGCGACTCGATCTTGCGGCTCACCCCCACGCGGCTGGCCGACGGCATGTAGACGAGGAAGCGCCCGGGGATAGAGATCTGCGCGGTCACGCGCGGCCCCTTGGTCCCGATCGGCTCCTTGCTCACCTGCACCAGCAGGGTCTGGCCCTTCTTGACGACGTCCTGGATGGCCGGAAAGCGCCCGCGGCGGCCTTCGCCGTCTCCGCCGTTCTTCTCCCGCCGTGCGCCTCCCCCGCCGTCCTCCAAGACCCCGTTCTCGGCGCGGGCCTCGGCGTCGCCCCCGTCCTCCTCGTCCAGCTCGTCCTCCTCCGGCTCCACCAGATCGGACGCGTGAAGGAAGGCGCTCTTCTCGGCCCCGATGTCTACAAAGGCCGCCTGGATGCCCGGCAAGACCGCTTCGACCTTGCCAAGGTAGATGTCGCCGACCGAGCGGCGCGCGTCCGGACGATCCACCAGCAGCTCAACGAGGGTGTCGTCCTCCAGAATCGCCACGCGGGTCTCCCGCGGGCTCCCATTGATCAGAATCTCCCGTTTCAACTGACATGTCTCCGACGGCGACCGCGCACGCGCCCAGCGGCTCCACGCCGCCGGCGAGCCGGGTGTCCGTCTTGTGAATGTTGACGAGCGGCGCCAGGTGCTTCGGCACCTCGAACGCCGCCTCGAGTATTTCGGTCGGCTTCGCCGACCCGTTATCGGCCGTCCGCAGCTCGAGAAGGACCGTGCGGCCGCCCACGGCCGCCAGGTCGTACACGAGCGGACGGAGATCCACCGTAATGCGTCTTCCGCTGCGCTCCCGGACGAAGGGCACCGCGTCCCGCGACAGGAACGCCCGGCAGCCGGCGTCGAGGCCAAAGAAGGCGGCCTCGAACGGCGGCTCCGGAAACGTCGCGCGGTACGTGCTGCGCTCGATCACGGCGCTCAGGGAAGGACTCCGGCGCAGCACGCCGGCCGCAAGAAACCGCAGGCCGCGCGCCACGCACCGGTTCAGCTGCTGCAACAAGGCTTCCACTCGATCTGCGTCCCACGCTCCGGCCAGCTCCACGTCCACCCACTCGCTGGCGGACGTCCAGCCGGTCGCCAGCGAGGGCCCGGCCGAGAGCCGGGGGCGCGGCATGTACCCTTCCGATAGCACCAGGGGCGCGCGCGCCCTGCGAAAGGTGCGGACGAGCTCCTGGAGCACGTCGAGGTGCGAGAGAAAGCGAAGCGGCGACTGCTTCGCGTACTTGAAGCGGACCCAACAGGCAGGGTGTAGGGTGCGGGGTGCAGGGTGTAGCGGACTCGTTGCCTCAGACCCTATCACCCTACACCCTACACCCTGCACGTCCGGCGCGAAGACGTTCTGAATCACATCGAAGTCACACACCCCGCACGCGGAACAGGCACCCGCGCGGCACTCCTCCGTCACCGCCTCCGCATAGGCCTTGCGCCGTTCGCTGAGGAACCAGGGCCGGTCGATGCGATACGAGACGACCTCCCACGGCAGCGCTTCTCGCTCGTCGCGCTCGCGCAACCGCTCCTCCAGCGTGAGCCCCAGGTCGGCGAGCGCCCCGGTCCACGCCTCGGGCCGGCTGCACTCCGCCCAGGCGTCGAACCGCGCGCCCCGTCGCCACGCGCCCTCGATCAGGTCCGCAGTCTCGCGCCCACCGCGCGAGAGCATACCCTCGACCAGCGTCCCTTCCAGCTCGTGGTGCTTGATCTCGACGCCGGGCCCGCTGACGCGGTTGCGGATGGCCCGCAGCTTCGCCTTGGTCTCCTCGAGCGAATCCTGCCGCTCCCACTGGAACGGCGTATGCGGCTTGGGCACAAACGGCGCGATGCTGAGAGTGACCTTGCTCCCCGGCTGCGTGGCCAGCAGCTCGCGCAGTCGGCCGACCAGGACCGCCAGCGCGTCCAGATCCGCTTCGTTCTCCGTCGGAAGGCCGGTCATCAGGTAGAGCTTGACCGCGCTCCACCCGGCCTTGAGCGCGCCACCCACCGCGCCGAGAATGTCGGCCTCGGAGAGCCCCTTGTTGATCACGTGCCGCAGCCGCTCCGAGCCCGCCTCGGGCGCGAACGTGAAGCCGGTCCGGCGCACGCGGGACGCGGCGGCCGCCAGCTCCACGGAGAACGTGTCCGCCCTCAGGCTCGGCAGCGCCACGGCGGCGCCGCGCTCAGAGGCCACGTCGCCCACCCGGGCCACCAGATCCGCCACCTGCGAGTGATCGGCCGTCGAGAGCGAGAGCAGCGAGACCTCTTCGTTCCCGCCGTGCTCGAGCCCCTCCCGGGTGATGGCGACGCACGTCTCGACGTCCCGCTCCCGCACGGGCCGGTAGAGGTAGCCGGCCTGGCAGAAGCGGCAGCCGCGGACGCACCCGCGCTGGACCTCGATGGGGAGCCGCTCATGGGTGACTCGCATCAGCGGCACCACCATCCGCCGCGGATGGTCTTCCGGCC
>DATKLR010000245.1:0-3637 GCA_035542295.1 Gemmatimonadales bacterium | reverse complement strand
TCCACGATCACCGGCACCTTCAGCCGCGCCTTGATCGTTCGGATGTTGAACGGATTGAGGAGGCCGAGCCCCGAGCCGATCGGCGAGGCGAGCGGCATCACGGCGGCGCACCCGGCGTCCTCGAGCCGCAGCGCAGTGACGAGGTCGTCGTTGGTGTACGCCATCACCTTGAAGCCCTCCTTCACCAGCGACTTCGCGGCCTCCAGCAGTCCCGCCCCGTCGGGCAGCAGCGTCTGCTGGTCGCCGATCACCTCCAGCTTGATGAAGTCGTTGAAGCCCGCTTCGCGCGCCAGCCGCGCGTAGCGCATGGCGTCCTCGGCGGTGTAGCAGCCGGCCGTGTTGGCCAGGAGGAAGAAGCGCGTGGGATCGAGGTGGTAGAGGATCCCCTCCTCTTTGGTCCGGTCGAGGCTGATCCGCCGCACCGCGACGGTGACGATCTCCGTCCCCGACGCCTCGAGCGCGCGGACCATCGTCCCATTGTCCTTGTACTTGCCGGTGCCGACCAGCAGCCGGGAGTGGAACGTCCTGCCGCCGATCTCCAGCGGCGTATCCTGCATGGTCGGAGTGGTTATCGTGGTTGCCATTGCCCGTTCTTTCTCCGTGCGTCCGTACTTCAGCCGCCGCCCACGAAGTGAATGAGTTCGACCGCGTCGCCCGCGGAGAGCCGGACGCCGCCCAGGGCGTCCCGGCGGACGATGCGCCGGTTGTGCTCGACCACCACCGCCCGGGGGTCGAGGCCGAGCTGATCGAGCAGTCCGGCAAGCGTGGTACCCTCGGAGAGGGTGCGGGATTCGCCGTTCACGATCAGCGCCACCGTCCGCGTGGCGGGGAGCGCGGCGACGAACGCCCGCGCCGCCTCCGCCGGGTCCGGGGCATCCCACAGCGCGCGGATCGCCGCCACGCCCCAGGCCCCGCGCTCGATGGTGGCGCGCGCGCTGGCGGGCGTGATCCCGCCGATGGCGACGACCTGCTTCCCGCCCGCGGCCGCGGCGCCGACGAGCTCCGGTCCACCGACCGCCGCCCCCGGGTGGCTCGCCGTCTCGAAGACCGCCCCTGCCACGAGGAAGTCTGCGCCCTCGGCCTCGGCGGCACGCGCGGAGGCCGCGTCGTGCACCGACCGCGCGACCGGGATGCCCGGCGCGACGCGGCCGATGTCGCGCACGCCGAGGCCGCCGCGGCCCGTGACGATCGCCTGCGCGAGGGCGGCGCGGGCCACGTCGGCCCGGTCGTTCACCACGAGCCAGCTGCCGTGCGGCGCGATCGCGTCCTTCACCCGGCGCGCCAGGTCGAGGAACGCGGCGCCCTCGAGCGTCCGCGTCCGGACGTGCACCGCCAGGGCGGCTCCGGCCGCGCCGGCCATCGCTGCCGCGCGCTCGACCACGCGAGCCGCCCCCGCGCCCACGACGCGATCGTCGGTGACGGCGTGCAGCCGGGGCAGCGCCGCGATCACGCGAGCCGGTCCCCGGCCGCGATGCCGCGGCCGTTCACGAAGGCGCGCGCGCTCATCCGCGCGCGGCCGGCGGGCTGGACCTCCGCGACCGACACCGCCCCGGCCCCGCATGCGATCACCAGCTCATCGTCCGCGCGGAGCACCAGGCCGCTCTCGCCCGCGCCCGGGGCCGCCTTCGCGCCGAACAGCTTCAGCTCCTTGTCGCGCGCGGAGGTCCACGCCCCGGGCCTCGGGTCGAAGGCACGCACCTTCCGCGCGACCGCGTCGGCCGGACAGCTCCAGTCGAGGCGCTCCTCCTCCCGCTTGATCTTGGGGGCGAACGTGGCCTTCGCGTGGTCCTGCGGCCGGGGCTCGACGCCGCCTTCGTCCATCAGCGTCAACGCCTCGATCAGCGCCTCGGCGCCCAGCTCGGCCAGGCGCTCCGACAGCTCGCCCCCGGTTTCGTCCTCGGCGATCGGCGTGGCGACCTGGTGCAGGATCGCTCCCGTGTCCATCCCGGCGTCCATCTGCATGATCGTGATCCCGGTCTCCGGGAGGCCCTGGAGGATCGCGCGCTGGATCGGCGCCGCGCCCCGCAGGGCCGGGAGCAGGGAGGCGTGGACGTTGACCGAGCCTCTGGCCGGGACGTCGAGCAGGGCCTGGGGGAGGATGTGGCCGTAGGCCGCGACGATCGAGAGGTCGGGCGCAAGCTCCAGCATGCGCGCGAGGAAATCGGGCTCGGCGGGGCGCTCGGGCTGGAACACGGGCAGGTCGTCCTGGAGCGCGGCGACCTTGACGGCCGACGGCGTGGCGCGGGAGCGGTGCCGCCCGGTCGGCTTGTCCGGGCGCGTCACGACGCCCACCACGTCGAACCCCTCGCCCACGAGGGCGCGGAGCGACGGCACCGCGAATTCGGGCGTACCGAAATAGACGACGCGCACGGCTCTCTAGAAGGCCTTGGCCGCCCCCTCCACCACGTCCTTGAGATACCCGCGCTCGCCCTTCCGCGACTTCTTGTAGTCGGCGAGCAGGCGGCGGCGCTTGATGGGCCCGACCCGGTCGAGGAACAGGATCCCGTCGAGGTGGTCGATCTCGTGCTGGATGGCCCGCGCGAACAGGCCGGTGCCCTCGACGCGCCGGCGCTGGCCCTGCTCGTCGGTCGTCTCGACCACGACACGCGTGGCGCGGGTGACTTCCGCGAAGATGTCGGGGATCGAGAGGCAGCCTTCCTCGGCGACCTCCTCGCCGTCCGCCTCGACGATGACCGGATTGACCAGCACGACCTCCCGGTCGTCCGCCGCCGCCACGGCGACGCGGCGCGCCACGCCGATCTGGTTGGCCGCCAGGCCGACCCCCTTGGCCGCGCGCATCGTCTCGTACAGGTCGGCGATCAGCGCCTTGACGCCGTCGTCGTGCCGCGCGACCTCGTGGGCGCGCTGCCGGAGAACCGGGGAGCCGAGGAGGTGGAGCTGGCGGACGCTCACGTCGCCGCGGGCTCCTCTTTCCGCGTGAGCACCTTCGCGATGCGCTCGCGCTCGATCACCAGCTTCGACTCCCCCGACTTGATCGTGATCCGGTCGTCCTTCACGTGGACGATCTCCCCCACGATCCCGCCGGCGGTGACGACCTCGTCGCCCCGCTTGACCTGCTTCAGCAGCTCCTCGTGCCGCTTCTGCTGCTGGCGCTGGGGCCGGATCAGGATGAAGTAGAAGATCGCGATGAAGGCCGCGATCTGGAGGACGAAGATCATGATGGTGCCGCCGCTCTGCTGGCCGGACGGGGCCATCATCGCCAGAACCGGATGTCCGATCACGCCTGCTCCCTGGTGCTGTAGCGGGCGAGCCACGCGCGGCTCCACCCGTCGAATGTTCCCGCTTGGATCGCGTCCCTGGCGCGCGCCGCCAGGCGGATCAGATAGCGCACGTTGTGCAGCGACAGCAGCCGCAGCCCCAACAGCTCCTCCGCGACGAACAGATGCCGCAGGTAGCCGCGCGAGAACGTCGTGCAGGTCTCGCAGTCGCATGCCCCGTCCAGGGGCGCGTCGTCTTCCCGGTGCCGGGCGTTCCGGATGTTGATCGGGCCGTCGTCGCTGAAGGCGGCGCCGTTCCGGCCCATCCGGGTCGGCGCCACGCAATCGGCCAGGTCCATCCCGCGGCCCACCGACGCGATGAAATCCTCGGGAAAGCCGACGCCCATAAGATAACGGGG
>DATKLR010000244.1:0-13711 GCA_035542295.1 Gemmatimonadales bacterium | reverse complement strand
CCGCGCTGCTCTACTACGCGCTGTTCGAGCTGGTGCTCGCGCGCCGGCCCGAGCGCAGCCAGGTCTGATGGGCGCGCGGCCGGCGGCGGTCGTGCTCCTCAATCCCGCCGCGGGCGGGAGGCGGGGGATGGCGCGCTGGCGGCGGACGGAGAGCGCGGTGCGGGGCGTGTGCGAGCCGCGCGTCGTGGAGACGGATCTGGCCGGCGAATGGCGGTTCGCCGTGCGCCAGGAGATCGAGAACGGGACGCGAGTCTTCATCGCCGCCGGCGGCGACGGCACGGTGAGCGCGCTGGCCGACGAGCTGGCGCGGGCCCGCGGGTGGATCCCGCTCGACGCGTTCACGCTCGGCGCCGTCGGTCTGGGATCGAGCAACGACTTCCACAAACCGTACGGGCCGACGATCGGCGGCGTGCCCGTGCGGATCGTGCCGTCCGACGGGCGGCGTGACCTGTGCGTCGCGCGCTACTCCACGCCCGACGGGACCGTGCACACGCGCTGTTTCGTGATCAGCGCCAGCGTCGGCCTCGTCGCGGAGGCGAATGCGTTCTTCAACGACGGCGCAGGGCCGGAGCGCTGGCTGCGCGGGACCTGGACCGGCGGCGCGATCCTCTACGCGGCACTGCATACGATCGCGACGTGGCGGAACCTCGCCATACGGTTCCGCTCCGGAAGCCGGACCGAGCGGGCCGAGGTCACCAACCTCAGCATATCGAAGACGGCGTTCGTGAGCGGGATGTTCCACTACGACCGGTCGGTCGCGCCGGACGACGGCCTGCTCGCCGTCCATCTGTGCGAGGGGATGTCCCGCCGGGAAGCGCTGGGAGCGCTGACGGACCTGGCGCGCGGCCGGTTCCAGGGCCGGCCCAAGCGCCGCCACTGGAATTCGTGGCGCTTCTCCGTGGCGGCGGACGCGCCGATCGCGCTGGAGCTGGACGGGGAAGTCGTGCGGGCCCGCCGGGTCACGTTCGGCGTCTTGCGGGAGCAGGTGAAGCTGTGCCGCTGACGGCGCCGCTGGATGCGATCGGCGAGAACCGGCTGCTCGATGCCTGGGGCAAGGCGCTGCGCCGGCATCCCGCGCAGGCGAACCGGATGCACGAAACCGACGCGGAGCTGCTCCCGCTGCCCGGGAGCGGCCGGCTGCTGGCGCTCACGACCGACACGCTGGCCGAGGAGATCGCGCTGGGTTTCTACACCGACCCGGAGACGATCGGCTGGATGGCGGCGACGATGAGTCTCTCGGATCTGGCCGCCGTGGCCGCCGAGCCACTCGGGCTCCTGGTCGCGGTCACGCTCCCGCGCGGCGCGAGCGGCGACTACCAGACCCAGCTGGGGGCGGGACTGGACGGGGCGTGCAGGGCTGCGGGGACGTGGGTGCTCGGAGGCGACACGAACTTCGGCGCCGATGCGAGCGTCACGACCACGGCGGCGGGGCTGGTGGACGAGGGCAAGGCGCTGCGCCGCACGGGGTGCGCGAGCGGCGACGTGGTCTACGCCTCCGGTCCGCTCGGTGCCGGGGCAACGGTGGCCGCGCGGGTGCTGACGGGGGCGGCAGGGAATCCCTACCGGCCGGTGGCGCGGATCGCCGAGGCGCGAGCGCTGGTCGGCTTCGCGACCGCGTGCATGGACACCAGCGACGGGCTCATCGCCACGCTCGACCAGCTGTCGCGGCTCAACGGCGTGGGGTTCGAGATCACGGCGCCCCTGCCGCGGCTGCTCGACAGCGGCGCCCTCCGCACCTGCCAGGCCCTCGGGCTCGATCCGCTGGTGGCGCTGGCGCAGCCGCACGGCGAGTTCGAGCTGGTGTGGACCGTCCGGGCCTCCGATAGCGAGCGGTTCGAGCGCAAGGTGCGCCTCGAGGGGTTCGAGCCGCTGGTGGTGGGGCGAGCCATCGCCGATCCGGTCATCCGTCTGTGCGGCGAGCCGCCGCGCACGATCGACGCGGCGCGCATCCGCAACCTGACCGACGAAGTGGGCAGCGATCCCAAGGCGTACGTGCCGGCGCTGGTCGCGGCACTGCGCTAGCGGGCCGGCCGCTCCGGCGGCGAGGCGTCCTTCCCGGCGGCCCCCGCCGCCTCCAGGATCCGCAGCCGCTGGCCCTCCGTGAGCATGTCGCGCGCGACGATGTCCCGCACGATCCGCGCGACGAACGCGTAGCCGCGCGCCTCCGCCGTGACCCACCGCTGCCACTCCAGCTCGTCGAGCGCCGCGGCCACGTGCTCCGCGTCGAGCTTGGTCGCCTTGGCGAGCGCGCGAGCGGTCACGCGGTCGCCGAGCACCGACGCCGCGGCCAGCACCGACTGCGCGTCCTTCGACAGCCGCCGGAATCCGATGCGGATCGCCGCCACGACGGCATCGGGCAGGTCGCCCGGCAGCGACTGGTCCAGCGTGCGGTGCTCCGCGGGCCATGGCTTGACGGTCGCCGTGCCGTGGAGATCGAGGCCGAGGGCGACGGCATGCAGCAGCTCGACGGCCAGCAGCGGCAGGCCCGCCGAGTCGGCCCCGACGCGCCGGGTCAGCCGGTCGAGATCGGCCGCGCCATAGGACGGGAGCGCCCAGGCGGCGAGGGCGCGCAGCGCGTCGGCGGCGAGGGGCGCGACGGTCAACGCGACGCCCGCCACGTCGCGCGGGATCCGCACCTTGATCTCGTCCAGCTCTTCCCGCGCGGGGAAGGGAGCGGCGGTGAGCACGAGGAAGAGGGGCGCGCGCTGCAGGTCGCGCACCGCGGCTCCCAGCACGAGGAGCGAGTCGCGATCGCTCCACTGTGCATCGTCCAGGAGCAGGACCACGGGCTGCTCCCCGGACGCCGCGCGCAGCAGGTCAGTGAACGACTGCGGCGGAGGCCCGGGTGCGGCGCGCCGCGCTTCGGGAAAGCGGTCGGCCCAGTCGGGGAGCCGGGCGGCGAACGCCGCCAGCGATCCGGGCGCCGCGGCCGCGAGCCCCGGTGCCTCGAGCAGGCCCCCGTTCGCGAGCCCGATCAGCGCGCTCCACGGATCGCCGCTGTCCGCCGGCACGGCGCGCGCCTGCGCGGTCGCCGCGCCTGCCAACCGGGCGCGCGTCAGCACCTCCTCCGCGAGACGGGTCTTTCCGGCGCCGGCGTCACCCGCCAGGAACGCCACGGTCGCGCGCGGCTCACCGCGGCAGGTCTCCCAGAGGCCCATCAGCGCCGTCAGCTCGCGCTCGCGCCCCGTGAGCGGGGCGCGCCGCGACTCGGCGCCACGCCGCTGCTCGGGCTCGATGCCGGCCGGCAGCCGCCACGTCTTCTCGTTCCGCACGCGCTCGGCCAGGGCCACCAGCGCCGCGCTGGGCGCGCCGCCCACCTGGGCGTCCAGGCGCGCGACGAACGCCTCGTAGGTCTCGAGCGCCGCGCCCCGCTCCCCCGCGAGCGCCAGCGCGTGCACTGCCGCGGCCGCGGCGACGTCCGACAGCGGGTCCAGGGCGAGGGCGCGAGCGGCCGCGGCCGCCGCGTCGGTCGGGTGACCGGTCCTCTCCAGCGCGTGCGCGTGCTTCGCCAGCACCTCGACCGAGCGGCGGCGCCACGCGTCGCGCTCCGCCCCGAGCCAGTCCTCGAACTCCTGGGCATCGGCGATGCTGAAGCCCTCCAGGAACTCGCCGCGGGCCAGCGCCGCGGCGCCGGCCCAGTCGCCCCTCGCGGCGAGCGCCTCGAGGCGGTCCACGTCGAGCTCGACCGCGCCGTCGGCGAGGCGCACCTGCTCGCCTTCCGTCGCCACGCCTTCCTCGCCCGCGGCGCTGCGCAGGACGTGCACCGCTTCGCGCAGGGAGTGCCGCGCGGCCGGCTCGGGGCGGTCGCCCCACAGCACGCCGATCAGGTGCTCCCGCGTGCGGGCGCGGTGCGGCGAGCGCGCGAGGTAGACCAGCAGCGCGAGATGCTTGCGCCAGATGAGCTCGGCGGGCGGCTCGCCGCCGTCCACCGTCACCGCCGCGGGCCCCAGCGTGCGGCAGTGGATCACGGGCTCCTCCCGCAGCCGAGCGCCGCGAAGCGGCGCCGGGCGGTGTCCGCCCGCGCGGAGAACGGCGCCTCGCCGCCGCTCCACAGCCGCGCCACCGCGGCGTAGCACGAGCACGCCTCGGCGTCGCCCGGCGCGGCATCCAGCAACCGCGCGCGCCGCCAGCGGGCGAGCGTGCCGAGCGCCCAGTCGATCTCGGCGGACTCCGCCCCCGGCGCCGGGTACGTCACCGTCCGCAGGTCGTTGTTCTCGTGCCACCTGAGATCGCGCACGGCGGCCGCGGTGTCCCCGAGCGCGGCGTGCCACTGAGCGCGCATCAGGTGAAGCAGGCTGCGGAAGAACGGGTCGCCGCTCTGCCCCGCGGAATCGAGCGCGAGCAGGAGAACGCTCCGGCGCAGGGCGGTTCCCAGCCTGCCGCCGGCCGCATCCGCATCCAGCTCCACCAGCGTCGCGAACGGCCGCGGAGCAGGCTCGTCGTCGAGCCGCCTGGCGAACCGGCGGGCCGCCGCGGTATCGCCCGCCCGTCGCGCCAGCAGCGCCATCAGCCACGCGGCTCGCCGCGCGAGCGCCGGGCCACCCGCCTCGCTCACCGTGAACTGCTCCAGGCCGCGGCGCACGTCGGGCCAGGCCCGCGCGAAGGTCGCAGCGTCGGCGGAATCGGCCAGCAGCAGCACGCCCGGCAGCTCGGCCAGCGGCAGCGCCGCGTCCGGCCCCGTGGCGCGCGACCGGAGCCGGGCCACCGTGGCGAAGGCGGAGTCGCGGCGTCCGAGCGCGAGGTAGCCGTACAGCTCGCCGAACAGACCGTCGCTCTCCAGATCCGCGCGCCCCAGGTGTTGGAACGCCTCTCCGAGCCAGACCGATCCACGGGGCGCGTCGCAGGTCATCATGTACCGCGCGCCGGCCCCGAGATCGGGGATCTGCAGGATGCGCGGGTCGGCCAGCAGGCCCCGGGAGTACCGCGCAGCCTGATCCGGCGGCGCGAAACGCCAGCGGTAGCAGACGTCGAGCAGCGTGCGGATCTCGGCCTCGAACGGGTCCTGCCCGCTGACGCGGCTCAGGCTGTCCAGCGCCTGATGCGCAAGTGTGGAATCACCCTCGCCGATCGCGATCCAGGCGAGATGCTCCCACGCGGGGGCGAAGTCGGGCCACAGCGCGGTCGCCCGCTGCATCGCCGCCAGCGCGTCGTGCCGCCGGTATCCGTCCAGCGGGCCGCGGTGAAAGGTCTCGTCGCCCTTGACGAACCACGCCAGGCCGAAATCGCTGAACCGGGTGGCGGCCTCCTCGAGCAGCGGCACGCGCCGGTCGTGGGGCGCGAAGCTCGCCTCGATGATGCGCCGGTAGTGCGGCGGAAAGGAATCGAGGGCACTCCTGTAGCGCGCGGTCTGCGCGGCGTCCTGGTCCTTGCCCAGCCAGCGCCCGACGTCGGTGAGCCGGACGCGGCACAGGAGGCAGGTGGAGTCCACCGCAATCGCCCGCTGGTAGGCCTCGTACGCGGCATTCCATTGCGCGTGGGCGAACAGGCGCTCGGCCGCGATCCAGGCGGCGAGCCCGCGCGGCGTGCGCGGCAGCGTGTGAATCGGGAGGCTGGCGGCGAGCCTTCCACCCCGGAGGCCCCAGATCTGCACCAGCAGCTGGGAGGCCAGCGAGTCTTCGGCGAGCGTGCGCCACTCGGCGGCGGGGCCCTTGGCCTCGGCGTGCAACGGCGCCGCGAGTCCCGCCGCCGTGTCGGAAGCGAGCGTCAGGAGCAGCGTCCCGTCGTGCGCCGCCTCTCCCGCGCCCCGGAGCGTGAGCGCGGTCCCCGTGTCGTCCGCCGCGCCGCGGCCGACGACGGCCGTGAAGTCCGGGCTACCACCGAGGCTCTGCACCAGCACGGCGGCGAGGGAGTCCCCCAGGCGCGGCGGGGCAGCCGTCAGGCCCGAAACCGCGAACGGGCGCACGCGAACGCGCAGGGTGGAGAGAGCGGGTGACGGTGGCCGCGCCAGTCGGTCCACGGTCAGTGCCGCGGCCACGACCACGAGCGCCGCAGCGACCCAGCGCGTGCGGGACCAGCGGCGCGAGCGCTCCGGAGAGAGCGCGCGCCGGAAGGAGGCCGCACTGTGCCACCGGTCCGCGGCCCGCCACGCCAGCGCCCGCTGGAGCACCGGCACGAGCCGGGGCGGCACGCGCGACCAGTCGGCGCCGGAGGGCTCGGTGAGCAGCGGCCACATCTCGCCGGTCAGCGCCTCGTACAGGACGAGCCCCACGGCGTAGAGGTCCGTCGCCGCTCCGACGTCGCCGCCGGCCATCTGCTCCGGCGCCATGTAGCCGGGGCTCCCCACGACGCGCCCGTCGCCGGTGAGGGCGGGGCCGGTGGCGGCGGTGTCCTTCGCGATGCCGAAATCGGCGAGGACCGCGCGGCCCTTGAGCAGGAAGATGTTGGCGGGCTTGACGTCGCGATGGACGACGCCCCGGCCGTGCGCCGCCTCGAGGGCGGCCAGGACGTCGCGGGCAACGGCGACGGCCTCCGCGGCGGGGAGCGCGCCGCGCGCGAGGCGGTCGGCCAGCGTCTCCGCCTCGAGGTACTCCATGACGTAGAAGAAGAGCCCGCGCGATTCCCCGGCCCGGTGGACCGGGACGACGTTGGGATGGTTGAGGCTCGCGAGGATCCTCGCCTCGCGGATGAACCGCTCGGCCGCGGCCGCGGTGGCCAGCTCCGGCTTGATGATCTTGATGGCGACCCGGCGGTCGAGGGCGACGTCGCGGCCGAGGAAGACCACGCCCATGCCCCCGCTTGCCAGCTCGCGCTCGACCTCGTAGTCGGGGGCGAGCGCCTCGCGCAGTCGGTCCAGCAGCGCCGTCATGTGACGACGTCCTCCGGCCAAGGCGGCCGGCTACGTGGCCCGGAAGACCCCCTGCCTCACCAACGCGGCAATATGCTGCACGTCTCCCGAGAGCGCACGGTCCTCCGTGAGCCTCGGCACGGTCTCCCGGATCTTCGCGTGGACCTTCTCCAGCGCGGGGCTGGTCCGCAGCGGGCGGAGATGATCGATGGCCTCGGCCGCGCACAGCAGCTCGGCCGCCGCCACCAGCGCGAGGCATTCCACGGCCCGTCGGGCCTTCCGGGCGGCCGCGGGCCCCATCGAGACGTGGTCCTCCCGCCCGCCGCCGGTCGGCACCGACTGGGTGCTGGCGGGGGCGGCGAGGATCCGCAGCTCGGTCAGCAGGTCCGCGGCTACGACCTGGAGCATCATCAGCCCCGACTCGACGCCGGGACGCGGGGCGAGGAAGGCGTGGAGCCCCGACGCATCGGGGTTGAGGAGCCGCTCGATGCGGCGCTCCGAGATCGCGGCGAGGTCGGCCACCGCGATCGCGAGGAAGTCGAGCGCCTGCGCCACGATCTGCGCGTGGAAGTTGCCGCCGCTCTTGATCGCGCCGCTCTCCGGGAAGACCAGCGGATTGTCGGTGGCGCTGTTGATCTCGATCTCGAGGACCCGGCGCACGTAGGCCAGCGCTTCGCGCGCCGCGCCGTGCACCTGCGGCATGCAGCGCAGCGAGTATGGGTCCTGGAGGCGCGGGTCGTTCCGCCGGTGCGACTCGCGGATCTCGCTTCCCTCCAGCACCGCGCGCAGCCGGCCGGCGCTCACCGTCTGGCCCTGGTGCGCCCGGACCGCCTGGATGTCGAAGTCGAACGGCTCGGGCGAGCCGCGCAGCCCCTCCAGCGACAGCGCGCCCGCCACCTCGAGCGCCTCCAGCCCGCGCTCGGCGTCGAGCAGCGCCAGCACGCCGAGCGCCGAGCAGAACTGCGTGCCGTTGATCAGCGACAGCCCGTCCTTCTCCCGCACGTCCAGCGGCGCCAGGCGCGCGGCCGCCAGCGCCCGGGCCGCCGGCTCGACCCGGCCGTCGTGCTCGACCTCGCCCTCGCCCATCAGCGCCAGCGCCACGTGCGCGAGCGGCACCAGGTCCCCGCTCGCGCCGACGGAGCCGAACTCCGGCACGACCGGATGGATGCCGGCGTTGAGGAACTCGATCAGCAGCTCGACGGCGCGGGGGCTGCACCCGGAGTGGCCGTGGGCGAGCGTGTTGGCCCGGAGCAGCATCAGCGCCCGCGTCGCCGCGCGGTCCAGCGGCGCGCCCAGCCCGCTCGCGTGGCTGCGGATCACGTTCCGCTGCAGCTCCACGCGCTGTTCCGGCGCGATGACGACCTCGGCGAGGCGGCCGAACCCGGTCGTGACGCCGTAGACCCGCTCGCCCCGATCGACCATGTCCTCCACCAGGCGGCGCGCCGTCACGAGCGCCCCCTTGGCGGAGGCGGCCAGGCGCACTTCGATGCCGGCGCCGCGCGCGACGCGCTCGGTATCCTCCAGGGTGAGGTGGTGGCCGTCGATCTCGAGGAGGTTCGCCATCGCCTACGCCTCCTCCACCACGGGCGGGGGCGCCGTGAGCGTCTCGGCGCGCAGCATCGCGGTATCCGATCCGAGCCGGGCCCAGGCCGCGTCCCGCGCGGGGGCGGAGTCGTACAGTGCCACGATCGCGCCGCCGCTCCCGGCGAGCCGCACCAGGAACGCGTCGGTCGCGCGCAGGCGGTCGAGCCAGTGCCCGATCTCGGGCAGATGGCCCGAAACGACGGACTCGAAGTCGTTGTGCGAGTGGCTCCGCACCGCGGCCCAGGAGCCGAAGGCCTCGGCGCGGAAGACGGCGGCGAATTCCCCGGTGTCCTCGGTGCCGCGGTCCCGGTCGATCCACGCGTAGGCGTCCGCCGTCCGGACCGGCGCCGGCGGCGGCACCACCAGCACCGGCCGGGCGGGGAGCGCCGGCAGGGCGAGGAGCCGTTCGCCCCGGCCCCATCCCAGCGCGAGCGCGCTCCCGGTCAGGAAGCACGGCACGTCGCTGCCCAGGCTCGCCGCCAGCTCCAGCAGGTCGCCGGCCGACAGCGGCACGCCGAACAGGCGATTCAGCGAGGCGAGCGTGGCCGCGGCGTCGCTCGAGGCCCCGCCCAGTCCGGCGTTCCACGGGATCCGCTTGGTCAGCGTGACGTGCACCCCGCCGGTCCTCCGGGCGGCCGCCAGGAATCGCGTCGCGGCGCGGACCACCAGGTTCTCGCCGACGGCGCCCAGCTCGGGGGGAGCCCCCGCCAGCGTCACGCCGCCGGCCGCGCGTTCGACCACCAGCTCGTCCGCCAGACTGATGAGCTGGAACAGCGACTCGATCGCGTGATAGCCCTTCGCGTCCCGGCCGAAGACGCGGAGCCAGAGGTTCATCTTGGCGCAGGCGCTCGCGCGCACGCGTACGGGCAGCGTCACTGCGTCTCCTCCGCCTCAGTGATGTCGTGGAGCGAGAGGCCGGAGCGCGCGAGATAGAAGAGCCCGATCGAGGTGATCGGCACGAACCAGCCGAGGTGCGTGCCCAGGGCGAAGCTCGCCGCCGCGACCCCCGGCACGCCATACAGCCCGAGCGCCAGGCGCGACCCGGCCTCGAACAGGCCGAAGAACCCCGGCGACGACGGGATGGCGACGCCGATCGCCACGATCCCCTGCAGGAGCAGGGGCGAGGTGAGCGGCAGGCCGTTGATGTGGAAGGCGAGGAAGCCGAGGTAGAAGGCGGCGCCGTTGATGAGCCAGACCGCGAGCGACCAGACGACCACGCGCGCGAAGTCGCGCGGCGCCCGCAGGATGGAGAGGCCCTCGATGAAGCTGCGCGTGACCCGCACGACCCACTCGGCGGCGCCCGAGGGGAGCGCGCGCCGCAGGGCGGCGGCGACCCAGGCCAGTCCTTCCCGGGGCGCGTGCACCAGCACGAACAGGAACGCGAGGGCCAGGATGAACGCGGCGCCCAGCCATCCCGCGATCGTGGCGACGCTGGTGCTCCCGATCGTCACGGCGGACGGGAAATCCCCCGACGCGATCGCGGCCGCCATCAACAGGATGACGATCAGGCCGTCGAACACGCGGTCCACGGCGATGGAGCCGAGCGACGCGGCGAACGGGAGGCCCACGAGGCGCGAGCCGGCGTAGGCCCGCGCCAGCTCGCCCGCGCGGGCCGGGAGGACGTTGTTGGCCATGAAGCCGATGGCCGTGGCGCGCCACACGGGCTTCCAGCGCACGCCGGCGCTCCGCGCGGCGAGGATGATCCGCCACCGCGAAGCCCGGGCGGGGAAGGTGAGGGTCGCGACCGCCGCCGAAGCGAGAAACAGCCAGATGTTGGCGCCGCGGATCTCGCGGAAGAACGCCGCAGGCGAGACGCCGCGCAGCGCCCAATAGAGGAAGAAGAGGGAAATGACGATGCCCGCCAGCCCCTGCCAGAGCCGGCTGCGGCCCTGGTGCCGGTGCGCCGCGGGCGACGGGCCGGCGTTGCTAGGCGCCGAGTCCAAGCTCGACGAGATCGAACACCTCGCGCTGCAGCTCGTACAGCCGGGACGCCGCCAGGCCGGGCGCGGCCGCCAGGGTGGCCAGCTCGGCCTTGAGCTCGAGGGCGCGCCGCAGCGCGCCCTGGCCGCGATAGAGGAGGCTCTCGATCGGCACGATGTCCTCGTCCGGCGCCAAGGACTCGATCGGTACCACGCCCGCCTCACTTTCGTCGGGGGCGGTGGCACTCATGCCGGGACCGAATCCAGCGGGCGGCGCAACGACCGTGACGGGGGCTCGTTGGTAGTCGTCCGGCGCGAGGGATTCGATCGGCACCACGCCCTCTTCCTCGGCGGGGCTGAGCAGCTCGTCGAGTGATCCGAGCGGGAGGCCACGCTCCGTGATCAGCCGCTCCATCGCCGCGTAGCCCCAGGCCAGGTCGCGTTCGTCGGTGGCGGCGGGGGTCACGGGCGGCGCGGTGGCAATTGCGGCTGGACCGTATCCAGCGGGCGGCGCAACGGCCGCGACGGGGGATCGTTGGTAGTCGTCCGGCGCGGCGGCACTTGCGGCTCGCGACGGCATGGCGGCCAGCTCCGGAACGACGCGCGTGGTCCGTGGGCGCACGGCAGGTGCTGGAGGCGCGGGAGCGACGACCGGCACAGCTGGAGGCGCACCGAGTGCGCCGAGCCGTCTGATCGCCGCTTCCAGACGCTCAACCACCGGCGCCTCGTCTCCCGTCTGGACGGTCCGCAGCGCGCGCGCGGCGTCGGCGACCGCGGCGGCAAAGGCCTCCACGGCGGCACCGGCCGCGCCCCGCTCGATCGCCGCACGCCCCGCGTCCGCGAAGCGCCCCAGCCCGCCCGCGACCGGCAAGCCTCCGGCGCCCGCCAGCGGCCGCAGCGTCGCCGCCATCCCGAACAGCCGGAGGTCGCGGACGACCGGCGAGGCCGCGTGCGCCAGCTCATCGGCGGCCCGCTCCAGGAATTCACCCTGGCTCACGAGCTCGACGCGCGAGAGCGGCGCGGGCGCGGTCCCCTGCCGGACCACGTGCGGGCCCGCGTCGTCGTAGAACAGCATCTCGATGGGGAGGATCTGGCCGGTGCTGCCGAACGCGCTGAGCAGCGCGGAGGCGAACGCGCCCGCCTCGGCGCTGTCCAGGGCGGGGCGGCCCGCGTCCACGACCTCGCGTGCCGCCCTGGCCAGTGCCTTCGCCGCGGAGTCGAACACCGCCGGCGCCGCGGGCGCGACCGCCCCTGAGGTTGCCAGGACCTCCTTGAGGGCGCCCTCCACGGCCGCCAGCAGGTCGGCGAGCGGCGGCAGGTCGTTGAGCACGGCGACGCCGCGCAGCGCGGACATCGCGGGCGCCACGCCGCCCAGCGCCTCGCGCGAGGCCCGGTCGGCCGCCAGGCCCTGCGCGGCGCGGTCCAGCGCGCTGGCGATCGCCGCCGCCTCGCGGGCGACGAAGGCCCGCCCTCCGGCGTCCAGGCCGGCGCCGGTCGCGCGCGAGGTGCCGGACGTGCGCCCGGCGAGTCGCTCCAGCGCCGCGCCGATCTCCTCGGCCCGCGCGGCGTCCTCCGGCTCGGGGGTGCGGATGCGGTGCAGGTACTTCTTGCAGTCGTCGATCGCGCGGATCACCTCGCCGCGCACCCGCTCGTCCCACGCCAGGCGCGCGTCCTTCAGCGCGCGGCCCGCCGCCTCCAGTCCCTGCGCGGCGCGCGCCATCGGCTGCTGGGACGCCATGAGCGCCCCGCCGCGCCAGGCGCGGGCGATCCGGACGAACTCGTCGGCGTTGGGGAAGGGACCTGCGGGCGCCTGGGCCAGCGCGTCGAGGCGCTCGAGGTATTCACCGGCCTCGAGCACGAAGAAGTCGAGCATCCCCATGGACTGGCCCATTTCGCGAACCTACGGCCCGGCCCGCGCCCGGTCAATTCGCTCGCGCATCTCGCGGACCGCGCGCTCGATGCCCACGAAGACTGCGCGGCTGATGATGCTGTGCCCGATGTTCAGCTCCTCGATCTCGGCGAGCGCGGCGACGGACCCCACGTTTTCGTACGTGAGCCCGTGCCCGGCGTGCACCGCCAGCCCGAGCCGGCGGGCCTCCCGCGCCGCCGCCTCCAGCTCCCGGACCGCGGCCGGTCCGGTCCGCCAGGTGCCGGCGTAGCGGCCGGTGTGGAGCTCGACCGCGTCCGGCCCGAGCGCCGCGGCCGCCGCGATCGTCCTGGTCTCGGGGCTGATGAACAGGCTGGTCCGGATCCCGGCGGCGCGGAGCCGCGCCACGGCGTCGCGGATCCGACCGGCCCCCGCCACGCAGTCGAGCCCGCCCTCGGTCGTGATCTCCTCCCGCCGCTCCGGCACCAGCGTGGCCTGGTGAGGCTTCAGCCGCTCGGCGATCGCCAGGATCTCGTCGGCCGTCGCCAGCTCGAGATTCACCACCGTGCGCACCGTGGCGACCAGCAGCTCGACGTCACGGTCCTGGATGTGGCGGCGGTCCTCGCGCAGGTGAACCGTGATGCCGTCGGCGCCCGCCTGCTCGACCAGCACCGCGAGCCGCACCGGGTCGGGTTCGTCGGTCCGGCGCGCCTGCCGCACGGTCGCCGCATGATCGATGTTGACGTAGAGTCTCACGCTTGCTCGCCCTCGCGGCTCCCGTTAGCTTCGCCGTTCGTGACCCCTCTGCACCGTCCGCTCGCCATCGCCTGCCTCGTCGCGCTCACGAGCTGCGCGGGGCGGCCCTCCGGCGTCACGCCGGCCCCCACCCCCGAGGCGACGGTAGGGCAGTTCCTCGCCGCCGTCAACGCCAAGGACCTGGATCGCATGGCCCAGCTGTTCGGCGACGAGCACGGCCGGGCCGCCTGGGGGACCCCCCTCGCCAAGCAGGAGCGCCTCGCGATCATGCAGCGGCTGCTCCAGGCCGACTCGTCGCGGTTCCTCGGGACGGAGCCCGATTCGGGAGGGGTGGCCACGCGCCGCCTCGTCCACTTCGAGCTGATCGGTGCGGATCGCCGGGTGAGCGTGCCCTTCATCGTGGCGCGGCAGCGCACCGGGGGCTGGCTGGTGTTCGCGATCGGCCTGGCGCCCCTGATGCCGGCGCCCAACGTTCGCCGCAGCCCCTAGTCCGACAGCTCGAGCAGGATGCCGCCGGTCGTGTGCGGATGGAGGAATGCGATGCGGTGGCCGCCGGCTCCCGGACGCGGGACCGCGTCGATCAGCCGGTAGCCCGCCGCCTTGCAGCGCGCGAGCGCGCCGTCGAGATCGGGTACGCGGAAGCAGAGATGGTGGATGCCCGGGCCGTGGCGGGCGAGGAACTTGCCGATCGGGCTCGCGGGATCCGCGGAGGCCAGCAGCTCGACGGTCGCGCCCCCGGCCTCCACACAGATGATGGAAGCTCCGTCGCTCGCCTGCGGCGCGCCGGGCGCCAGGCCGAGC
>DATKLR010000243.1:0-6791 GCA_035542295.1 Gemmatimonadales bacterium | reverse complement strand
CGCCGGCTGCAGCTCGCCGTCGAAACGGATTGTGATCGCCGCGTGATGCGCGCCGGCGCCGATGCGCACGCCTACGGGGTGCTGCTGCTGAGCGTCGGAGAGCGCGCCACGCAACAGCACCTGCTCGCCCCCACCGCCTTCTCCGAAGAGCGTTCGTTGCTGGAAGGGAGGATCGAAGCCATGACGTCTCCGACCTTGAAGCGGCGTCTCGTCCGGACGGCGCTCGCCACGGGACTGAGCGCTCTGGGCGTCGCGGCCGCCTGCATGACGCCGCATCCGGCGCCGACGCCCGCGCAACCGGCGGCGGCCCCTGCGCCGCAGGTAGCCCCCGCGCCAACGCAGCAGCCTGCCGCGGCGCCTGCCCCGCAGCCTGTGGTGACGCCGAGCCAGCTCCCGCCCGGCGTCTACCGGGAAGAGGACGTGACGGAGCGGCCGGAACGCATCGGCGGGCCAGCGCCGAGATACCCGGAGCTTCTCCGCGCAGCGGGAGTGGATGGACGAGTGCTGGTGGAGTTCATCGTGGATACGACCGGGCACGTGGAGCCGGGGTCCGTTCGGATCCTCTCGAGTGCGCGTCCAGAGTTCGAGGCGCCGACGCGGGAAGCCATCGTCGCCAGCACGTTCAGACCTGGCATGGTGCAGGGGCGCCCCGTACCGGTCTTGATCACGCAGCCGGTGAACTACGAGGTCGTCCGGGGCCCGGATTCGACCTATCGGCTTCCCACGGGCAACGTTCTCGTCCGTGACGGCATGAATGCGCTGCGGGCGCAGGACTATGCGCGCGCCGACTCGCTCCTGGGGCTGGCGCAACAGGGTTTGAATGGGAAGGAGCTCCAGGCGGTGATGTTCTACCACGGCATGGCGCAGTTCTCGCGCGCCTATGCAGCGGTGACGGACGCGCGGTCGAAGGTGCGCGACGCCGAGAAGGACCCGGCCATCAGGGCGGTCGCCTGCACCTCGGTGACGGCCGCGGGCGGCTTCCTGAACCAGGCGGAGCCGAACATCATGGGCGGCGCGGTCTCGAGTCCGGACATGGGGGTGCAGTTGCTGAAGAGCATCCCCGAGATGCGGAGCACCTTGCCGCAGCTGGCGCAACTGCTGCACTGTCCGTCGTAGTCCGCAGAGGGACACCGTGTCGCGGGTTGTCGCCTTCGCAGTCCTCGTGGTCCTGGCTGCATGCCATTCGGCGCCGCCCCCAGCGGCTGTCGCGCCAGCGCAGGAGGAGCTGAGCCCGGAGGTAATCCACGCCAGAGCCGTGGCGATCCTGTCCTACGGTCTGCCCGGCCCGATTCCGGCGGGAGACACCTTCGTCACTTGGACCCCCAAGCCGGCCCTGTACACGACCGTGAGCCGCACGGACTCAACCGTCGCCTCGAGCCTGGTGAGCACTGACGGTCTGGTCGGGACCGCGGAGGCAATCTGGCAGGGGGGCCGACAGCGAGAGGTGAGCATTCACTGGACGAAGGGCTCGGCCACACTGATGGAGCTGAACGCGCGGTTTGAGGCCGGAGTCATCCACCTCGAAGGCGTGCGCGACACCGCACTTCAAGCGCCCTCGCTGCCGTGGGCCGTTGCGGACTATGGCATGGAGGACCAACTTCTTCCACTGATCCAGGCTGCGGGCGTCAATTCACGGCGACTGCGCCTGGCCCTCTATCGCCCGCGTCCATCGAGATGGGATACGATCACAATCGCGTGCAGGAGGACGCAGGGAGCGACGCTCGTTACCGAGACTGAGCCGGACGGGGAGCACTTCTTCTGGACCATCACCGCGGACGGCGCCCTGGTGCGACTCACTCGCGACCGAACCCCGGGTTTCGAGCGACGACCGCTCGATCTGACCAGGAGAGTGATGGACTACGTGAGACTGCGTGAGCTCTGGACACACTAGGGCCGGTCTACAATGAGTCCGTGGTTCGCCAAGGCAGCCGTGCTCGCCGCTGCCGTCGGGGTGGTGCTCATCCGGATGCCGCATATGCGGCGCAACCGCCGGATCAGGGTCGCCAGGAGCCGGACGGGGCCGCGCGAAACCGTCAGAGCGAGGCTCTCGCAGATCGCGTTCGCCGTGCCGCTGATCTGGATCGCAACACCGCTGTTCGCATTCGCAGACTATCGGCTCCAGCCTTGGGTATTCGCCGCCGGGATTCTGTGTCTGGCGGCGAGCCTCACGCTGTTCTACCGGTCCCATGCGGACCTTGCAGAGGGCTTTTCGAGCGAGCTTGAGGTGCGGGAGCAGCATCGGCTCGTGACGGGCGGCGTCTACGGTCGCGTGCGGCATCCGATGTATCTCGCGTTCCTGCTCCTCGCAGTGAGCGGGGTCCTCGTGATTCCCAACTGGGTGGCCGGTCCCTCGTATCTCATCCTCTGGGTGGCGGTCCTCGCGCTGCGGATCGGACCCGAGGAGCAGATGATGATCGAAGAGTTCGGGCCGGAATACGAGGCATATGTGCGGCGCACCAAACGGCTGATCCCTGGCATCTGGTAGCGCGGCGGAATGCGCTACCATTCCGTTCGCATCGCGTGTCCGGAGCCGCCATGAGCCATCTCTCTCGAGTCCTCTGTGCCGCCGCTATCGCGCTTGCCGGCCGAGCCGCCGTCGCCACGGCCCAGCTGGTGCCGCAAACACCCGTACAGGTAACGCCCGATCACCTGGTGTGGACGCCGTATCCGGCCGGGGGCATCCAGGCGTTCCTGCTCGGCGACCCCGCACAGCCGGGGACGTATGTGGTGCGAATCCGCCTCCCCGCCGGCCTCAAGCTCGCGCCGCACGCGCATCCGGACGGGAGGATCGTCCAGGTGCTGTCCGGCACCATGTATTTCGCGTTCGGGGAGAGCGGCGACTCGACGCGCCTCAAGGCCTTCCCGCCGGGTAGCATGTGGACCGAGCCGCCGGGGGCGCCGCACTACGCGTGGGCGCGCGACTCCGAGGTCGTGCTTCAGATCGTGGGAACGGGCCCGTCGGGATCGCGGCCTGTCTCGCCGGGACGGCAGTAGCCGGGCGAACTTCCTGCCGGCGCGGGGTAGTACAGATAGGTTCGGAGGCGCCGATGATACTGCCACTGAGTCTGCTGCTCCTCGCCACCATGCCACCGCCGGCGGTCGCGCAGAGCGATCCCGCGGTCAAGGTCTGGCTCGCCGACGATCGCATCGAACCCGGTACCTGGGCGCGCGTGAAGGCGCGCCTGGCCGACGACGGCTACCTCCTCGTCCTCACGGCCGACCCCCAGGGCAACGTGCGGGTGCTGTTCCCGTTGGATCCGGGCGCCGACGCGTTCGTGCGGGCCGGGCGCACCGTGGATCTGCGCGGCCGCGGAGGGCGCGGCTCGTTCCTGGTCGGCGAGGCGGGCGGCGCGGGCGTGGTGCTGGCGGCGCGCACCGCCGAGCCGCTGCGGTTCACCGGCTTCGTCCAGGGCGATCACTGGGACTACGCTGCGCTCGACTCGGCGGCCCACGACTCGACCGCGGGACAGGGTGTCAACCCGGACGAGATGCTCCTGGGCCTGGCACAGCAGATCGCCGGCGGCAACCAGCTGGACTACGACGCGGCCACCTACACGGTGAGCGGTGGCCTCGCCGCCGGCGACCGGCCGTACATCGACCAGGGATACGGACCGGCCTGGGACTACGGCTACGTCTACCCCTCGTGGTATGGCTGTTATGACCCGTGGTTCTGCGGCCCCGGCTTCTTCACGGGCTTCTCGTTCGGCGTGTTCTTCAGCCCGTTCGCCTACCGGCCCTTCATCTACGGGCCCTTCGGCCGGCGGCCGATCGTGCGGGGATACCCGCGGGTCGCGCGCGGCTACGCGGTGGGCGGTTACCGCGACAGGCGATACATCGCCAGCCCACGGCCCGCGTCGTACCACGGCCGCGGCGCCGCGACTGCAGGCGCCAGGGCGTATCGGGGAGCGCGGGCGGGCCGCAGCTTCGCACCGCGCTTCTCCGGACCGCGCATGGCCATGCCGTCCTTCCGCGGCCGCGGGGGCGGCGGGGGCCGCGGGGGCGGCCGCAGGGGTCGGTAGACCGCCAGTCATCACGCGTTCGTGACATTCGCATTCGACATTGGGCGGCGCTGAGCCGCCCTCCGGTGGTCGTCACGCGGCTCTTGCACGCCGTGCCGTCGGGTGTATCCTAGGTCCGCCGCCGCTGAGCGGCCGGCCGACGCAGCACATCCGAGGAGCAGCCCCGTGGGCGAGCGGTTCGAGACGATCATCCTCATCGGCCGCCCGGCGGCCGGCAAGAGCGAAGTCATCGACTTCCTCAAGAAGACGGACGAGCGGACCCGCGCCATGCGCTTCCACATCGGCCCGTTCGTGGAGATCGACGACTTCCCCTTCGTCTGGGAGACGTTCGAGATCGACGACCTGCTCGAGGCCCTCGGCCAGCCGCGCGTCTTCACGACGAAGAACTACTACTTCAAGGGCGAGCACCTCTGGAACCTGTTCATCGGCCGGATCAACCTCGAGTTCCGGAAGCGGCTGGCGCGTGATCCCGACTTCACGAGGAAGCAGACGGTGGTGGTCGAGTTCTCGCGCGGCGGCGAGAGCGGCTTCGCCGAGGCGCTCGACCACCTCGCCGATGAGATTCTGAGCCGCGCCGGGATGGTCTACATCAACGTCTCCTACGAGGAATCGGCGCGGAAGAACCGGCGCCGCTTCGATCCCGCCCAGGCCGATTCGATCCTGTTCCACTCGCTCCCCGACGAGAAGATGGAGTTCTACTACAAGACGAACGACTGGGAGCAGCTCTCCGGCGGGCAGAAGTCCGGGCGCATCCGTGTCCGCAGTTTCGACGTGCCCTTCGCCGTGTTCGACAACGAGCCCGAGAAGACCGACGACCCGAAGAAGCTGGGGCCCGCGCTGGAAGACGTCTTCGGCCGGCTCTGGGACCTGATGCACTCCACGCAGGCGAGGTAGGGAGCCGACCATGGCGAACCCGCTGGGCCACAGCCGCGCCTACCGCAACCGCCGGTTCCTCAACTGGTTCCCGCTCGGCCTGACGTACGCGACCTTCTACATGGGCCGCTACAACCTGAACGTTTCGAGCGCCCGGATGATGGACTACTTCCATCTCACCAAGGCGCAATTCGGGACGATCGCGACGGCGGGTTTCTGGACCTACGCGCTCTCGGTCCTCGTCAACGGCCCGCTCTCGGACCGCATCGGCGGCAAGAAGGCGATCCTGATCGGCGCGGCGGGGACCGCGGCCGTGAACCTCGTGATCGGCCTCCTGTTCCTGAGCGGCTGGCAGACCAAGATCGTGGTCGGGATGTCGCTCCTGTTCGCCGTGAGCCAGTACTTCCAGTCGTTCGGGGCGATGTCCATCGTGAAGGTCAACGCGCCGTGGTTCCACGTGCGGGAGCGCGGCGTGTTCGGCGGCATCTTCGGTGTCATGATCTCGTGCGGATACCTGCTGGCCCTGACGGTGGGCGGCTGGATCCTCGCGGCGCTCCCCTGGTACTGGGTGTTCCTCATTCCGTCGGCCGCCATCGCCGTCATGGCGGTCATCGACGCCTTCCTCGTGAAGAACACCCCGGCGGAGGCGGGTTTCCCCAACATCGACACGGAGGATGCCACCGCGCACGATGCCGACCGCGACCGGCCGGTGGACTGGCACCACCTCGCCACCCGCATCTTCACGAATCCGATCATCCTCACGATGGCGGTGGCGGAGTTCTGCACCGGGTTCGTGCGGCAGGGGCTGATGCTCTGGTTCGTGCCGTTCCTCAAGCAGGTCCATCATATCGCCGAGGGCACGTTCCTCTTCTCCGTGGCCGGGACCGGGGTCTCGGTGGGCGGAATCGTGGGGGCGCTGCTGGCTGGCTACATGTCCGACCGGTTGTTCCAGTCGCGGCGCCCGCCGGTGGCGTTCATCTTCTACCTCGCCCAGATCGTGTGCCTCTTCATCCTCGGGCGAGCGGCGACGCCGGCCCTGGCCGCGTACATGGTCGGGATCACCTGCATCTGGATCTTCGGCGTGCACGGAATGCTGACGGGCACCGCCTCGATGGACTTCGGTGGGTCGAAGGGCGCGGCCACGGTGGCGGGGATCCTCGACGGCGTGCAGTACCTCGCGTCGGGGCTCACCGGTTTCCTGCTGGGCCATTTCCTCGACAAGTGGGGCTGGGGCGTCTGGACCTGGATGATCATGCCGTTTTCGCTGATCGGCGCCCTGCTGATGACGCGGCTGTGGAACGAGACGCCGCTGAGGCCCCAGGCGGAGCCGGCGGCAGCGAAGATCTAGGGCTGCTCCTCGAGGAACCGCTCGGCGAGCTGGGCCAGGCGGTCGTTCTGCTCTGCAAGGGCCTCGCGCAGGATGCGCTCGACGTGGGGCCGCAGCTTCGGCTCGCCCCATCGGTAACCCGTCGCCCGCTCGGCGCCGTAGGAATCCCCGACATCCGCTCCCTCCAGCAGCGCCGACGCGGCGGCCGCGTCGTAGCCCGGATCGTCGCGCTTGGGCAGCACGTAGCGGCGCTCGGGGCCGCCGGCGTCTTCCTTGACGAACGCGCGCGACACGGGGCCTAGCCGAGGTTGAGCTGGGTGAGCAGGGCGCGGAAGCGCGGGTGGCCGCGCACCGTGTCGTAGATCGGATGGATCTTGAGCCAGACGAGGTCCGCCGCCCGCAGCGCCGCGGCCTCCTCGAGGCGCTCCAGCGCCGCGTCGTGGTTCCCCAGGCCGAGGTGGATCTGCGCCAGGAGGGCGGGGGAGACGTAGCCCGCGCGTGCGCGGTCCTCCAGCTCGCGCAGGATCTTCTCGGCCTCCTCGCGGTGGTAGGCGAGGGCGTGCGCCGTCGCC
>DATKLR010000242.1:0-7443 GCA_035542295.1 Gemmatimonadales bacterium | reverse complement strand
GTTCCGCGGCCGCGACCCGACGGTCGAGCCGCTGCTCGAGGACCGGGGGCTGGTCCCGACGCGCAAGGGCTCCCGCTAGCGCCCAGCGACGGATCCCACGCACCGAGCCCCGCTCCGGGAGAGCCCCATCGGAGCGGGGCTTCGCGTAGCCGGGACGGCGATCAGACTGAACCCGCGCCGCGCTTGCCGCGAGGACGGCGCTGTGAGATATTGGCTTGGAACCCCCCTCCCAACAGAGCCGGCTCCCCCCCTCACCGTACTCGTCGGCACGACTCGCCTCGCGCTCCGCCGAACCTGCGTTCGGCGCGTGGCCGGGCGGCCGGCCTTTCGCTTCCGGGGGTGCGCACATGACCGGCTCGGCGGCGGACACCGAACAGACGCGCTGGCAGGCGGAAGTCCTCCGCCGCGCGAGCGCGATCCTCGGCGGGAAGCTGGTCGGCGTGTGGGAGGTCCGGCCCGACCAGTCACTCGCTCCGGTGGCGAGCAACCTGGCCATTGCGATGGCCGAGGGCGCGGCAGCCAAGGTGCGCGAGGCCCTGCGCCGGATCCACATGCCGTCGCCGGCGGGGAGCCGCTGGGTCGGCGGTCAGCTCGTCGCCAGTGCGGGATGGTGCGTCGCACCCGTCCGCACCATGGCCCCGGACCCTCCGGCGCGCCGAGAGCGTCGCAGCCGGGGGCGGCTGGCGCTCGAGCTGGCCGGCCTGTGCCTGGGGCTGAGCGACAGGCTCGCCGCCGCCGGCGAGGTGACGAAGCTGCGAGAAGCCCCCTACCAGCGAGCATCGGACCCCGCGTATCGGGCCCGGATGCTGCAGGAGCTGGAGGCGACGGAACGCGCCCTCGACGATACCGCCTTCATTCTGGCGAGATCGCGGAACCGGGCCGGCGACGGGCTCGCCCCGACCGGCGACTTCGACCTGATCCCGGTCGTTCGCTCGGCCGTGGAAGCCGCTCGGGCGGGGGCGGCCGACCGCAGCGCCGCCATCGAGGTGGAAATCCTCGGTGCCGTCGCGCCCGTGACCGGGGACGCGGGTCAACTGCGTGAGGTCCTGGCCCTCCTGGTTCACAGCGCGGTGGTGGCTTTGGCCGGAAGGCCCGGCACGGTGGGCCTGACCCTGGCGGATGTCGGCCCGGTCGTCCGCATCACGATCCGGGTGCCGGCGGTGATCGCCGAATCAGCGGTCGCGGCGGCGCGTCACGTCGTGCAAACGAGATTCGGCGGCGATCTGTCCGTGGCGGTTCAGCCCGCCGAGCCTGCGACGACCGTGATGCTCAGGCTGGCGGCGCGGCAGGAGAGCTTCCCTGATGCCCGGCGCTCGCGCCCGGCCTGAGCCCTAGCCCGCCTTCTGCAGGAGGGGCTCGACCGCCGCCCGCAACTCGTTGAGCGTGAATGGCTTCTCGAGTATGGCGGATGCGCCGCAGGACGCCGCGATCTTGAGCACGTACTGACGCGACTTGAACCCTCCACCCGACATCACCACGACGGGCACGCCCAGGTGCTGCTGCTGCATGCGTTCCAGCAGCTCCAGGCCATCCACCGTCGCCATATAGACGTCGGTGATGACGAGGTCGAAGGGCATCTCAGCGATCAACCGGAGCGCGGCAGTTCCGTCAGCGACGTCGTGCACCTCGTGACCGAGCCGGGCAAGCACGCGCCCCACCACTCTGCGGACGTCCGCGTCGTCCTCCGCCACGAGCACTCGTGCCATGCCGCCACCTCCTTTACCGGCCACGCAGCATCCCGCCTCGACGCAGCCCTTACGTCCTGGGCGGGGCGTCGAGCACCTCGCGCACCTTGCGGAGCAGATCCGTGAGCATCCAGGGCTTGGCCAGGAACGGCAGGTCGGGCTCGAGCCTCTTCCGTTCCACGAGATCCCGCGAGGCGTACGCGCTCATGAAGAGCGTCCTGGGTGCCGGCCCCGCCTGCCGCAGCGTGCTCAGGAGCTGCGGCCCGGAAACGCGCGGCATGACGACGTCGCTGAGGATGAGGTCCGGGGCGACCTTGAGCTCTCCCATGACGGCCAGCGCCTCATGGCCGTCCGCCGCGGCGATCACCGTGTAGCCGTGCTTCTCGAGCACGCGCGTGGCGGCGGCGCGCAACGCCTCCTCATCCTCGACGAGCAGAATCGTCTCCGTGCCTCCGCGCACGGCCGGGGTCGGCGGATGCTCGGCCGCGGTCACCGCTCCGGCGGCGGCGGGGAGGTACACCCGCACGGTCGTGCCCTGGCCCGGCTCGCTCTCGACGTTCACGAAGCCGAGGTGCTGCTTCACGAGGCCGTAGACGACCGACATCCCCAGCCCGGTCCCCTCACCCGGCGGCTTCGTCGTGAAGAACGGCTCGAAGACGTGCTGCCGCGTCTCGGCGTCCATCCCGACGCCGGTGTCGCTCACCGAAAGCGTCACGTACTCGCCCGGCGTGCCCCAGCCGTGGGCCCGGTAGTGCTCCTCGTCCAGCGCTCGGCGCCCGACCTCGATCACGAGCTTCCCGCCCGCTGGCATCGCATCGCGCGCGTTTGTGACCAGGTTCATCAGGATCTGCTCGATCGCGCCCGGGTCCGCTTCGATCCTGGTCTGGTGCGATTCCACCCGGACGTCGACGTCGACGTCCTCCGGCACCATCCGGCGAGCCATCCGAACGAAGTCCCGGGCGAGCATGGCGAGCGACAGCCGTTTGACCTCGAGCGGGTGCTTCCGGCTGAAGGCGAGGAGCTTCCGGGTCAGCTCGCCGCCGCGCCGCGCCGCACGGCCGATCGTCTCGACGTCCTCCCGGTGGGGTGAGCCCGGCGGCAGCTCCGCCGCCAGCAGATCGCCGCTCGCGAGCACCGCGGTGAGCAGGTTGTTCAGGTCGTGGGCGAGGCCGCCGGCGAGCTGGGCGACGGCCTCCATCTTCTGCGCCTGCCGCAGCTGCGCCTCCAGCGCGTGGCGCTCGGTCACGTCCTCCACGATCATCTCGAAGCCGGAGAGCTCGCCGTCGCTCTGAGGGATCGGGCGACCGCTCAGCCGAACCGTGATGGGCGTCCCGTCCTTCCGCTTCCACGCGACCTCCACGCCCTCGTAGCGTTCGGCCTCGCGGGACCCGGCGATGAGCCGCTCGCGCTCGGCCGGGTCAGCGTAGATGTCCCGCGCCAGGTCCCGAGCGAGGACCTCCTCCTCGGAGGCGTAGCCGAGCATCTCCACCAGCGCGGGGTTGGCGGACACGAACCGCCCGTCGAGCGTCGAGCGATAGATGCCGAACACGGCGTCCTCGACCAGCCGGCGGTGCCGCGCCTCGGAGTGCCGCAGCGCCTCCTCCGCCCTGCGGCGCTCCGTCATGTCCCGGACCGCGGTGACCATGAGCTGCCGGCCCTGATACGGAATGAGGCGCCCCTGGGCCTCGACCGGGAACGTGGAGCCGTCCTTGCGCCGCATCAGGTGCTCGTACCGCTCCGTCGCCTGCGCCTGCTGCCGCGCCCGCACCAGCTCGGCGTGCTCGGGCGGGATGAACTCGACTACGGGTCTCCCGATCATCTCCTCGCGGGTATACCCCAGCATGGAGACGAGGTCGTCGTTGCAGTCGATGACGGTCCCCCGCTCGGTGATGGCGATGCCCTCGAAGGCGGCCTCGGAGAGCAGGCGGAACCGTTCTTCACTCTCCCTCAGCGCCGCCTCGGCGCGGGTGCGGTGGACCACCGTGAGCACCTGCGCCGCGAAGGCCGCGTGAGCGCGGCGGTACAGCACCAGCATCACGATCGTGAACACCGCAACCACGAGCAGGGCGACGATGTGCGGTCGATCCCGGCCCGCCGCGAGGATTCCCACCGGCAGCGGACCGGCCATCGCGGTGACCAGGGCGTAGAAGCTCCGCGCGTCGGGGGCCAGCGTCGCCACGGCGCCCGCCCCGATCCCCGCCAGCACCGCGATCATGACGGCGATGTCCGGCATCGGCATGAGCGGCATGACGAAGGCGGCGCCGAGACCCCACGCCAGGCCGTGCGCCGCCGCCATGACTCGCGCGCCGACTATGACGGACCGGTCCGAGAGCTCGGGACGCGCGCTCCTCCGCAGCCACACGGTGCGCGCGACCGTCGTGACGACCACCGCGGTCACCCACAACGCCAGCCGGCCGCCGCGCTCCGCGTTCCACGCGAGCACCGCCACGAGGGAGACCAGCGCGCTGTGGCCCAGGAGCACGAGCCACGCGTCGCCTTGGAGCCGCGCCCGAAACGCCCGGCCCAGTTCGAGGCGGACCTGCGAATCGAGTTCGGGATCGAGGGCTCCGGCCGCGCCGGCCTGCGTTGACATCGAGAATCCTGCTCCAAGCGGAGTCCGGTGACGTCCAGATTTCCGGAGCCAGCGCCCCGTGTGCCCGCGAGCGGGCGCTGAGGCGCCGGCGTACCCGTCGGGCCGTCGGTGCGAGGCGCTGCGCGAGAGAAGGGGGAGATCTCGTGGACCGCCAACTGCTCACGCCAAAGTGGCGCCAGCCCTGCGGTCTGTCAACGGGACAGGTCGATGATCCGAGCCGTGTGGCCCTCGGCCTCCAGGAAGCGCAGCAGGTCCGCGGCCGAGATCGCCGTGGTCTTCGCGTTGTCGAGCGGGTGGAGGTTCACCGGATCGCGCGCGAGCACTTCGCGGTCGAGCACCACCTGCACGACCCGCTCCGCGTCGTTGATGACCGCGAACGGACTCACGGCGCCCGGGATCACGCCCAGGTGGCGCAGCAGCCGCTCGGGGCTTCCGAACGAGAGATGCTTGGCCCCCAGGCGGCCGGCGAGGTCCTTCAGATCCAGCGCGCGGTTCTCGAGACACACGACCATCCACATCGCGCCCTTCTTGTCCCGAAGGAACAGGCTCTTGGTGTGCGTGCCGGGGAGGTCGCCGCGGTAGCGCCGCGCCTCATCGACGGTGAACACCGGAGGGTGCTCCACGGTGCGGACGCTGATGCCCAGCTCGCCGAGGCGCGCGAGGAGGCCGTCGGATGTCACCGCCACCGGGGCGCCGTCACCACCAGACGAGTCGGGACTCTGCGGTGTGCGCGAAGGTCACCGACACCGAGGCGCCATCCGCCTGCAGCGCGACCGGCCGTCCGTCGAGCGTCACGTGCCTGGGATGCTGGAACCGCCACACGATCGTCACCCGCGCCGGCGCGCCGCTCAGGCTGAGGCTGGTTCGCCCTTCTCCGGCAGCCACGTCGAGGCGGCGCCCTTCGAAATCCACCAGATTCCTGGCCGGGCCCGGGTAGATCTCGTAAACGCGGCGGTCGTCGAGCGTCGGCACCGGCGGCTCGCCCGCACCCCGCCAGGGCACCAGCGTCATCACGTCCTCAGGTATCCGGGGCAGGATGGTTCCCGCCTTCACGAACAGGGGAATCCGACCCAGAGGCGCGTCCACGACCAGATCCGTCGGGCCCGTGTACCGCGCGCCGCTCCAGTAGTCCAGCCACTCCCCTCCAGGCAGATGGACCGTGCGCTGGGTGAGCGCCGTGAGCACCGGCGCCACCAGGAGATCCGGGCCGAAGTAGTACTCGTCGGTTGCGCGCCGTGCATCCGGGTCCAGCGGGTGGAAGAGCACCAGCGCGCGGATGAGCGGCATCCCCGTGCGCGAGGCCTCCTGTGCCGCCGCGTACCGGTAGGGGAACAGGCTCATGTGCAGGCGCGAGTAGGTGCGGAAGATATCCAGGGCCTGCGGGCCGTAGTCCCACGGGCCCAGGTTGATGTCGGAGTGCAGCTCCATGATCGGTGAGAACGCGGAGAATTCCGTCCAGCGAGCGAACAGCACGCTGTCGCCCGGCGTCCGGGAGCCCTTCTCGTAGCCGCCGAGGTCGCTGGTCCACAGCGGAATGCCGGACAGCCCCGCGTTGAGCCCGGCCAGCACGACGCCCGGAAGTCCGTTCTCGGCGCTGAAGTTGGACTCGTTGTCGCCCGCCCAGAGGAACGGCAGGTTGTGGTTGCCGACCGAGCCGCTGCGCATGAAGAGGACGCCGTCGCCGTGCAGGTCGCCGTCGATCAGCTGCTGCAGCGCCTGGTTGTAGAGCACGGAGTATCGCGTGCGCATCACGGCCGGGGCCTCGCCGTCCGCGAAGCGCGCGTCGCCGACGAAGCTGCCCTCGCCGCCGTCCGCCTTGAACGCGTCCGCGCCGAGGCGAATGGCCTTGCGCACCTGGCCCTGCCACCACGCTACGGCGGCCGGATTGGTGAAGTCGATCAGCCCACCCCGGCCCTTCCACCAGGTGGACAGGTGGACGTCGCCGGAATCCGTCTTCAGGAAGTACCCGGCCTGTCGCGCTTCCTCGAAGTTCGAGGCCGCGGTGAGCGGGATCTTCCCCACCAGCTCCGGCTCGGGAGGGGTGAAGGTCTCCTCGTTGATGAACGCGGTCAGCCACAGGCACAGCTTGAATCCGAGATCGTGGACGTGCCGGACCATCGCCTCCGGGTCGCGGAACTGGAGCCGGTTCATCTCGAAGGTGTTGTAGTTCGTCGCCCAGGGGCTGTCCAAGACCAACACCGACGCCGGTAGACCGAGCTGCCGGTACCGCTCGACGTCCTCGTAGACCGCCGCCATGTCGGGATGCCAGTTGCGGCTCTTCCAGGGGGCGAACGCCCAGTAGGGCGGCAGCTTCGCGCGGCCGACCATTCCCGTAAAGCGCTCGAGAATCCGCGGGAACTGCGGGCCTTCGATGAAGAGGATGCGCAGGCGCGTATCGCGCAGCCGCACGACGAATGCGTCGTGGTCCGAGACACCCAGGTCGAAGACCGCCTCCGAGTAGGTGTCCACCCAGAGGCCGTAGCCTCTGAGGTCCATGAAGAACGGTATCGGTGCGTACGTCCCCGACCCTTTGGGACCGGGGATGTCGGCCGACGCATTCACGAGGATCCGGCGCGCCTGGTCGAGGGCGTCGAACCGCTCGCCGAAACCGTAGACCGGCGCGCTCTCCCGGATGCGGAATTCCCAGGTCGCCGGCCCCGGAGCGGCGCTGGCGATCTCGGTGACGCCGTCTTTCAGGTGAGTGACGCGGATGTCGGACGGACCGAGCGGGCGATCGTCCCTGAGAAAGTGACTGAGCTCGAGCTGATCGGTCTGCTGCACCGTGTTGGTGAACGCGAGCCGCACGCTCCAGGCCCCCTGTTGCGCCGCCAGCGGCGCGGACCAAAGAGCGAGCAGGGCCGACGGGACCGCCATACGGCTGCAGGTCACGGGGTCCTCCAAGAGTGGGAGGCGGCTGACGCTAGCGGGTGTCTACGCGCCCGGCCGCTGCGGTTGGCTCTGCACGACCGGCTCGCCGCCAAACACGTGCGCATCGAGCCATTCCCCGAACTGACGATCCAGATCCTCCGGCGCGGTCTCGCCGCGCTGCGGGCTGACCATCCATCGTTTGCCGGCGAGCATCAGATACCAGCTGGGCGGCATCTCGGGCTGGTGGCGCTTCTCGTCGGCGGGTTGCCCCTCATAGGAAACGAAATGAAAGGACTG
>DATKLR010000241.1:0-11722 GCA_035542295.1 Gemmatimonadales bacterium | reverse complement strand
GCTGAAGCCGTCCACGAACAGCCGGACGCCCTCGGACTCGATCACCTGGTCGTCCTCGGCGGGCTGATCCTCGATGTTGAGCGCATACTTGAACCCCGAGCACCCGCCCGGCATCACGCCGACCCGCAGTCCGGCCGTGGCAGCCGGCGCCTGCTCGGCCTCGAAGACCTTCCGCACCTGCTCGGCAGCCTGGGGCGTCAGCACCAGCTGGACGGACGACGTATCATGCTGCGTGGTACCCATTTAGCTCCTCGCTGGAATTCGAAGTACTTCTATCCATTTTAGACGGTTCGAGCCGCTTCGTCAACGTCCGGCGGCCGCCTCCGCCGCCAGGTCGGCGACGCGCGGCCGCACTTCGCGGATCAACTCGTTGGCGCGGCTGGGATGTACGCGGTTGGTCAGCAGGATGATGAAGAGGTCCTGATCCGGATCGATCCAGATGGACGTGCCGGTGAAGCCGGTGTGGCCGAAGGCATGCGGCGAGAGCCGGGTGCCGGCGCTCGAGCCGGGGCTGGGCGTGTCCCAGCCGAGGGCGCGGCTCGAGAAGGCGGGGTTCTGCGCCCGGGTGAACAGCGCGATCGTCTCCGCGTGCGCCAGGCCTTCGCCGCCGCGGAGCAGCATCTGCGCGAACTTCACCAGGTCCGCGGCGGTGGAGAAGAGGCCGGCGTGCCCGGACACGCCGCCCATCGCGGCGGCGTTCTCGTCGTGCACCTCGCCGCGCAGCACACGACCCCGCCACGGATCGTTCTCCGTGGGCGCGATGCGCGGCCGGAGCTCCGCGGGCGGGAGGAAGCGCGTGTCCCTCATGCCGAGCGGGCGGAAGACTCGCTCTTCCAGCAGCGTGTCGAGCCGGTGCCCCATCAGGCGCTCGACGACCTCGGTGAGGAGGATGGCGCCGAGGTCGGAGTAGGCCGTCCGTGTCCCGGGCGGCGCCTCCAGCGGCGTCGCATTCACCCGTGCGAGCATCTCTGCGCGCGAATGCACCTCGCGGAACAGCGGCTGCCAGGCCGCGAGCCCGGACGAGTGGGTGAGGAGCTGGCGGACCGTGACCGAGTCACCGCCCGCTGCGAAGGCGGGGACGTAGCGGGTCACCGGCGCGTTGAGGTCGAGCGTGTGCTCGTCCACCAGCATCATCGCGAGAGTGGTGAGGCCGACGACCTTGGTGAGCGAGGCGAGGTCGTAGATCGTGGTGGAGCCCGGGCGCGTCGGGTCGTCGTTCCCGAGTCTGCCGAACCCCCGCTCGAACAGCACCCTGTCCCCGCGCCCCACTGCCACGACGGCACCGGGAAACGCCTTCTGCGCCACGCTCTCTTCGAGGTAGCGCTCGAGCGGGGCCCACCCGGTGTCCTGGCTCACGGCGAGAAGGGACACGGCCAGGAGGAGCGGAGTCACCGCCGCGGGGCCCGCGCGCCGGGCGCCGCCGGCACGCCGGGCTCCACCCGCGCGGTGCGCGCCAGTCCCGCGCCGACCGGGTACGGCGGCAGCGTGACCGGCAGCTTGCCCGTGATCGGGGCCATGCCGAGGAGTGCGCGGGCGAGCGCGCGCTCGATGAAATCGGTGTCGCTCCAGGCGGCGACATAGGCCGGGACGCGGGAGATCTGCGCGAGGACGTAGGGACTGCCGAGCGAGACCGCGATCACGGGGGCGCCGCCGGCGGCGAGCGAATCGACGAGGGCGGCGATCGGCCCGGGGATGACCACCGCGTCGGGACGCCACGCCGTCGGCTGGGACGCGGCGAGGAAGACCACCGAGCTCGCGTGCGCCGCCTCGGCGCGCACCGAATCGAGCGACGCCGGGCCGGAGGCGGGCCAGAGCCGGAACGTGCGCAGCGTGTCCAGCGCGCTCCGGATCGCAGCGGTGAACGTGCCTCCGACGTCCCGGAACGCTTCGTTGCCGTAGGACACCACCAGCACGTGCCGGCGCCGCGCGGCCGGGAGCGGGACCATGCCGAGCGAGTCCTTCACGAGCACCAGGCTGCGCTGGGAGATGTCCTGGTCGAGGGCGGCGTCCGCGCTGTCGCCCACCGCGGCGGCGATGCGGTTGATGTCCACGAGCCTGCTCTGGAAGAGCCCGACCCGTGCCTTGGCGGCGAGGACGCGGGCCACCGAGGAGTCGAGGCGTACCTCACTCACCTCGCCGCGGGTGACCGCGTCCGCGATCGCGTCGATCACGCCCTTCGGATCGACCGGCATGAGCAGGATGTCGGCGCCCGCCTTGAGCGCCAGCACCGCCGCCTGTGACGCGCCGAACCGGCTCACGATGGCGCCCATGTTCAGAGCGTCGGTGACCACGAGGCCCTGGAAGCCGAGGTCCCGCCGGAGCAGCGTGTCGAGGACGAACGGGGAGAGGGTGGCCGGGGGCGAGCCCTCGCCGGTCAGCCCGGCGACCGAGAGGTGTGCGGTCATCACCGCATCGGTGCCCTCGCGGACGGCGGCGAGGAACGGCACCAGCTCGACCGAATCGAGCCGCGCGCGGGTGGCGGTGATCACGGGGAGCGCGATGTGGGAGTCGGTGCCGGTGTCGCCGTGGCCGGGGAAGTGCTTCGCAGCGCTCAGCATTCCGTGTTCCCGCAGGCCGCGGATGAAGGCGCTCCCCAGGGCCGCCACGCGTTGCGGGTTCTCGCCGAACGAGCGGACGTTGATGATCGGGTTCTGGGGGTTGTTGTTAACGTCCACCACCGGCGCGAAGTCGAACTGGATGCCGACGGCGCGGGCCTCCACGGCGATGACGCGGCCCACTTCGTAGGCATCCAGCTCCCGGTCGGTCGCGCCGAGGGCCATATTGCCGGGAAAGGCGGGGGCCTCGCGGATCCGCGCCCCGGGTCCCGACTCGAAGTCGGAGGCGATCAGGAGCGGCACGCGGGACGCGCGCTGCAGCGTGTTGAGCTTCTCGGCGACGTCGTAGGGCGACGGGCCGACGCCGACGATGAAGCCGCCGACGCCCTCGTCCACCTGCTGCAGGGCCGCGGCCAGGGCGGCCGCGTCGCTGGCCCAGTAGTCGCCGGGGATCCACGGCATCACGAGCTGGGCGGCCTTCTCGCGCAGCGTGAGGCTCAGGGGCGGCACCGACGGGCCGGGCAGGAACACGGCTGTGTCCGGGGGCAGGGCGCCGGTCGGCGACGCCGGGGCCGGCGGCAGCGACTCGACCGGCGCGGGCGCCTGAGCGGTGGGCCCGGTGGATACGGCCCGAGCGCAGCCCGCGGAGCCCAGGAGCAGGGCAAGGGAGGCGAGTCGGTGGGTCACGGGATCAGGAAGCTCCTTGGGATCGGATGCGCACTCACCTGCTGGGTCGCCGCGTCTGCCGACTCACGCCTTGCAACCACTCGCAACTCGGCGTCTTGCAACTCGCAACTAGTTCTACGGCCGTCTCGCAACTCCCCTGAAATCCGTCAACCCGGGACCGTTCTCCCCGGGATCGACGTGCTGCTCACCGATTCCATCCATCTCGTCGAGGGCCGGCGCATAGGGTTGATCACCAATCAGACGGGCATCGACGCCTCGGGCGTCTCGACGATCGACCGCCTCGCGCACGCGCGCGGCGTGCGGCTGGTCGCGCTGTTCGCGCCGGAACACGGGATCCGCGGCGAGGCCGCGCCGGGCGAGCGCGTCTCCGACTCCGTGGATGCGGCGACGGGTCTACCAATCTACAGCCTCTACGGCGCCAGTCGAGCGCCGACGGCCGCACAGCTCGCCCGGCTGGACGTGCTGCTGGTCGATCTCCAGGACGTGGGCGCGCGCCCGTACACGTACGTTTCGACGATGGTCCTGGCGCTGCGTGCCGCGGCGGCGGCGCACCGGCGCGTCGTGGTTCTCGACCGGCCGAATCCACTCGGCGGCTGCGTGGTGCAGGGCCCGATCCTCGACACGGTCTACGCCTCGTTCATCGGAATGCTGCCGGTGCCCTTGCGGCACGGCCTGACGATGGGCGAGCTCGCGCGGTTCGCCAACGCGCGCCTGCAGCCCGGCGCCAATCTCGTGGTGGTGCCGATGCGTGGCTGGCGCCGCTGCGACTGGTTCGACCGCACCGGCCTCACGTGGGTGCGGCCGTCGCCGAACCTTCCCGATCTCGAGGCCGTGGCCTGGTATCCGGGCACCGTGCTCTTCGAGGCCACCAACCTCTCGGTGGGGCGCGGCACCGACGCGCCGTTCCGGCAGGTCGGGGCGCCGTGGCTCCGCGCGGACGCCGTGGCGCGCGCGATGCGCTCGCGCTATCGCATCGCGGTCGCCGCCGTCCGGTTCACGCCGCGCGAGCCCGGCGACGGCAAGTACGGTGGCGTCGCGGTGCCCGGCGTCCGCCTCCCGGCGTCCGACCGCAGCGGCGGGAATCCGGTGCGAGTCGCGCTGCTGCTGCTCCGCACGATCGCCGAGCTTCACCCCGGGCAGTTCCGCGCGGACACGCTGGGCCTCGCGCGCCGCCTCGGCGTGACGCCCGGGACCACCGTCACCTGGCCGGGCGACCTGGGCCGCTTTCTCAGCGAGCGCGCGCCCTACCTGCTGTATCATTAGGGCCGCGCGGTTTGCGCCCGGGTACGGCGGGGATTAGTCTTGTTGCCAGCGCAACTTATGAATCATCGCGGTGTTAGGCTGCTTCCGGCGCCCCTGATCACGGGCTTCTCCGACCTCATTGCCCCGGTGTCGGAGTGGCTGATCCGGATGCGCGTCCGTCCGAACACCATCACGTCGACCAGCGCCATCGTCGTCATCGGAGCCGGAGCGGCCTTCGGCCTGGACATGCCGCGGCTCGGGGCCGCCTGGCTCCTCCTGTCGGGCCTGCTCGATGTCCTGGACGGGCAGGTGGCGCGCGGCGGCGGGATGGTGTCCAAGTTCGGCGCCTTCTTCGATTCGACGCTGGACCGCATCGGCGAAGCGATCCTGTTCGCCGGAATCGCGATCTACTTCCAGACGGCCCCGAGCCAGTCGATGCCGGTGCTGGGTGTCGTGCTCACGCTGGCCGCGCTGACCGGCTCCTTCCTCGTGTCGTACACGCGGGCACGCGCCGAAGGACTCGATGTGGAGTGCCGCGTCGGCCTCGCTCAACGCCCGGAGCGCATCCTCGGCCTCGGAGCCCCGACGCTGCTGTTCGGCGCCGGTCCCCACGGTATCCTGGTGCTCGTGATCATGTTCGCGCTGGCGGTGCTGAGCTGGATCACCGTCGTCCAGCGCGTCGCACACGTCTTCCGCTCCACGAACGGCGTAGAGGCGTCGCCCGGGCCCGGCGCGTCGGGTCCCGCCCCCAGGTGAGCGCGGGCCAGGCAGAGCGGCGCTCTCCCCGACTGGTGCAGCCCGCGCAGGGCCGTCTGGGCGTCCTGCTGCCGGGGATGGGCGCCGTGGCCACCACGTTCATCGCCGGCGTCGAAAGCGTGCGGCGCGCGCTCGCCCTGCCGATCGGGTCGGTGACGCAGCTGGGCACCATCCGCCTCGGCAAGCGCACCGAGGGCCGCTCCCCGGCGATCCGTGACTTCGTGCCGCTGGCGCGGCTCGAGGACCTGGTCTTCGGCGGCTGGGACCCGATTCCCGACACGGCCTACGAGTCGGCCAAGGTGGCCGGCGTCCTGGAGGACCGGCACCTCGCCCCGATCGCGGACTTCCTCAAGGGTATCGCCCCGATGCCCGCGGTCTTCGATCAGTACTACGTCAAGAAGCTGAGCGGCCCGAACGTGAAGCGCGGCAAGACGAAGCGCGACCTGGCCGAGCAGCTGCGCGAGGACATCCGGACCTTCAAGCGGACGCATCAGCTGGACCGGCTCGTGATCGTGTGGTGCGCCTCGACGGAGATCTTCATCCGGCCCGGCGCGGTGCACGCCTCCCTCGCCGCGTTCGAGCAGGCGATGGGCGAGAATCACGTGGATGTCGCGCCGTCCATGCTGTACGCCTGGGCGGCGCTGATGGAGGGCGTGCCGTTCGCGATGGGCGCGCCCAACCTGGCGGTGGACACGCCCGCCCTGCAGGAGCTGGCCCGCGAGCGCGCGGTGCCGATCGCCGGCAAGGACTTCAAGACCGGCCAGACGCTGATGAAGACCGTGCTCGCCCCGATGCTCAAGGCCCGCATGCTCGGGCTGGCGGGGTGGTACTCCACCAACATCCTCGGCAACCGCGACGGCGAGGTGCTGGACGATCCCGAGTCGTTCAAGACGAAGGAGGAGTCGAAGCTCGGTGTCCTCGAGCACATCCTCCAGCCGCAGCTGTACCCGCAGCTCTATGGCAACGTCTTCCACAAGGTGCGGATCAACTACTATCCGCCGCGCGGGGACAACAAGGAGGGATGGGACAACATCGACATCTTCGGGTGGCTCGGCTACCCGATGCAGATCAAGGTGGACTTCCTCTGCCGCGACTCGATCCTCGCGGCGCCGATCGTGCTCGACCTGGCGCTGTTCCTCGACCTCGCCCGGCGCGCGGGGCTGAAGGGCATTCAGGAGTGGCTGTCGTTCTACTTCAAGAGCCCGATGGCGGCCCCCGGCCTCGTCCCCGAGCACGACCTGTTCATCCAGCAGACGAAACTCAAGAACACCCTCCGGTATTTGATGGGGGAAGAGCAGATCACGCATCTCGGGATCGAGTACTACGAACCCTGACCGGAAGGCGCCGTGACGACCTCGAAGCTGCTGGTGACGCTGGTCGGCGCCGCCGCCATCGTGTGGGTGCTGTGGTACTTCCTGGCCGCCCCGCGCCGTCCCGGCGCTGAGCGGGCGCGGCCGCGTACCTGATGACCGCCGCGCCGCCGGCCGTGGACTCTGCGCCCGGGAGCGGCACGCGGCGGCGGGTGACGTTCCCCGTCGCGGGGATGTTCTGCGCCGCCTGCGCGGCGCGCATCCAGCGGCAGCTCGCGCTCACGCCGGGCGTGCGCGACGCCGCAGTCAACTTCGCGACGACCAAGGCGACGGTGGAGCTGGGCGACGCCCGCTTCGAGGACGTCGCCGCCGCGGTGCGTGAGGCGGGCTACGACGTCGGGACCGACGTGCTCACCGTCGCCGTCGCGGGGCTCCGCTTCGCGTCGGGCGTCGCGCGGCTCGAAGCGGCGATCGCGGCCGTGCCCGGCGTCACGGAAGCGGTGGCCAACCAGGCCGCGGAGACGGTGCGCGTCACGTACGTCCCGGGCTTCTTCGATGCGCGGGACCTCGAGGCCGCGGTCGCTGCGGAGGGCTTCACGCTCGCCGCGCCGGTCGCCGAGGGCGATCCGGTGGAGCGCGAGCGGCGCGTGCGCGAGCAAGAGGTGCGCGAGCTGTCCTGGAAGCTCGCCCTCGCCGCCGCGGTCGCGATCGTGTCCATGGTCGCGTCGATGCCGCTGATGGGCGGGGCGGCCATCCGGCACACCGACCTCCTCGCGCGGCTCGTCATGCCGCTCGACGCCTCGCTGCGACAGGCCCTGCCGTGGCTCTACGCGCTGGATCCCCAGGCACTCAAGGTGGGGCTGTTCGTGCTCACGCTGCCGGTGGTCCTCTGGGCCGGACGCGTCTTCTACCGCGGTGCGTGGCGCGGCTTCCAGCACCGGAGCGCCGACATGAACACGCTGATCGCCGTGGGGACGGCGTCGGCGATGCTGTACTCGGTGGCGGCGACCTTCGTTCCGGGACTCTTCACGGGCGCCGGCCTGCCGGCGGACGTGTACTACGAGGCCGTCTCGTCCATCATCGCCCTGATCCTCCTCGGGCGCCTGATGGAGGCGCGCGCCAAGGGGCGGACGTCCGAGGCGATGCGCCGGCTCCTCGGCCTCGCGCCCAAGACGGCGCGTGTCTTCCGGGACGGCGTCGAAGTCGTGGTGCCGGCGGCCGAGGTCGCCGTGGGCGACCTGTTCCTGGTCCGGCCGGGCGAGAAGATCCCGGTGGACGGCATCGTCCGGACCGGGAGGACGGCGGTGAACGAGTCGATGCTCACCGGCGAGGCGATGCCGGTCGAGAAGGGGGAAGGCGACGAGGTGGTGGGGGCGGCGCTCAACACCACCGGCGCGATCATGGTCGAGGCGACGCGGGTCGGACGCGACACCGCCCTCGCCCAGATCATCCGGCTGGTGGAGGAGGCGCAGGGGAGCCGCGCGCCGGTGCAGCGGCTCGCCGACCGCATCGCGGGGATCTTCGTGCCCGTCGTGATCGCGGTGGCGATCGCGGCCTTCGTGGTCTGGTTCGACACGGGCCCGCAGCCCGCGCTGCTCTACGCCACGGTCGTCTTCGTCTCAGTGCTGATCATCTCCTGCCCCTGCGCGATGGGCCTGGCGACGCCCACGGCCATCATGGTGGGCACCGGTCGGGGCGCCGAGCGCGGCGTGCTGGCCAAGGGCGGCGTCGCGCTCGAGGCCACGGCCTCGCTCGACGTGATGGTGCTCGACAAGACGGGGACGATCACCGAGGGCCGGCCGGCGGTCACCGACATCGTCCTGGTGCCCGTCGCCGCGGGCGACGACGGACAGGATGCCGCGGCCGAGGAGGCCGCGGTGCTCCGGGTGGCCGCGGCCGTCGAGCGGCTGTCGGAGCACCCCATCGGCGCGGCCATCGTGCGCGAGGCGGCGGAGCGCGGCATCGAGATCCCCGAGGCGCAGGACTTCGGGGCGCGCGAGGGGCGCGGCGCGACCGCCGCCGTCGGGGCCCATCACGTTGCGGTCGGCAGCGCCGCGTTCCTCATCGATCAGGGCGTGGACGTCGGCCCGTTCACCGACGCCATCGACACCCTCGCGGCGCGTGCCCGCACCCCGGTGCTCGTCGCTGTGGACGGCATGCCGGTCGGGCTGCTCGGGCTCGCCGACCCGATCAAGCCCACGGCGATCGCCGCGGTCCGCACGCTCAAGCTGCTCGGCCTCAAGGTCGTGATGGTGACCGGTGACGTGCGGAAGGTCGCCATCGCGGTGGCAGGGGAGGTGGGCATCGACGAGGTGGAGTCGGGCATGCTGCCCGCCGCCAAGGTCGCTTTCGTCAAGCGCCTGCAGGCGGCGGGCCGGCGCGTGGCGATGGTCGGCGACGGGATCAACGACGCCCCCGCGCTCGCCGCGGCGGACGTGGGGCTCGCCATCGGCACCGGCACCGACGTGGCCCTCGATGCGGCGGACATCGCGCTCATGAGCGGCGATCTGCGCGCCGCCGTCACCGCCGTGGAGCTGGCGCGCGCGACGATGCGCACCATCCGCCAGAACCTCTTCTGGGCCTTCGGCTACAACGTCGTCGGGATTCCGATCGCCGCGGGTGTCCTCTTCCCGGTGGCCGGTGTCCTGCTCTCGCCGGTGCTGGCCAGCGCCGCCATGGCGTTCTCGTCCGTCGCGGTCGTGAGCAACAGCTTGCGCCTGCGGCGCTTCACGCCATCATTCGCCACCTGACACCTGCCACCTGACGCCCATGCGATACTTCTATCGTGCGCACATCGCCCCGGATGCCGTGCTGTCGGCGGCCGAGCGCTACTTCGTCTCCCACGGCCTGGCCATGCAGCGCGGGACGGGGGACCATGCCCGGTTCCTGGGTACGCTGGGGAACGTGGACCTGAATGTGGAGATCGAGGGAGGGCACTACACCCTCGTCACGATGGCGACCCGCGACGTGGGGGAGTCTGAGCTGGACAAGATCGCCAAGCGCTTCCTCGCCGAGCTCCACGCGATCGAAGAGCCCCGGCATGAGGTGCGCGGCGCCTACTGAAGATCAGCCGTCGACCGTCGCCGCATACCCCGCTTTCGCCACCGCCGCCGTCAGCTCGTCAATGGTGGCGGTGTCGTCGTCATAGTCCACCTCGGCGGACGCGTTGTGCAGGTCCACGACCGCAGCGTACACGCCGGGAACCCTCGCGAGCGCCTTCTCCACCGACATCTGGCAATGGGCGCAGGACATGCCGGTGATCTTCAGCTTCAGGCTGGCCATCAGCAATCCTCCTTGGTGCGCGACTTCCTGTCCTTGACTGCATCCCGCGGGCCAGCGACCTTGCGAGCCTGTAATCTCATGTCCGACAAGGAACTGCCGTGACCGCGCCGGACGCGCGCCGACCGGGAGCGGAGTCTTCCGTCGCGCCGCCCGCTCGAGGCGACCCGGAGACGGGTGCCGCCGCGCGCGCGGCCGCCGTGCGCAGCGACGCCATGTCCGGTCTCCCGGCGGGGCTGTCTCGCGCGCAGCTGCTCGAATTGTACTACTTCATGCGGCTGACGCGATCCCTCGAGGAGCGGCTGACCAACCTGTACCGCCAGGGGAAGGTGATCGGCGGGTTGTTCCGCTCGCTGGGCCAGGAGGCGGACAGCGTGGGAAGCGCCTACGCGCTCGACCGGAGCGCCGGCGACTTCCTCTCTCCCCTGATCCGGAACCTCGGCTCCCTGCTGGTGATGGGCGCCCGCCCGGTGGACGTGCTGCGCCAGTACATGGCCAAGGCCGCGAGCCCGACCCGGGGCAGGGAGCTGAACCTCCACTTCGGCGACCTCGAGCGCGGCTTCCTCGGCCAGATCTCCCACCTCGGGGACATGGTGCCGGTGATGGCCGGGATCACGCTGACCTTCAGGATGCGCGGCGAGCGGCGGGTGGGTCTGGTCTACGTCGGGGACGGCGCGATGTCCACGGGCGCGTTCCACGAGGGAATCAACCTGGCCGCGTCGCAGCGGCTCCCGCTCGTGGTGATCGCCGAGAACAACGGCTACGCCTATTCGACGCGGCTGGACCGCCAGACGGCCGTCAAGCACCTGGCGGACAAGGCGAAGGCCTATGGCATCCCGGGCGAGCGCGCAGACGGCAACGACGTGCTGGCGGTTTACGAGGTCACGCGGCGCGCGGTCGAGCGCGCGCGAGCCGGGGAGGGTGTGACGCTGATCGAGCTGCTCACCTACCGCCGCAAGGGGCACGCCGAGCACGACAACCAGAGCTACGTGCCGAAGGACGAGCTGGCCCGCTGGGAGCGGGACGACCCGCTCGACCGCTACGCGGCGCTGCTGGACGAGCGCGCCTGGGCTGCGGCCGACGAGCGCGCAGCGGTGGACGCCCGGGTCTCGCGCGAGCTGGACGCCGCGGTGGCCGAGGCGGAGGCCGAGTCGCTGCCCGAGCCCGCGACGGCGCTCGAGTCCGTCTACGCGCATCCCCCCGTGCAGCCCACGGCCTGGTACCGCGAGTCCTCCCGTGCCTGAAGTCACCTATCTCGAGGCGCTGCGCGAGGGGCTGCGCGAGGAGATGCGGCGCGACGAGCGCGTCTTCATCCTCGGCGAGGACGTCGGCCTCTACGGCGGGGCGTTCAAGGTGACCGACGGCTTCGTGCAGGAGTTCGGCGAGGCACGGGTGGTGGACACGCCGATCTCGGAGGCGGCGATCGTCGGCGCGGCGGCGGGCGCGGCGCACCTCGGGATGCGGCCGGTGGCGGAGATGCAGTTCATCGACTTCATCTCCTGCGCCTACGACATGCTCACCAACTACGTGGCGACCGCGCGCTACCGCGCCGGCCTCCCGTGCCCCATCGTGGTCCGTGGGCCGTGCGGCGGGTACGTGCGCGGCGGACCGTTCCACTCGCAGATGCCCGAGGCCGCGTTCCTGCACACGCCGGGGCTCAAGATCGTGTGCCCGGCGACGGCGCGGGACGCGAAGGGCCTGATCAAGGCGGCGATCCGCGACGACGACCCGGTGCTCTACTTCGAGCACAAATACCTGTACCGCCGCATCAAGGAGCAGCTGAGCGAGGACGGCGACCTGGTGACGCCGATCGGCAGCGCGCGCGTGGCGCGGGAGGGGGAGGATCTCTCGATCATCACCTACTCGGCGATGGTCTGGAAGTCGCTCGAGGCG
>DATKLR010000240.1:0-6857 GCA_035542295.1 Gemmatimonadales bacterium | reverse complement strand
TAGAACCAGCGGAGGTAGCGCCAACCCTGGAATTCGAAGCCGCTCAGCCCGTAGAACGGGAGGTAGCTCACGAAGTCGGTGTGGAAGCTGCCCACCGCCGGCACGCCCCGCCGTCGCGCTACGTCCAGGCCGTACATGCCGAGCAGGGTCGGGCTCACCACGTGCACCATGTCGGGGCGGAAGTCCGCCACCAGGCGGTCCAGCGACCCGGGGAATGGCAGCGCGATCCTGTAGTCGGGATAGAGCGGCAAGGGGACGGCGGGCACCTTGTACACGCGATCGGCCCACCGGTGCTCCGGCCCCGGCTTGAAGGGCGAGAAGAACCGGAACTCCACCTGCTCCTCGAGAAGCGTCTCGGCGAGCCGGCACAGCGTGCGTGAGACGCCGTCGGCGATCGGCGGCAGCGAGTCGGAGAAATACGCCACGCGCATCGCCCTACAACATGGGGCTGCCGGGCGACTGCTGTGTCTACATCGCGTCAGCAATCCGTAACAGGGCGGCGACGCTCGCGGGCGGGACCGGCCGGGACTGGGTCATTCCCCCTGCCCGCCTCTACGCGGGCCGGCTCAAGGGGGCGCCTCAGGAGCGCCGTCCAGGCGGGTCAGAACTCGAACTGCTCGATCTTCCGGAGCGCGATCCTGAGCGGCACGATGGTCGAAGCGACGCACACCGCGATCACCAGGGCGAAGGCGCCGAGCATCAGCGGGGAGATGTGCAGCGGCTCCTGGTTGAACGCCGCGCGCAGGTAGCCGTACACCGGCGCCGACTCGATCACGATCACGACCGCCAGGAGCGTGATCGTGGCCATCATGAAGACCAGGCCGCCGAAGCTGGTGGGGATCTGCGCGGCGTTCTCCGTCTCGAACTGCGGGTAGAGCGCGCCGAAGGCCAGCGCCAGCGCGCTGATCGCCAGGGTGAGCAGGACGATCGTGCACACGCCCACCGCCATCATGAACGGGCTCGCCTTGAGCAGGATGTTGGTGAGCACCGTGATGGCCAGCGCCAGGACCAGCAGCGGGATGGTCCCCACCCAGTACTTGGACCAGAGCAGCGCCTTGAGATGGAGCGGGCTCGAGCGCAGCAGCCACATCTGCCGCCCTTCCAGGCTCACCGCCGGGAAGATGAAGCGCGCGGCGATGGACGCGAGGACGAAGCCCGCCAGCCCGAGGTTGAGGAAGGACACGATGGACACCGTGTAGAACGGCACCTGCTCGCCGCGGAACAGCGGGAGCGCGCGGATGTTGAAGAGGTACACGACCAGCAGGGCGGCCAGCAGGATGAGCTGGCTCCACTGCGTGGTGTCGCGGAAGAAGAGCTTCACGTCCTTGAGGACGAATTCGCGGCGCGCGGCCCCGAGCGGCCGGAGCAGCCGGCCCAGCGCCCACTCCCACAGCCCGCCGCGCACGAACCGCTCGGCGCCTTCCTGTGCCTTGGTGAAGCCCGTGTGATAGAGCTTCGCGTGCAGCAGCGCGCCGAGCACCACCGCGGCCCCCGCCGAGGACCAGAGGAGGTAGAGCGGCAGCCAGTCCATCTTTCCGCCGAGGTATCCCATCACCGATTTCGTCACCCACTCGCTCGGGAGCAGCGGCGAGGTGGGGGCGCGGAGCACGGTGATGAAGTCGAGCAGGTTCCGGAAGCCCTCGGGGCGGGCGAGCTGCTCGGGGCGGATGATGCGGAACAGCATGATCACGCCCGCGGCGGCGCCCAGGGCGATCAGCGACAGCAGGTCGCGGGTGCGGCGCGCCGGGAAGACGTTGACCAGGATCAGGGTCACGGCCGAGCCGACCACCGCCGGGAGAATCAGCAACGGCAGGAAGGACCCCGCGGCGATCAACGGGAAGAGCCACCCGCCCTTGTACACGACGGCGTAGGCGGCGAAGATCGGCACCGTCATCAGCGCCACCATCCACGAGGAATGGAGGAGCGTCTCGCTGAGCTTCGCGACGTAGAGGCGCACCCGGTCCAGCGGCGAGGAGACGAGGAGATCGAGGTCCTTCGCGAGGAAGAACGACGACAGCGCCGTGATGACGTTCGAGAGGAGCAGGACCGACACGAACGAAAGCAGCGACAGCGACAGCAGCTTGCCGGCCAGAAGCGCGCCGATCTCCTGCACGCCCCGGAAGTAGCGCAGCACGCGGAGCAGGACGCCGAAGACCGCCGCCCAGAAGAGCAACCCCACCACGGCCAGGACGATCGCCTTGCCGGTGCCGCCGGACGCCCGTTCCTGCCGCGCCCGCGTGAGCGCGGTGCGCCACTTGGGCTGGAGAACGTGCACCAGCGACGGCTGGCTCAGAGCCCGCCCTCCAGCACCGCGGCCAGCTCTTTCGCGGCGGGGCCGCCGGTCAGGCGGAGGAACAGGTCCTCGAGCCCGATGTCGCCCGACTTGGTCTGCCGCTTCAGCTCCGCCATCGTCCCCGCGGCGACGATCTTCCCGCCCTGGATGATGGCGATACGGTCGCACAGCGCCTCGGCGATCTCCAGCGTGTGCGTGCTCATCAGCACGGTGCCGCCGCGGCTCACGAAGCCCCTGAACAGGTCCTTGAGGAGCCGCGCCGCGCGCGGGTCGAGCCCGACCATCGGCTCGTCCACCACGATCACCTCGGGGCGGTGGATCAGCGCCGAAGAGATGATCAGCTTCTGCCGCATCCCGTGCGAGTACGACTCGACCAGCTCGTTCTTCCAGGCCGAGAGCTCGAACACCTCCAGCAGCTCGTCGATGCGCCGCTCCACCAGCTGCCCGTCCTGGCCGTACAGCCCCGCCACGAAGCGCAGGAACTCGGCGCCGGTGAGCTTCTCGTAGACGAACGGCCGGTCGGGGATGAAGCCGAGCCGCGCCTTGGCCGCCAGCGGGGAGCGGATGACGTCGTCGCCGCCGATCAGCACCCGGCCCGACGTCGGCCGGAGGATGCCGGCGATCATCCGCAGCGTCGTGGTCTTCCCCGCGCCGTTGGGGCCGAGGAAGCCGTACAGCGCGCCCTTCGGCACGTGGAGGGTGACGTTGTCCACGGCGCAGAAGGAGCCGTAGTACTTGGTGAGGGTCTCGAGCTGGATCACGTGGCTAGTTTGCGCTCCCCACGACGGTGACGGTGACGCGCCCGATCAGGCGCAGCAGCTCGATCTGGCGGGCGAGGCCGCCAATCACGAAACGCAGGTGCGAGGCGTCGGCCGGAAACTGGTCGAAGGTCGGATCCACCGCCACCCACCGTCCCAGCCAGACCTCCGGCCAGGCGTGGTAGTAGAAATGGCCGCGCAGGTAGACCAGGCCGGCGGCGGTGCGCGCGGGGAGGCCGAGCGACCGCGCGAGAGCGACGTAGAGCACGGTGTGTTCGTTGCAGTCCCCGCGGCGCGTGTCCAGCACCTGGACCGCGCTGGGCACGCTGATCGTCATCTCCTTCTTCAGGTTCGCGTACACCCAGTGCGTCAACAGCTCTGCCACGGCGCCGGCGCGCCGCTCCCGGCCCACGATCCGGCGCGCCTGCGCCTGGATGCGCGGGTCGTTCGCCTGCACCAGTGGCTCGCTCGCCAGGTCGGCGCCGAGCGTCGTGTCGGTCATCGGCAGCCGGTCGAGGGGGAGGCTTGCCGGCCCGCCCGACGCCGCAGCGACGCCGGTCTCGCGCCGGATGGTCAGCGTGTCGCCCGCAAGCTGCTGCCGGCCGCCGGAGAGGTCGAAGCCCGCCAGGCGGGCGTGGCCGATCCGCACCCGGAGTACGCTCAGATTCTGGGGCGTGAGGGGTACGTCCGCGGTGATGGCCGTCGCCTCGATGATGTCGCCGCCGCCCCCGCCCACGGCGAGATGCTGGGTGCCGGCCGCGCGGCGCCAGTTCTCGACCGCCAGCTCGAAGGCCGTACGCTCGATCCGGAAGCCGATCGGCGAGACCGCGCTCACGATCCGCCCCTGGCGGTCGATCCACGATTCGGTCGCAACCCCGCCATACTCCTCCGCCACCTTCCAGGCGCGCATCGTGTCCTGGCGCGCCGGGACCCACTTGGCCGCCACGCTGTCCCAGGCGGCGCTGTCCGGCACGACCAGCGTGCTCTCCGCGAGCACCCGGACTTCCACGTCGCGCTCCTCCAGGGACATCGGGTCGAGCACGCGGACCGAGTACGATCTCCCGGGCGCGAGCTGGTGACCGAAGGCCAGCTCCAGGGGCAGCAGCGTGGAGAGCACGAGCGGGTGCTTGAGCCGGATCCGCGTGGTGTCGGGCTGCCCGCCGGCCTCGATCGTCACCTCGAGCACCGAGTCGCCGCTGACGGTGCCCGAGGCGCGGAACGGCGAGCCGGAGGCGTCGAGCGCCCCCTCGAAGCTCTTGAGCCGCAGGTCCCGGGTCAGCCGGATGTCGGTGCTGAGCTGGGTGCGCTGCACCTTCCCCAGCGCCTCGATGTCGAGAACCATCAGGTCCTGCACGGTGATGCCCTGGGGGGTCGTGTCCACCGTGCTCGACGCGTACCCGATCGGGCCGCCGCCCATCGAGACGGCATAGAACTCGGCGCCGGGGCCGACGCGCAGCGTGGCCTCGGCTATCCGGACGCCCGAAGACTTGAAGTACTCGCGGCGCACGAGCAGGCCGATCCCCGCGGCCCAGGCGACGAGAATCAGGGCGGCCAGCAGCTTGCGATTCAGGATGGGGTCCCTCGTGCCAGGCGGGCCTCGAAGATCTCGCGCTCGACGTCGGTCGCGACCACGATGAACACGTGGGCCGGGTGCTCCGCTGTCCGGTAGTGCTCCTCCAGCGCCGGGAGCACGACGTCAGCCGCATCCTCGAGCGAGAGCTGGCCGGCGCCCGTGCCGAGCGGCGGCAGGGCCAGCGTCCCGATGTGCCACTGCTCCGACTGGCGGAGGGCTGCCGCGACGGCCCGCCGCACGCCCGCCTTCGACACCGGCTCGAACGACGTCTGGATGACGGCGTGCACCACCAGCTCGGCCGGGAGGTCGCCCGCCGGCGTCACCACCGCGGCGCCGACTCCCAGCTCCCGCTGCACGCGGCACAGGTCGCGAAAACGCGGCCCTGCAGCCAGCTCGAGGCGGCGCAGGGCCGGTGTTATCGCTTCGAGATTGCCGTTCGTGGGCCGGACCACCGCGTCCGCCGTGACGGACGCGAGGTCGTCCACGACCACCCGGATCACCTTCGGCTGACCTCCCGGGAACGGCGGTACATCTGGGCGGCGTCGTCGGGCCGCGCGAGTCGGTCGTAGATGATTCCCAGGCCGTACAGGGCGCGCGGATTCGACGGCTGCAGCTCCGCCGCCCGCTGGTACGCGGCGAGCGCGCCCGCCAGGTCGTCCACGTGGTTCAGCGCTTCGCCGAGGTAGTAATGCGCCGCGGCCCGCTCCGGTTCCAGCTCCACCGCACGCCTCAGGTGCGGCACGGCCTCCCCCCACAGGCCCTTCTTCGTCATCACCACGCCGAGGTTGAACAGCGCCTCGGCATGGGACGGCTCGACGCGCAGGACCTTCTTGAGATCCCGCTCCGCGGCGGCGTACCTGCCCATCGCGCCGAGCAGCGCGCCGCGGTTCACGAGGAGCGTCCCGTTCTCCGGCTCGATGTCGAGCGCACGGTCGAGCTCGGCGAGGGCGCCCTGGTGGTTCCCCTCTGTGTCGAGGATCAGCGCGAGGTTGTTGCGGGCGCGCACGTGCGTCGGATGCAGCGCGAGCAGCTCGCGGTACATCCGCTTCGCATCGTCCGTCCGGCCAGCGTCGGCCGCGTCGCGCGCCTCGCCGTACAGGATCTCGATCGGGTCCGGCAGCGGCGGCGCGGGCGGCTCCGCCGGCGCCGCGGCCTCGGCGGGGGCCTCGACGGCCGAGGGGTCGGCCACGGCCGCTGGCGGGTCCGTTCCGGGTTCCTCGGCGGCGCCAACCGCGTCCTCGGTCTCGTCGAGGAACGGCGGCGGCTCGTCCGCGTCCACCATCTCTTCGGCGAGCTCCTGTGCGGTCACGTCCGTTGCTTCGGCTGCGGCGACCGTCCCTGGGTCCGCCGGGTCGGACTCGTCGAGCTCGAACCTCGGCGCTTCCATGGCCGCGACATCGGCCGCCCCGGCGGGCTCCAGCACCAGCTGAGCGGGGTCGTCGAACGCGAGGACGTGCTCGTCCGCCGCGGCGGCCTCCTCGAGTCCGAGCGAGGGGCCGCGGATCTCCGCCCACGGGTCCAGCCCCTCGAGCTCGAGCACCGGGGCCAGGATGCCCGAACCGTCACGAACCGGTACGTAGGCGGGCGAGAGCGTGTCAGTCAGCACGACCACGGCCTGCGCGTCCGAGTGTCCGTTTCCACCGTTCCCGTCGCTCATCATCTGACGCCTCCGCCGCCTGCGACCCATGCTGCTACTCCTTCCGACCGCGCCGCCCGCTCGATCCCGCGCCGCGACGACTGCCGCCGCGCCGGCGCGTCCGCTCACGCGTGCTCCCTCTGCCCGTTTCCGCGCGCACCCACTCGAGGTACGGCGGATGGCCGTCCGCGACGGGAAGGGCGAGGAGCTCCGGCACCTCGTACGGGTGCAGGCCCGGCAGCGTCGCTGCCAGTTCCGCCCATCGCTCGGCCGTCGTCTTCATCAGCACGACGACCTCTTCCTCTTCCGCGACCACGCCCTGCCATCGGTAGATGGAGATCGCGCCCGGCAGCACCGTGCCGCAGGCGATCACTCGCCGCTCCACCAGCGATCGCACCAGACGCTTCGCCGCCTCCGCCGACGGCGCCGTCGTGAGCGCCGTGATGATCGGAGCGGGTGCAACTGGTCGTTTCATCAGGACGCAGCTTTCGGCGCGGACAGCGAAAATGCAGGTCCATCCCGGAAGGCGCAAGACCCGGAGGGGTCAGGGCTTAGACGCAGGGGGGTAAACCGGCTTCTGAGCCCCGGCTCCGAGCC
>DATKLR010000239.1:0-2871 GCA_035542295.1 Gemmatimonadales bacterium | reverse complement strand
CGGCGCGGCCTGGTGGGCACGAGCCTCGTCACCCACGCCCCCGGCGGGGAGGACGGCTACTTCATGCTGCTGATCGCGCCGCCCGCCTCCGCCGACGCCGCCGCCGTCCCGCGGGACCTCTCGTTCGTGCTCGACGTGTCTGGCTCGATGTCCGGGGAGAAGATCGGGCAGGCGAAGGCGGCGCTGCGCCAGGCGCTCGCGACACTGGGCGAGTCCGATCGCTTCAGGCTGGTGGCCTTCTCCACGCGCGTCGTGCCGTTCCGCGACGACTACGTGCCCGCGACGCCCGAGAACGTGCGGGCCGCGCGGGAGTTCCTCGACCGGCTGGAAGCCGACGGCGGCACCAACATCGCCGCTGCGCTCGACGCGGTGCTCGGGGCTTCCTCGGGCGCCGAACGCCTGCCGATCGTGGTGTTCGTGACGGACGGCAATCCCACGGTGGGCGAGCAGGCGCCCGACCGGATCGCCGCCGGCGCGGCGGCGAACGTCGGCCGCACGCGCATCTTCACCGTGGGCGTCGGCTACGACGTCAACACCTACCTGCTCGACCGCCTGGCCGCCGAGGGTCACGGCAGCGCGGCGTACGTGGCGCCCGGTGCCAACATCGAGACGGCGATGGGCGAGCTGCTCGGCAAGATCCAGCATCCCGCGCTGGTGAACCTCCGGATCGCGGGTGCGCCGGTCACCCTCGAGCAGACGTATCCCGCCCGCCTCCCCGACCTCTTCTACGGCGAGGAGCTGGTGGTGCTCGGTCGCTACCGGGGCACGGCTTCCGGTCCGGTCGTGGTGAGCGGCGAGCGCAACGGGCGCACCGAGCGATTCACGGCCGACGCGGTCTTCCCCGCCAGCGCCGCCGACAACGACTGGATTCCGCGGCTGTGGGCTTCGCGCCGCATCGGCGATCTGACGCGGGAGATCCGGCTCGAAGGGGCTTCGCCGAGCCTGGTGCAGGAGGTGCGCGACCTCGGGCTGCGCTACGGGATCCTCACCGAGTACACGTCGTACCTGGTGCAGGAGCCGATGACCGCGTGGAACCGGCCCCAGCCGATGCCGATGGCGCCGGCTCTGCGCGGCGGCGCGGGCTCGGCCGCCTTGCAGACCGGACGCGACGCATTCGATCGGGCGCAGGCCAGCGCGGCGCTGGCGGGGGCATCGAACCTCGCGGCCGCCGACCACGCCGCCAAGGCGCGGATGCACGAGATCGCCGTGTCCGGCGTCGCGGAACCCGGCGCCGCCGCCGCACCCGCCGTCCGCCGCGCGGGCGGCCGCCTGTTCGTCCGGACCGACGGCGGCTGGACGGATGTGGCGCACCGGGACAGCTTGAAGGTGGTCGCGGTCGCGCCCTACAGCGATGCATACTTCGCGTTGGCCCGGGCCCTGCCCGAGATCGCGCCGTGCCTGGGTGTGGGCGACGATCTGCTCGTCGCCGGCCGCCGGGTCAGCATCCGGTTCACGAGCTCGGGGCGCACGCTCTGGGGTCCGGGCGAGCTGGAACGCGCCGTGCGCGACTTTCGCGGAATCTAGAGGAGCAGACGGCACGACGGACGTCGGAGAGCTGTATGCGCTCTATCACGAGTCGCTCGTCCGGTTGCTGTATCGCCGGACGGGCGACCGCGAGCGCGCCGAGGACCTGGCGCAGGACGTCTTCGTGCGCGCGCTCGAGACCCCGCCGCTCAACCCCAAACCCTGGCTGTTTGCGGTGGCCTTGAACCTCGCGCGCGATGAGGGCCGCCGCACGGCGCTCCAGGGCCGCAAGCTGCAGCTGCTTCGGGGAGAAGATGGTGCCGCGCCGGCGCCCGACGCCCTACTGGAGCAGCGCGAGCGGGCCGCCGCGGTGCACGCGGCCCTGGCGACGCTGAGCGACAAGGACCGGGAAGCGCTCCTTCTGAAGGCGGAGGGCTTCAGCTACGACGAGATCGCCGCGGCGCTCGGGCTGGCCAGGGGCGCCGTCGGCACGACGCTGGCCCGGGCACGCCGGCGGCTGGTGGAGGCCTTTCGCGAGCGAGGACGGGTGACCGATGTCGCACGTTGACGACGGCAAGCTGAACGCGCTGCTGGACGGCGAGCTCGACGCCGCAGAGGCCGACGCGGTGCGTGCGCACATCGCCGCATGCGCCGAGTGCGCCAGGCGGCTCGAGGAGGCGAACCAGTTCCTCGCCGGCGCAGCCGATCTCCTCGGCGCGCTCGACCTGCCGGCGACGGCGAACGCGCCCGCGACGCCGGTGCGGCGCGTGTCCAAGACCGCCAAGGAAGTCGCCGTCGACATCGACGGCGCCACCCAGAAGAGCCCCGCGATCCGCCCCAACCTGCCGGAGCCCGCGCCGGCCGCCCGCCCTCGCTTCGATTTCACGACGCTGTCGTGGGCGGCGATGGTCGTGTTGGCCATCGGCGTGGGATACCTCGCCAACGAGGTCCGGCACGTGCGCAGCGGAACCCCGGTCAGCCAAGGCGCCAGGGGTCAGGAGCGCGTCGTGACCGTCGCAGCGCCCGCGGCGGCCCAGCCGGGCCCGCACGCCGGCGCCAGCGCAGCCGCTCTCAAAGGCGGTGCGCAGACACGCATCTCCACGCTCTCCCGCGCACCTGCGCCGACCGGAACCGCGGGAGCCGTCCCCAAGACTGCGGCGCCGGCCGCGGGCAAGCATCTCGTCACCGGCGCGGCTCCCACGGCTCGCCGGCGCGCCCCCGCGGCCACCGAACTGGCCGCGGGCGCGCCCGCCCGGGAGGCTGCGTCCGGCGCCCGGGCCCTCGCCCCCTCGCCGGCCGCACCAGCCGCGAACCGCCCGGCCGCCGGCGCCGCCCAGGACCTCGCCGTGAGCGGCGTGCTCGCGTCGCGCGAGAGCGCCACCACGTTCCGTCGCGTCACGCTCGAGG
>DATKLR010000238.1:0-17812 GCA_035542295.1 Gemmatimonadales bacterium | reverse complement strand
GCACCACCGTCCCGAAGTAGCGCACCAGCCAGCCGCCGAGCGGCCCCCCGACGAGATAGCCGACGGCGATGGGCAGGAACGCGAAGCCGATGAAGGTCGCCTCCTGTCCCTTGGGCGCGAGCTTCGAGATGTACTCGTAGTAGCGCGGCGCCTGCGTGAGCTCGCCGATCGCGATGCCGACCAGGGTCGCCGCGATGAACGGCGTGCTGCCGGACACGGTGAGGAAGAGCCACGACAGGCTGGTGATCAGCACGCCGGAGGCCATCGTGGTGATCGGCTTGAGCCGCCGCGTCAGCCACGCCACGGCCACCGTGAACAGGATGACGCCCGTGCCCTCGATCGAGATCAGCGCATCGATGGGCGAGTGCGGGTCCACGTAGCCCCGTACGTAGAGCGGGAGCGCCACATACACCTGCCAGAAGACGACGTAGAACCCCGAGAACAGCAGCAGGAAGACCAGCACGCGCAGGTTGGTGATGACGCGCAGCATGTTGCGCGCCGCCGCGCCCACGGTCTGCACCTGGTGCTCGGCGGGCACCGGCAGCTCGCGGAAGAACAGGATCGTGACCAGGAACATCGCGAAGGCGAACAGCGCCGACATGTAGAACACCCGCTCGACGCCCAGCGATCTGCGCACCCCGGAGGCGACGAGCGGCCCGAGGGCGCCGCCGATGTTCACGATGGTGTAGTAGATCGAGAAGCCGACCGAGCGCATGGCTTCGGTGGAGGCGCGAGCCGTGGTCCCGGCGACCACCGGCTTCACCAGGCCGGGGCCCATCGCGGGGATCATCAGGATGACGAGGACGACCCAGTACAGGGGAACCGCCGAGCGCACGGGCGCCATCCAGCCCGCCCCGATGGAGCCGATCAGGAAGTAGCCGACCGACAGGACCAGATACGCCAGCGAGAGGATGCGGCGATAGCCGAGCCGGTCGGCCAGCGCGCCGCCGAAGATCGGCAGGAACCAGACGACGAAGCCGAAGATCCCCTGCAGGCTCCCCGTCTGCTCCTCGGAGAAGCCGAGTCGCTCGTGGAGGTAGATCGCCAGCACGGCCGAAAGACCATAGTACGCGAGCCGCTCGAACAGCTCCGTGCCGTTGGCGATCCAGAACGGGCGCGCGAAGCCGGTGCGGATCTCCTGCCAGCGCTGGGCCAGGCTCACGTCATCCTCCGTCAGAAGCGGGGGAAATCGAACACGGTGACCGACGAGATCCGCTCACGGCTGCGGACCACGTCCTGCGGCTCGCCGTTGAAGATCCCGAATTGCTGCCCGGCGCCGAGGCGCAGCTCGGGCGAGAGGCCGCGGCTCAGCGGGATGGCGAGGTCCAGCCGCCAGGTGCGGCGCGATCCGCGGGGCAGCGCGACGCGGAGCCCGGCGCCCACGGTGGCGATGAGCCCGGTGTTCTGGCCGAAGATCGCGTCGCCCGCCCAGCCGCGGCCGGCCTCCGCGAAGGCGGCCGCGCCCACGTCGGCGGCGCCGAACACCTGCCCGAGAAAGTAGCGCTGTTCGAGGTGGATGGTGACCCGCCGCCCGACGGGGAGCGCCTGTGCGCCGTACCCCCTGAGGCCGCTCGGCCCGGCCAGGAGGAGCTGGAAGGGGGTCGACGTATTCCAGCCGCCCGCGGCCTCGAGGCCGAGCACGCTCGTGGCCCGAGGCCCGATCTCGTAGACCAGGAGCTGCGCGTTGGCCAGCACGCCGTCCCACTGCCCCGCGCTGGTCAGGTAGCGGCCCTCGACCTTGGCCCGGCTGAACACGAGACCGCGCCGCCCCAGCTCCGTGCCGGAGGCGAACTCCGTCGCGGCGAACCAGTCGTGCTGGAGGCCCGCACCGCCGAACAGGCTGCGTCCCAGCACCAGTCCGGCCTCGGCGCCCTCGGGCACGTCCTCCAGCGCATGCACCGCGTCCAGACCCACGCGCGGGTGGAAGGCGAGCTTGCGCGCGCCCAGGAGAAGGTGGAGGCGCACGCGGCGCCGCTCCTGGAAGCGGCCCGCGAGCGCCGCCGCGGCGGCCGAGTCGAGGTCCGGACTCGGCGCGAGCGGCGCGCCCTCGACGAACACCCGCTCCCCGGAGAGCACGGCGCCGAGGATCCGGAGCTCGCCGGGCACGCCGATGCGCAGCGCGGCGCCCGCATCCGCACCGACCGCGACCTGTGGCTCGAGGACGGTGCCGAGGGAAGGCGAGACCAGCGTGAACGGCTCCTTGCGGTAGCGCGCCGACTCGCGCCACGCCACGCGGTCGAACTCGCTCTCGAACGCGCGCCGGATCGTCTCCTCCGCGACCGGCCCCGCTTCCGACTTACCCGCCATCACGTCGGCCTCCAGCCGGCGGCCGAGCAGGTGGTGCTCCAAGGCATCCACGTAGTACGCGGGCCGGCGCCCGAAGTCGTTGTAGAACGTCTGGAAGTGGAGCCCGCGGCCGACGACGTTGTCCTCCGTCACCACCAGGCGCTTGACCGGGACGCCACCGCCGCGCAAACGGAGCCGCACTTCGAGCGACAACTCGTCGCGCGTCAGCACCAGGATCCGCACGCCACCGTCGCCGGTCGCCACGGGCACGACCATGGCGCTGCGGATGTACGGGCGCGCGCGGAGCAGGCGCTCGGTCTCGGAGAGCCGGCGCGGATCGCACGCGTCCCCCACCGCAAACAGCAGGTCGCGGCGGATCGTCTCGCTGCCGGTCTGCCAATGGAGATCGTTGATCAGGCTCCGGACGAAGCCCGGAATGACGCTGTCGTCGTCGCTGTAGATGGTCCGGGCGTCGATCTGGATGGCGCGGATGGGACGGCCGTCGCACACGCCCTGGGCACGAAGCAGGGGGGGCGCGGCGAACGACAGCGCGACGGCGAGCGCCGCTGCGGCCGCGGCGCGCGGTCCGGTCAGGGCGTGAACAGGTCCGACTGGGACTTGCCCTCTTCCTCGGTCTCCGGCGAGAGCAGGGCGTGGAGCCGCTCCTCCCACTTCTCGACCTCGAAGCGCCCCTCGTTCGACAGGACGCGCCGCAGCAGGGGCGACAGCTCCTGGAGGGCGTCGAGCAGGTCCCCGATGACGCCGCGCGCCTCCTCCATCCGGAAGATCTCGTCGGGCGCGGTCACCATCTCCTGGAGGATCGCGCGCTCGGAGCGCGAAGCGATGAACGCCTCAGGCCTGGTGGAGACGTAGACCTCGGTGCGGCGGCCCGGTCCCCGCCCCTCCTCGATCGGATGGAGCCCCACGATCTCGTCGGACCGCCAGTACTTCCCGTAGCCCAGGTACACCATGCGGCCGGTCTTGATATCCATTGCCATGGCAGGCTCCTAGCCCTTGCCCATCCGCTTCTTGAGTTCCTCGAGCTTCGCGTCCGCCTCCGCCTCGCGCGCTGCGCGATCCATCCGCGCCTTCAGCGCCTCCTGCTCCGCGTCCAGCTCCGGCCGGTCGACGCCGGCCCGGCCCAGGCTCGCCCACGCCTCCGCCGAGGAGCGTTCGGCGTCGATCTTCCCGCGGCGCTTCGTGACCTCCTCCAGCTGGCCGGTCATCCCGGCCACGTCCCGCTCGGCCAGCGCAATCTCCTCCCGCTGCGCGGCGGCCTTCCGCTCCAGCACCGAGGCCCGCTCGCGATGCTTCGCGATGTAGCCCTCCGCCACCTGCACCGTCTCGGCGTCGTTGATCCCCGCCGCCAGGCCGCGCCGGCGCTCCGCCGTCTCGATCTCGCGCCGCGCGAGCGCCAGGTCGCGGTCGGTCTTGTCCAACTCCTCCCGCATCTGGCTCAGGCCCGCGCGCGCCTCCACCAGCGCCGCGCGCATCCGGCCCGCCAGGTCGTACAAATCCTCCGGCGGCGTGGCGCTGGCCAGGGCGGCCTCGAGCGCCTCGCGCAGCTGCTTAAACACGGAATCGGGCAACCGGCGTCAGCTCTTCTTGACCGTCTTCACGAAGAACGCGCTCGGCAGCTGGCGCGTGCTGCGAGACTTGCACTTCGGGCACACCGGAGAACGGCCGCTGTGCTCGCTGATCCGCTGCACCACCACGAAGCGCTTGCTGCACTTCTCGCACCGGTAGTCGTACGTCGGCATGGGCTCGGACCTCCGCAAAACGCCATGGATATTGACGCGCGCACGGGACGGGGGCAAGACTACCGATCATGCGTCTGGCGTCCCTCGTCGCGCTGCTCCTCCCCCTCGCGCTGGGATGCGACGGTGGGCTCAAACCCGAGTACACCTCGACGTATTGCCCGACCGGCATCTGCGGGACGATCCACTTCCGCGGCGCCGTCCCGGACTCGACCGAGTGGGTCCGCGTGGTGGTCTACGCCGCCATTCCCACGAATGCGAGCCACCTGACGGCGTTCGCCGGCTTCTCCGACGGGCTCCCCCTGGGCGTGGACTCGGCCCTCTACTCCTGCTGCATCGTACCCCTGGCGCCGGGATCGTACGCGTGGGTGATCGTGGTGTGGAAGAAGCTCGGCGCGCTCGACGTGACCACGGCGCCGGACCTGCTGCGGGAGATCGGCGCCTACCAGGACCCGGCCGATACGACGCAGTTCGGGGCCGTCGGCGTCCCGAGCGGCGGCGGGATCGGCGGCATCGACATGGTGGCCGACTACGGGAAGATGCGCAGCATCTCGGACTTCTTCCCCGCGACCGCGGCGCGGCGCACACCTCCGCCGCGGCTGAGACGCTGATGCCGCGCCGACACGGCATTCGCGCCGTCCGCACCGCCGCTGGCATAGCCGCCGTCGCCGCCGCGCCGGACATGACCCGCCCCGCGCGCCGAAACGGCATTCGCGCCGTCCGCACCGCCGCTGGGATAGCCGCCGTCGCCGCCGCCGCGCTTTCCCTGTGCGCCCAGGCGCACGCGCAGGGGCCGGCGCGCCCGTTGACGGGCGTGGTGCTGAGTGGGGCCGACAGCACCCCGGTGGTCGGCGCATACGTGGAGATCGCCGGCACCACGCTGCGCGCGACGACTGACGCCGGCGGGCGGTTCGCGTTCCCACGCCCGCCGCGCGGCACGCTGACACTCCGCGTGGCGCGCATCGGCTTCCTCCCCGCCGCCATCCGCCTGCGCACCGACAGCGCCGCCGCGCCCCCCGCGACCGTCGTGCTGGTCCCGGCCCCGATCGAGGTGTCTCCGGTGGTGGTGACGGCGAGCCGCGAGACGCACCTGGCGGAGGACGCGGCAACGTCGGTGGCGGTGGCGACGAGCGAAGACATCGAGCGCCGTGCCACCATCGGCGTGGACGAGGCCGTCGCGCTCGTCCCCGGCGTGCAGATCCTCGACGGCCAGATCAACATCCGGGGCTCGTCCGGTTATGCCAAAGGACTGGGGAGCCGGGTGCTCCTCCTGATCGACGGCGTGCCCGCCAACCAGGGCGACCGCGGCGGCATCAACTGGGATCTGCTCCCGGTCACCGAGGTCGAGCGCGTGGAGGTCCTCAAGGGGACGGGCAGTGCGCTCTACGGTTCGGCCGCCCTCGGCGGCGTGGTGAACGTCATCACGCGCGACATCCCCGACGCGCCGCAGTTCAGCGCCCGGTTCTTCTCGGGCGGTTACGCGGAGCCTCAGCCGCTGTGGCGATGGCGGCCCGGCTCCGGGCTGTTCGGCGGGGCCGACCTCGGCATGTCGCGACGGCTGGGGCCGCTGCGGCTGCTCATCTCCGGCGGCGCGGTCGACGATCAGGGATACCGGGAGAACAACAGCGACCGGCGCTCGCACGCCCTCGCGAAGCTGGTCTTCGAACCGCGGCCGTCGCTCCGGGCCGAGCTCTACGCCGCGGCGGTGCACGAGAACGTCGGCAACGTGGTGTTCTGGTGCGAGCAGGGGCAGTGCGACGACCGGGGGTTGGCTTACCAGCCGTTCCGCGTGGACTCGACGACGCTGGGCGACCGGCTCCTCTCGGACAAGTACCAGGTGCAGGCGACCGCCCGGCGGATCGTGGGCCCGGTCCTCGCGCTGAACGCGCGGCTGTCGTGGTTCCGCACCAGCTTCCGGGACAGGTTCCGGGCCGACTCGAACGGCTCGACGGCCGACCGGCTGGGCGCGGAGCTCGGCGCCGAGTGGCATCCGAGCACGACCCGCGTGGTCAACGTCGGCGCGGAGGAGACGTACTCGACCGTGACGTCGGACCTGTTCGGGGACCACAGCCAGACGGAGCTGGCGTGGTTCGCCGAGAGTGAAGCGGAGGTGGCGGACTCGGTGCGCGTGTCGCTGGGCGCGCGCCTCGATGCGATCGCCGTGGATGCGGTGGGGTGGGCCGCCGTCGGCAGCCCGCGGTTTGCCGTCACCTGGCACCTGCCGGCCGTCCGGCTGCGGGCCAGCGTGGGCCGCGGATTCCGCGCGCCGTCCCTGGCCGAGCGCTTCACCAGCACCGCCGAGCAGGGCATCCGGGTCATCCCCAACCCGAGCCTGCAGAACGAGACGAGCTGGGCGGGCGAGGTCGGCGCGACCACGCGGCTGGGGGAGCAGCTCGAGCTGGATGGCGCGCTGTTCTGGAACGTGTACCAGAACCTGATCGAGCCGGGGCTGGTGAGCGGCGGGACGCAGATCCAGTTCGCCAACGTCACGCGCGCCCGCATCCGGGGCCTGGACCTCACGGTGCGCGCTGCCGCCCTGGCGGACGGACACCTGTCCGGCGAGCTCGCCTACACCTTCCTCGACGCGCGCGACCTGACGCTCGATGTGCCGCTCGCCTTCAGGCCGCAGCACCTGGCGACGCTGAGCGCGGACTGGCGGTTCGGCCGCCCGGACGGGCGCGGGGGCGCATTCACCGCCGGGTTCGACGCCCACCTCGCGAGCAGCCCGCAGCGGGTCGAGATCTTCGAGAGCGACCGGCGGGTGCCGGCGCGGACGCTCGATCTCCGCGCCACGTGGGCCCGCGGCCGGCTCGAGGTCATCGGCAAGATGGCGAACGTCTTCAACTACATCTATACGCTGGTTCCGCGGACGCTCGAGCCGCCGAGGACGTACTCGCTCTCCCTGACGACGACCTGGTAGGCGGAGGCAGGATGGCCGACTCCCTCACGATCCTCGACGAGCTCACGCGGTTCGCCCGCAGCCTCTCGGGGGCGGCCCTCTCCGAGACGGTGGCGGAGCGCACTGCGGAGCTGCTCGAGCGGCTGTTCGACCCGAGCGCTCTGGCGGTCGGCATCAGCGACCACGACCGCGGGGGCCGGCTCCGCCTCGCCGCCGCGCGGGGCGCAAGCGCACCGCGCGCCGACGACCCCTTCCTGGAGGCGGTCCAGCGCGCCGGGCGGGTGACCCGCAGCGCCGATGCCGTCGCGCTGGGATCGCCGCTGATCGCGGCCGGCCACACGACGGGGGTGTTGGCCGTGTGGGGCCGGCAGCCCGGCGCGTACGACGCCGCGGCCGAGCCCGTGCTGGCGGCGGTCGCGGCGCAGGTCGCGCTCGCCCTGCAGAACGCACAGCTCCTCTCTCTCCTCTCGGCGGGCAAGCGCGAATGGGAGCAGATGGCCGACGCCATCACGCAGGCGATCTGCATCCTCGACGGGCGGGGCATCGTGCGCCGGGCCAATCGCCCCTTCGCCGCCCTGGTCGGAACGCCGGTCACGGCGTTGCCGGGGCGCCCCTGGCCGACGCTCTTTGCGCCCGGGTGGGCGGAGCCGCTGGCGCGGGTGTTGGCGGACCCCGGCATGGCGGGCTCGACCGAGATCCGGCACGAGCACCGCATCTACACCGCCGCGGCGCTCCGACTCACCGGCGAGAGCGACGGCTCCGCGGTGCTCCTCATCGAGGACCACACGGAGACGCGGCGTCTCCAGGAGCACCTGATCCAGTCGGAAAAGCTGACGGCGATCGGGCAACTCATCGCCGGCGTCGCCCACGAGCTGAACAACCCCTTGGCCTCGGTTCTCGGATTCGCCGATTTCCTGGTCGAGGCGGGGGACACTCCGCCGAACCTCGCCGAGCCGCTGCGGGTGATTCAGCAGGAAGCCCAGCGTGCGGCCAGCATCGTGAAGAACCTGCTCACCTTCGCGCGACGCCAGGAGCGCGAGCGGCAGCGGTTGGCGGTCGGGTCGATCCTCCACCGGACGGTCGTGCTGCTCAAGAACCAGCTGCTCGGCTTGAACGTCGAGCTGCTGCTGGCCGTGGACGGCGATCTCCCGGAGATCGAAGGCAACCTGAACCAGCTCCAGCAGGTCTTCGTCAACCTCGCCAACAACGCGGCGCAGGCGATCGCGGCCACGGGCCGTCCGGGCACGGTCACGGTGCACGCGCGGCGCTGGCTGGACGGCGTGGCCGTGGACGTGGCCGACGACGGGCCCGGCATCCCGGAGGGGATGCAGGAGAAGGTGTTCGAGCCCTTCTTCACCACCAAGGCCGAAGGCGAGGGGACGGGGCTGGGGCTGGCCATCTGCCAGGGCATCGTCAAGGAGCACGGCGGGCGCATCACGCTCAGCTCGAGCCGGGGCAAGGGTGCGACCTTCACCGTCGAGCTGCCCGCCGCCCGCGAGACGGCGGCGCCGGACGCCGCGCCCTCGCAGGGCGGCGGCGTCACCGGCCGCATCCTCGTGGTGGACGACGAGCCGCACATCCGGCATTACATGCGGGCCACGCTCGCGGCCTGGGGACACGACGTGGACGTAGCGACCGACGGCGAGGATGCGCTCGCGCGGGCCCTCCCCGGCCGCTACGACGTCATCATCACGGACGTGCGGATGCCGAAGCTCAGCGGCCGTGAGCTGTACGAGCGGCTGCAGCGCGAGGCGCCGGCCGTCGCGGCGCGCGTGGTGTTCGCGACGGGTGACACCGTGCGGGACGACACGATGGCGTTCCTGGAGCAGTGCGGCCGGCCGTTCCTGCACAAGCCGTTCAAGCTGGCCGAACTCCGCAGCGTGCTCGCCGCGGCGTTGTCGAGGGAGAAGGCACCAGATGGTGAGAGCTAGGTGAGTTGCCAGACGCCAAGTTGCCAGTGGTTACCAGTTGCCAGCCGCACGAGGTCAGAAGAGGCCGCGCCCCAGGCCGCGGCGAGGCTCCTCCTGCATCTGCACGCCTGCGACTTGGCACCACCGACAACTTGGCGTCTGGCAACTGATCCGAACTCTTAGCGTCCTTCCGGCTGCTCCCTTAGTATTGAGGGCATGATCTACGTGCTGGTGCCCGCCTACAACGAAGCGCCGACGGTCGGGCTGCTGCTCTGGAAGGTGCGGCAGGTCTTCACGGCGTTCCCGCGCGAGTACCAGCTCCTGGTGGTGGATGACGCGTCGACGGACGGCACGGGCGCGGTGCTCGCGCCGTACGTGCGCGCCCTGCCGCTGACCCTCGTCACCCACCGGGAGCGGGAGGGCTACGCGCGCAGCCTCGAGGAGCTGCTCCGGCTTGCGACGTCCCGCAGTGACCGGCCGAAGCGCGACCTCGCGGTGGTGCTGCAGGCCGACTTCTCCGACCCGCCGGACGACATTCCGGAGATGGTGAAGCGGATCGAGAGCGGCGCGGACCTGGTGCTGGCCGACTACCGGCGGCGGCCCGGGATGCCGCGCGCCGAGCGGCTGGCCCGGCGCCTGGTGCCGCTGCTGGCGCGGCGCGGGGGAGATTCCGGCGCGCTCGAGCACGTCGGCACGCTGAAGGCGATGCGCCTCATCACCCTGGCGCGCGTCCTGTCGTCGCGCGGGGGCCGGCCCCTGCTGGCCAGGGAGGGGTGGGCCGCGGATGTCGAGCTGCTCCGCGCCGTCGCGGCACAGGCGCGCCGGGTGGACGTGGTGCCGGTGACGAGCGCGGCGCGGCCGCGCCGGCGTCCGTCCCGCGCCAGGCCCCTGCGCTCGGTCTGGCAGGTCTGGCGGGCGCTGCGGACCGGCGGCCCGTTCCGGGAGCGGCCCGAGCCGCCGGGCGGCGCTCGCCCGGAGCGCAGCCGCCCGCGCGGACGCGGCGAATCCCGCGGGAGCGCGCCCGCGTCGGTGCCGTCCTCCTGACGCGCGTCGTCCTGCTGGCGGCCGCGGCGCTGACGCTGGGTGCGGGGGGGCCGGCGACGCGGGAGGCGCCGCGGCCGCGGCTGCGCGCCGTCCGCGACACGGTGCCGCTCGGCGTCCCCTTCGCGCCGGGGGAGCGGCTCGAGTACCAGGTCAAGTTCGGCATCTTCCGCGTCGGGCACGCCGAGATGGAAGTCGTCGGCATCGACTCGATCCGCGGCGAGCCGACCTACCACGTCCGCTTCGCCGTCCACGGGAGCGCGATCTTCTATTCGATGACGGACACGCTGGAGTCGTGGTTCAGCGTGTACGATCTCACGTCGCGCCGGTTCGTCCAGAACAACAACGAGGACGGCCGGCTCTACCAGCACACCTACGAGATCTTCCCGGACCGGGGCTACTTCGTCCAGGACGACCGGGACACCCTGCCGACGACGGCCCAGCCGCTCGACGACATGTCGTTCTTCTACTTCGCGCGCACCGTGCCGCTGGACACGGGCCAGACGTACGAGTACGAGCGTTATTTCCGGCCCGACCGGAACCCCGTCACCCTGCACGTCCTGGGCGACGATTCGGTGAGCGTCCCGGCCGGCCGCTTCGCCGCCATCGTCATTCGCCCCGTGTTCAAGAGCCGGGGCATGTTCGCCGAAGGGGGCCGCGCGCAGGTGTATCTCGCCGCGGACTCCACGCGGATCCCGCTCCTCATCAAGAGCTGGATGTCCGTCGGCTACCTCACGATCAGCCTCCGCAACCGGAGATCGCCGTGAGCGAGGGGAGCAGGATTCCCGAGGCCGATCTGAAGGGCGTGAAGACCATCCCCATCGCGCGCCGGGCGAACAAAGTGGATCCGGACCTGCTGGCCAAAGTGCCGTCCGAGCCACGGAGCTTCGACGCCTTCCTCGACTCGCTGCCGGACGTCCTCGCCGCGCGGGACGTCAGGGCGGTGATCGCCGACATCGCGGCCGCGGCGCGCCACAAGGCGGTGGTCGCCCTGGTGGGCGGGCACGTCATCAAAGTGGGGCTCGGTCCGCTGCTGATCCATCTCCTCGACCGCGGCGTGTTGACCCACGTGGCCATGAACGGCGCCGCCGCGATCCACGACTTCGAGCTGGCGGCGTTCGGCGGCACGAGCGAGGACGTGGCCGCCGGCCTCGGCGACGGCACGTTCGGGATGGCGGAAGAAACCGGGCGGGAGATGAACGCCGCGATCGCCGCGGGACGCGGAGAGGGCATGGGGCTGGGCGAAGCGCTCGCCCACTGGCTCCACCGCCGCGGCGCGGTACCGGGGCGCGACGCCTGCGTGCTGCTGGCCGCCTGGCACCGCGGGATCCCGGTCACGGTGCACGTGGCCCTGGGCGCCGACATCATCCACCAGCACCCCGACGCCGACGGCGCCGCCACCGGCGAGCTGACGTTCCGCGACTTCCGCCGCCTGGCGGCGGCGCTGCCGGCTCTCGATCACGGTGGGGTCGTGCTGAACCTCGGCAGTGCGGTCGTTCTCCCCGAGGTGTTCCTCAAGGCCCTCACGATCGCCCGCAACCTGGGCGCGGGGAAACCGACGCATTTCACGGCGGTGGACTGCGACATGATCCGGCACTACCGTCCGCGCCTCAACGTGGTCCAGCGGCCGACCCAGGATGGCGGCGCCGGTTACCTGCTGACCGGGCATCACGAGCTGCTCGTCCCGCTCATCGTGTGGGGCGTGGATGCCGCGCTGGCGCGTCGCTAGCGCGCCGGCCGGAGCCGCTCCGACCTGGGAGGCGTCCGTCGCGCCGCCCGCACGGCGCCCGCCATTCCCCGTCATCACCGCGTTCGCAGCCGTGGTGCTCGCGGGGTGCGCCGGCCGCCCCGTGCCCAGCGCCACCGCACCGCTTGGAGTGGACCCGGCCCGGGAGGCCGCGGCAGCGCGCGCGGTCGCGGAGGCGTTCGTCACGGCCGAGGCTCGTGGCGACGAGGCGGCGGACACGCTGCTGGCGCCGGGGGCGGACTTCATCAACAGCGGTATCGCGGTGGAAGCGCGGCCGCGGCTCGCCGCCTTCATCGGCCGCGGCGAGGCGACGATCGAGACTATCCGGACCGAGGTCTCGGGGGCGCTCGCGTGGGTCGTCGCGGTCTACCGCTGGACGGGCGGGGGCGGCCGGATCGTGCAGCGGGGCCGGGCGACGCTGGTGCTCGAGCGGCCGGCGGCCGGGTGGCGGATCCGGCACGTCCATTCGAGCGCCGTGCCTCCGTGGTGACGGCCGCAACGCATGAGCGCCCCGCTGTTCCGGGGCGCTCGGCCTGCGTCGCGCAGCACGGACGGGTGCTAGAGGTCGCCCTCGCTCCGGTGCTCCCCGGAGATCACGTCCTTCACGTGCCGCGCCGTCGACGGCGAGATGAGCTTGATCACCCAGTAGACCACCACCCCGACCAGCGCCAGCGTCAGGACCGTCCACACCAGCCCGAGCGAGATCTTGATGACCCACAGGGCCAGGCGGATAACGATGAAGGCCACCACGGCGAATGCCGCGAAGCCCAGGACCTTGCGCAACATCAGGAACCTCCCGTACGTGCCTTGATCGGCCCTACGAACCTATCGGGCGCCGGGTTTCACGCAAGCAGGTTGAGATGAGCACCAGCTATGATTGCGTGATCATCGGCGGCGGCATCGTCGGCGCCGCCACGGCCCGCGCGCTGGCCGCCCGCGGCCGGCGCGTGCTGCTCCTCGACCGGGCCATGCCGGGCGGCGAAGCGTCCGGGGCGTCGGCCGGCATGCTCACGCCGCAGGTCGAAGTGCTCGCCGACGATCCCATTCTCCCGCTGGCCATCGCCGCCCGGGGGCGCTACGCGGAGCTCGTACCGGAACTCGACCGCCGCACCGGCGTGGCCGTGGGCTGGGCCGGCGGCGGGAGCGTGCAGGTCGCCCTGGACGCGGACGAAGCGCGTCAGCTCCAGGCCCAGGTCGAGGCGCAGCGCGCTCTCGGCCTCAAGGCGGAGTGGCTGGGCCGCGCCGAGCTGGCGCGCCGTCACCCGGGCATCGGGCCGGCGGCGCTCGGCGCGCTGCTCGCCCCCGACGACGCGCGCGTCAACAACGTGACGCTGACCGCCGCCCTGCTGGCCGACGCGGTCCGCTACGGCGCCGAGGTCGCAGATCACGAGGAGGTGACCGGCATCGAGAGCGCATCCGCGCGCGTCACGGCCGTGAAGACGGCGCGCGGCCGCTACGCGACACGCCAGGCGGTGGTCGCCGCGGGAGCGTGGTCCCCCGCCCTGCACGGCCTCCCACGTGCCCTCCCGATCGAGCCGGTGCGCGGCCAGATCGCAGTCGTGACCTGGCCCCCGGGTGAGCCCACCGGCGTGCTGTTCGGGCGCCACACCTACATCGTCCCCCGCGGCGAAGAGGCCATCCTCGGCTCCACCATGGAGAAGGCCGGGTTCGCCAAGGAAACGACGCCCGGAGGTCTGGCGGCCGTCTTCACCGGCACGACCACCATGCTGCCGTCGCTGGCCGGTCAGCGGATCCTGCGCACCTGGGCGGGGCTCCGTCCCATGACCCCCGACGGCCGCCCGATGATCGGCCCGGACCCCGACCTGGCGGGACTCTGGTATGCCACCGGCCACGGCCGCAAAGGTGTCCTGCTCGGCCCTCTCACGGGTGAGATCGTCCGCGATCTGATGCTCGACGGGAAGACCGCGTGGGACATCTCCCCTTGCGCCGTCACCAGATTCGACGAGCGTCCGTAAGGACCCTCTGGTGTACACGACGTGCGCGTTCTGCTCCGGCGCCCTCGGCGGCGACGGCGGTGCCTCCGGCCTCCGCGTCGGCAAGCGGTTCGCCTTCGATGAGTGGAAGAGCCGCGCCTGGGTCATCTGCCAGCGCTGTGGCCGCTGGAACCTGACCCCGCTCGATACGCGCCTGGATGCGATCGGCGCCCTCGAGAGGATGGCCGCGCAGGGCCGGGTAGCGGCGACCACCGACCAGGTGGCCCTGGTCCGGGCCGGCGCGTACGACGTCGTGCGCGTGGGCAAGCCGCCCCGCATCGAGATGGCGGGGTGGCGCTACGGCGAGCGGCTGAAGGCGCGGGAGCGCGAGCGCCTCAAGGTCATCATCCCCGTAACCGCCGTGGCCATCGGAGCCACCGTCGCCCTCAACGTCGCCGCCGGCGGCTCGATCGGCGGCTTCCTCTGGCAAGCCCCCAACATCGGCAACCAGGTCTACGTGTGGTCCGTCGGCAACCGGAAGATCGGGATCGAGCCGCCGGTCTGCGGCCACTGCGGCTCCGTCATGGTGCTCCGCGCCAAGCATGTGCAGCACGCCCGCTTCACCCACACGACCCACCAGGACCTCGCCCTGCTGCTGCGCTGCCCCAAGTGCGAGCATCCCGGCGCGATCCTGGAGGGTACGGACGCCGAGCTGGCGCTGCGGCACGGTCTGACCTACGTGAACCTCCGGAAGGGGCGGCGGATCAAGCGCAAGGCAGAAGAGGCGGCCTCGTATGTCGAACGGCACGGCGGACCCGAGCAGCTCCTCGCCGACTCCGCGCGGCGCGAGATCGCCATCTCCACCCTGCGCGGCGCCGAAGGGCTCGCGATGGAGATGGCGGTCGACGAGCAGGCCGAGGTCCGGGACCTCGAGCGCGAATGGCGCCGCGCTGAGGAGATCGCCGAGATCGCCGACAACCTGGTCGTGCCGCCCGCCATCGAGCAGGAGCTGAAGGACCTCAAGGACAGGCGTCAACCGGACGGTTGACGCGAACTGGCCCCGGCTTTTCGCCCCGGCTATGTTACGCCCCATCAATGTCTAGCCAACCGCGCCGGACGGAGCACACCTCCACGCCGGAAACAGCTGCCGCGCCGCTCGCAATTCAGCAGACGCCGCTGCCGGGGTCACCGCTCCCGTTGATCCAGATCGCGCCCCGGCGTGCGCCCCAGGTCGTCACGGATGCCGTGGGCCGCAAGCCGCCGTGGCTCAAGGTCAAGGCGCCCGGCGGGCCGAACTACGCGCAGGTCCGCCACGTGATGCAGGAGCTGAAGCTCACCACGGTCTGCGAGGAGGCGCACTGCCCCAACGTGGGCGAGTGCTGGGAGCACCGCGCGGCGACGTTCATGATCCTGGGGGACGTCTGCACCCGGAATTGCGCGTACTGCGCGGTGGCGCACGGGACGCCGCGGACGCTGGATGTCGACGAGCCGCGCCGCCTGGCGGAAGCGGTGGCCGCGATGGGGCTCAAGTACATCGTGGTGACCTCGGTGGACCGCGACGACCTGCCCAACGGCGGCGCAGAGCAGTTCGCCGACGTGGTGAAGCAGACGCGGCTGCGCCTGCCGGACACGGCGGTGGAGCTGCTCATTCCCGACTTCAAGGGGAACGAGGCGGCGCTTCGGATCGTCGTCGAGGCGAAGCCGGACATCCTGAACCACAACCTCGAGACCGTGCGTCGGCTGTACCGGCTGGCGCGCCCGGGCGGCCGCTACGATCGCGCGCTCGAGCTGCTGGCCCGTGCGAAGACGCTGGAAAGCGCCCTGCCGACCAAGTCCGGGTTGATGGTCGGGCTCGGCGAGGAATGGGAGGAGCTGCTGACGGCGATGCGGGACCTCCGTGGCGTGGGCGTCGACCTCCTCACCATCGGCCAATACCTGCGCCCCTCGGCCGCGCACCTTCCGGTCGCGCGGTTCTACACGCCCGACGAGTTCGCCGACCTCCGGCGCCTCGGACTCCAGATGGGTTACCGGCACGTCGAATCCGGCCCGCTCGTTCGCTCCTCCTATCACGCGTGGGAACAGGCCGAGCGCGCGATGGCCTCCTTCTGATCCCAAGCACCCGATGACCGACGCCGCTGCCGCCCCCGCTCCAGACAAGAAGCCGGCGAAGGAGGCCGACGCCCTGCGCAGGATGCTGCGCGACATGCTCCTCATCCGCCGCTTCGAGGAGAAGTCGGGCGAGGCGTACGCCCTGGGCAAGATCGGCGGCTTCTGCCACCTCTACATCGGCCAGGAAGCGGTGGCCGTCGGGACGATGGCGGTGTTGCGCCCCGACGACTACGTGCTCGCCAGCTACCGCGAGCACGGCCAGGCGCTGGCGCGCGGGATGACGGCGCGCGCGGTGATGGCCGAGCTGTTCGGCAAGGCGACGGGCTGCTCGGGGGGCAAGGGCGGCTCGATGCACCTGTTCGACGTGTCGAAGAACTTCCTCGGCGGGCACGCCATCGTCGGCGGCCACATTCCGCTGGTGACCGGCGTGGCGTTCGCCATCAAGTACCGCGAGGGCGACCAGGTGGCGGTGGCGTTCTTCGGCGAGGCGGCCGTGAACAACGGCGCGTTCCACGAGGCGTTGAACATGGCGGCCCTGTGGCGCCTGCCGGCGATCTTCATCTGCGAGAACAACCGCTACGGCATGGGCACGGCCCTGGAGCGCGCGTCGGCGATCTACGACGTGGCGCAGCGCGCCTGCTCGTACGACATGCCGGCCGAAGTGGTGGACGGGATGGACGTGCTGGCGGTGCGCGACGCCGTCGCGCGCGCGGCGCACCGGGCCCGCGACCGCTACACGCCGACGCTGCTCGAGATCCGGACGTACCGCTTCATGGGTCACTCGATGTCGGACCCGATCCACGGCCACTATCGGACCAAGGACGAAGTGGATGAGATGCGGGCCCGCGACCCGATCCTGACCTTCGCGGAGAAGCTGCGCGCCGACGGGATCCTCGACGACGAGCGCTGGCAGGCGATGGAGGCCGACGTGGTGGACGAGGTGGCGGATGCCGTGCGCTTCGCCGACGAGTCTCCCGAGCCCGGCCCCGAAGCGCTCGCCACCGACGTGTACAGGGCCTGACCGGTGAGCGTCCTCACCTACCGCGACGCGCTGAATCAGGCCCTGCGTGAGGAAATGACGCGGGACAACCGCGTCTTTCTGATGGGCGAGGAGGTCGGCGTCTATCAGGGCGCGTACAAGGTCAGCCGCGGCCTGCTCGAGGAGTTCGGGCCGATGCGCGTGGTGGACACGCCGATCACCGAGCTGGGCTTCGCCGGCGTGGGCGTGGGCGCCGCGATGGTCGGCCTCCGGCCGGTGATCGAGTTCATGACCTGGAACTTCGCGCTCCTCGCGATCGATCAGATCGTGAACTCCGCCGCCAAGATGCTCTACATGTCGGGCGGGCAGATCCCGATGCCGATCGTCTTCCGCGGGCCGGGGGGCGCGGCGCTGATGCTCGCCGCCCAGCACTCCCAGTCCTTCGAGGCGTGGTACGCCAACGTGCCGGGACTCAAGGTCGTCACCCCCGCGACGCCGGCCGACGCCAAGGGGCTCCTCAAGAGCGCGATCCGCGACGACAACCCCGTGATCTTCATTGAAGGGGAAATGCTGTACAACACCAAGGGCGAGGTGCCCGAGGGCGAGCACGTGATCCCGCTGGGGGTCGCGGACGTCAAGCGCGAGGGGAAGGACGTCACGCTGGTCTCGCACGCCAAGATGGTGGCGGTGGCGCTCAAGGCGGCGGAGGAGCTGGAGAAGGACGGGATCTCGGCCGAGGTGATCGACCTCCGCACCCTGCGCCCGCTGGATGCCGCGACGATCACGGCCTCGGTGCGGAAGACCAACCGCTGCGTCGTGGTCGAGGAAGGCTGGCCGGTGGCGGGGTTCGGCGCGCAGATCGTGGACGAGATCCAGCGCGCCGCGTTCGACGACCTCGACGCCCCGGTGCTGCGGGTGACCGGCGCGGACGTGCCGATGCCGTACAACCGCCACCTCGAGAAGCTCGCGAAGCCCGACGCCGCCAAGGTCGTGCAGGCGGCCCGCCAGGTCCTCTACCTCCCCACGCTGTAGCGATGGCCACCAAGATCGTGATGGAGGCGCTCTCGCCCACGATGGAAGAGGGCCGCCTCGTCGCCTGGAAGAAGAAGGAGGGCGACGCGGTCAAGGCGGGTGAGACGCTGGCCGAGGT